>NZ_NIBU01000070.1 GCF_002632485.1 Xenorhabdus innexi | reverse complement strand
AGGGTTGGAAATTAGCAGTCAGGCACTGAATACCACGGAAGGGAAATTACTGTCTGCCGCCGATCTGACAGTGGATACGAAAGGACAAAAACTCACTAATCAGCAAGGTGTCATCGCATCTAATACCAAGACCATATTGGCAACCGGTGATCTCAACAATACCGAAGGGCAAATCGCCGGCAATGAGGGGCTGATTATTACCAGCCAAATGTTGGATAACACCAAGGGGAAATTACTGTCTGCCGCCGACTTGACGGTGAATACGCAGGGAGCAACGCTGACCAACCAACAAGGTACCATCACGTCCAACGCTAAAATCACCCTGACAACCGGTGATCTCAATAATACGAAAGGGGAAATTACCGGTGATACCGGGCTGGAAATTAGCAGTCAGTCTTTGGATAACACAGCTGGAAAATTGCTATCTGCTGCTGATCTGACCATTGATACGCAGGGAAAACAACTGACTAATGCGCTGCAAGGGATGATTGCGGCTGATGCTAAAACCACATTGGCAACCGGTGTTATCAACAATACTGAAGGACAAATTGCGGGTAATAAAGGATTGATGGTTACCAGTCAGGCACTGGATAACACGAAAGGGAAACTACAGTCTGCCGCTGACTTGACGGTGAATACGCAGGGAGAAGCGTTGACCAACCAACAAGGTACTATCGCGTCCAATGCTAAAATCACCCTGACAACTGGTGAGCTCAATAATACGAAAGGGGAAATTACCGCTGATGCCGGACTGGAGATTAGCAGTCAGGCATTGAACACTACAGAAGGAAAATTACTGTCTGCGGCTGATTTGAGCATAGATACACATCAACAAACCCTTACCAACCAACAGGGGGTGATTGCGTCCAATAGTAAAACCATCCTGAAAATCGGTGATATCAACAATGCTGAAGGCCAAATCTCTGGCAATAAAGAGCTAGACATTAGTAGTCAGTCACTGGATAACACTGCCGGGAAATTGCTGTCTGCCGCTGATCTGACCATTGATACGCATGAACAACAGCTTATTAATGCGAAGCAAGGGGTAATTGCGGCTGATGCCAAAACCACGTTAGCAACCGGTATTATCGACAATACCGAAGGGCAAATCGCTGGCAATGAGGGATTGGTCATTACCAGCCAGATGCTGGATAACACCAAGGGGAAATTACAGTCTGCTGCCGACCTGACGGTGAATACGCAGGGAGAAATGCTGACCAACCAACAAGGTACCATTGAGTCTAATAGTAAAACCACCCTGACCACCGGGGATATCAACAATATCAGCGGTCATATTTCCGGGACTGAAGGCGTGGAAATTAGCAGTCAGGAACTGGATAGTACCGACGGAAAAGTACTGTCTGCGGCTGGCTTGAGCATAGATACACATCAACAAACCCTCACCAACCAACAGGGGGTGATTGCGTCCAATAGTAAAACCACTCTGAAAACCGGAGATATCAACAACACGGAAGGTCAAATCGCGGGTAATCAAGGACTGATGATTACTAGCCAGATGCTGGATAACACTGCAGGAAAATTACAATCCGTCGCCGATTTGACGGTGAATACCCAAGGGCAAACATTCACCAATCAGCGAGGAGTGGTTTCGGCTGATGCTAAAACCACATTGGCAACCGGTGTTATCAATAATACAAAAGGCCAAATTGCAGGTAATAAAGGACTGGAGATTACCAGTCAGGCACTGGATAACACGGAAGGGAAATTACTGTCTGTTGCCGATTTGACAGTAAATACGCAAGATAACGTATTAATTAACCAGCAAGGCTTCATCGCGTCTAATGCCAAGACTACGTTGACAGCTGGCGACATCAACAACATCCAAGGTCAAATTACCGGAGATAAAGGGCTGGAGATTACCAGTCAGGCACTAGATAACACCACTGGAAAATTACTGTCTACCGCTGACCTATCCTTAGATATGCAGGATAAAGCACTGGTTAACCAAAAGGGAGTAATTGCATCCAATAGTAAAACGACCTTGAAAACCGGTGATATCAATAATATCCAGGGTCAAATTTCCGGTAATGAGGGACTGATAATTAGCAGTCAGTCACTGGATAACACTGCCGGAAAATTGCTGTCTGCCGCTGATCTGACCATTGATACGCAGGGAAAACAACTGACTAATGCGCTGCAAGGGATGATTGCGGCTGATGCTAAAACCACATTGGCAACCGGTATTATCAACAATACTGAAGGACAAATTGCGGGTAATAAAGGATTGATGGTTACCAGCCAGAGGCTGGATAACACCAAGGGGAAACTGCTGTCTGCCGCCGATCTGACGGTGAATACGCAGGGAGCAGTGTTGACCAACCAACAAGGAGCCATCGCGTCCAATGCTAAAATCACCCTGACAACCGGTGAGCTCAATAATACGCAAGGGGAAATTACCGCTGATGCCGGACTGGCGATTAGCAGCCAGGCACTGAATACCCGCGAAGGGAAATTACTGTCTGCGGGCGATTTAACGGTCGATACGCACAAGCAAACCCTTACCAACCAACAGGGGATGATTGCAGCCAATAGTAAAACCATCCTGAAAACCGGGGATATCAACAATATCAGCGGTCATATTTCCGGGAATGCCGGGGTGGACATTACCAGTCAGGCCTTGGATAGCACCGGCGGGAAAGTGCTGTCTGCCGCTGATGTGAGTATCGATACGCAGGGGCACCAGTTGACCAATGCGCAAAAAGGGATGATTGCATCGGACACTCAAACGACGCTGACCACCGGGAATATCAATAACACGGAAGGCCAAATTGCGGGCAATACAGGACTGACCGTTACCAGCCTGAAGCTGGATAACACCAAAGGGAAATTGCAGTCGGCGGCTGACCTGACGGTGAATACGCAGGATCAGGAACTGCTTAACCAGCAGGGGGTGATTGCGTCTAATGGCAGGACGATGTTGACCGCCGGTGATATCAACAATATGAAAGGGGAAATTTCCGGTGATACTGGGCTGGCGGTTAGCAGTCAGGCACTGAATACCCGCGAAGGGAAATTACTGTCTGCGGGCGATTTAACGGTCGATACGCACAAGCAAACCCTCACCAACCAACACGGGGTGATTGCGGTCAATGGCAAAACGACGCTGACCACCGGTGATATCAATAACACCAAAGGTCAAATCGAGGGTAATGCAGGATTGGAAATTGCTGGTCAGATGCTGGATAACACTGAAGGTAAGTTATTGTCTGTGGCCAAACTGACGGTGAATACGCAAGGAGAAACGCTAACCAACAAACAAGGAGTTATTGCATCTAATGCCAAGACCCTGTTGACCGCCGGTGAAATTAACAACACACAGGGAGAAATTATTGGTGATACAGGGCTGGCAATTAGCAGCCAAGCACTGAATACCAGCGAAGGGAAATTACTGTCTGCGGGCGATTTAACGGTAGAGACGCACAAGCAAAAACTCACCAACCAACACGGGGTGATTGCTTCCAATAGCAAAACTACATTGACCACTGGTGATATCGATAACACAAAAGGCCAAATTATCGGTGATAAAGGATTAGAGATCAGCAGTCAAGCACTGGATAGTACCGAAGGGAAATTACTGTCCGTATCTGAATTGAACATCAACACGAACGAACAAAAACTGACCAATCAACAGGGTGTGATTGTTTCCAATACAAAAGCCACTTTGAAAACCGGTGATATCGACAATACGAAAGGCCAAATTGCGGGTAATGAAGAGCTAACAATTATCAGTCAGGCACTGGATAACTCCGAAGGGCAACTGCTTTCTGCTGTGGATATCAGCGTTGACACTCAAGGTAAGAAGTTCACTAATAGGCAAGGTAAATTAGCTGCAGAGGGAGCAGCCACATTACATACAGGTGATCTGGATAACCAACAAGGGATTATCATTGCAAATACCCAAGCTAAATTGGAAGTGGGAAACCTTGATAATATAAAAGGTCAGATAGCAGGTAATGATGGTATTAATCTGCAGAGTAAGGCGTTGAATAATACCGATGGTAAATTACAGTCAGCCGCGGATCTGATGGTAGATACGCAAGGACAGCTACTCACAAATAAGCGAGGAGCATTAGTCTCTGATGGACAAACTACTCTATATACAGGTGCAATAGATAATGAACAGGGACAGATTCAGGGCGGAACCGGACTGGTTGTTGATACCGGTAATCAGTCGTTTTCTAATCAGCAAGGGGCACTCCTTTCGCTGGACACAACTGATATCAAAACTCGTTCATTAGATAACCATCAAGGTCAGCTACAATCTGTAGGTGATATGTCATTGACTGTGCCTGAACAAATCAACAACGGCGATGGACTTATCCGTAGTGGGAAGACATTGTCTATTGATACAGATGTTCTGAGTAACATAGCAACTCTGAGCAAAGAAGATAAAGGCATAGAGGCAAACAGCCTGTTTTTAACAGCAGGGGAACTCAGTAACAAAGAAGGTGTAGTTCGGACAACTTCTGAACAGGTATTGCATGTTCGAAATTCAGTGGATAATAGTCAGGGATTTATCAGCAGTAAAAATCAGTTGGCAGTGACGGATGACAATAAAAATTCACTCAGAATCGATAACTCTGATGGGATCGTGATTACAGGTAATCAGGGACAGATTCAGGCGAAAAGCTTGAGCGGTGACGGGCAAGTCTTGTCACAGGGTGATATGAGTATCAATTTAAAGAAGACTTTCACTAACGAAAAAATTGTTGCAGCTGATGGCAATCTGGATTTTGGTTCAGCAGGAGAAGTGATCAATAAGAACAAAATTCTGGCTGGTAATTCACTGAAAATAAAAGCGCCACAGATTAATAATACTGCAACGGCTGAAATTAGTGCGGTTAATACCCATATAAAGACGGAAAATTTGATAAACCGGGGATTGATAGACGGTGAACGTACTCATATCGAAACTTCGGCAATGACCAACCAAGGTTCGGGGCGTATTTATGGTGATCATGTAGCAATCAAAGCTGAGACACTGAAGAATCAGAAGGAGCAGGAAAAAAGCGCTGTTATTGCCGCCCGTGATCGGTTGGATATTGGTGTTGATGACGTATTGCTGAATCAGGATCACGCTTTGCTTTACAGTTCAGGTGATATGAAAATTGGTAGCCGCTTAGATGAAAACTATTATGCAGTCGGGCAAGCGGGAAGAATAAATAACTACAGTGCGAATATCGAAGCGGGTGATAACTTATTTATCAAAGCTGCTCTACTGGAAAACAAAGATATTCATCTGAAATTAACGGATAAACCTGTAGAAGTTGGGCGAGAGCATCGTTATCAATTTAAGGGAAACGGTGCCAGTATAACTTATAATGCCACTGATGAAGGTGTTAGCTACGATATTGGTGGACGTGAACATAAGTTATGGACGCCAGGCGGTTTTTACAAAGACTTTGCTGAAATTAAATACGATCGTGTTACTTCTGAAACACAGGTGGTGAATAAAGACCCCGCTACCATTATGTCTGGTAAAAATCTGACTTTAATTGGTTATCAATATACCAATGAAAACAGTCGCATCTTAGCCGGTGGGGATTTGCAAGCAGCTGTGACTAAACTGGACAACCTGGAAGCAACCGGACAACGGGTTATTACCGATATGGGGGATAGTTGGCGGCATTCAAAACCGGGTAAAAGAAGAGCGGGTAGAAAAAAGAAATCCAGCGGGGTCAAGCGTACTACATATGCACCTGCACCAGAGGTTACTACATTACCGTTAAACCTGATGGAATATCAGGCTAATACTCACAGTACTGGTATTGGCAGCTCACCTGATTCCCGCCAATCTCTGACATTGACTGGTAATCCGATGGAAACGGGTCACATTGATATACAGGGCGAAAATTTAAGTGTAGATACGTCGAATTCGTCAATTGCAATAAAAACAACGGATGCAACAAATGGGTTAGAATCCGTCAAAGTGACTAATGCGACAAATACGTTAGAACCTATCAAAGTGGCTAATGTAGAAAATGGGTTAGAATCCATCAAAGTGGCTAATGCGACAAACGAGCTAGAGCCTGTCAAAATAACGGATACGGCGAATGCGTTAGGGAAAGTTAAAGTGGCAGATGCGACAAACGCATTAGAGTCTACCAAAGTAACTAATTCGGCAAACACATTCGAACGCGTCAAAGTGACAGATGTGGCATTAGAATCCATCAAAGTGGCAGATGCGGCAAATGCATTAGAGTCTACCAAAGTGACTAATGCGACAAACACATTCGAACGCGTCAAAGTGACAGATGTGGCATTAGAATCTGTCAAAGTGGCCGATGCGACAAACTCATTTGAGTCTGCCAAAGTGACTGATGCGACAAATGCGTTAGAACAAATCAAAGTGGTGGATGCAGCAAACCGATTAGACTCTGTCAAAGTAGAGAGTGCGGCAAATACACTAGAATCCATCAAATTGAATGATGCCACAAACGCATTAGAGTCTGTGAAAATAGCGGATGCAACAAACAGGTTAGATCCTGTCAAAGTAGTGGATGCGACAAATAAGTTAGATCCTGTGAAAGTAGCGGACGTGACGAATGCATTAGAGCCAGTGAAAGTGATAAGTTCGCCAAACCAGTTAGATCTGATAAAGCCTATTGATGCACCAAACCTAGCAGAGTTTGATAATCCAAACAAAATACAGACGGTTCCTGTCCAGAAAGACGCCTTCCCTGACCAAAAATCGGAAATTCGTCATATTCAAGTAGATACCCATTTACCGAGTAACAGCCTGTTTACAATAAACCTTGGGGATGCCAGCAAACCCTTAATTGAAACTGATCGTCGTTTTACCGATAAGAAAACTTGGTTAAGTACGGATTATATGCAGAAGGAGTGGGGCAACAACCAAAGTAACATGCATAAACGTTTGGGGGATGGTTTCTATGAGCAGAGGATAATCCGTGACCAAATAGTACAGTTAACGGGGCACCGTTATCTTGGTAATTATCGTAATGATGAAGAACAGTTCAAAGCACTGATGAATTCAGGTGTAGCTTTTGGTAAGCAATATAACTTGACTCCAGGTATTTCGCTGACATCTTCACAAATGGCGTTGTTAACAACCGATATAGTTTGGTTGGAAAATCGACAGGTTACCTTACCGGATGGTTCAGTACAGACTGTAGTAGCACCACAGGTCTATGCGCGGGTGAAACAGGATGAACTAACCGGAGGCGGAGCATTGCTGACAGGGCAACGGGTACTGGCAAATACTTTGCAGGATATTACTAACAGCGGGCAGATTTCAGGGAGAGAAATCACTCAGTTGACAGCTGAAAACGTGCAAAATCGGGGTGAAATACGAGGTAATCGGGTAGCGGTACAAGCTCGTGCTGATATCAATAATCTGGGCGGAAAAATCCAAGGGAATGATAGTGTAACGCTATTGGCTGGTAATAATTTGACCAGTTCAACCACTATGGGTAGTCAAGGTACCGATCAGTGGATTGACCGTTCAGCCGGTATTTATGTTACCAATGCACAGGGTGAACTGACTCTTCATGCAAACAATAACCTCACTCTGACCGCTAGTGAAATTGTCAATAAAGGTAAACAAGGTGTAACAACACTGAGCGCTGGTAATGACCTACGTATTAATACTGTCACAACAGAAACAACCCGTAATCATGATTGGGACAGCAAAAATTATCTGCATCAGTATGAAAAAACTGATGTTGGTAGCACATTGCACAGTGAAGGTTCTATGCAACTGTTGGCAGGCAATGACTTGAAAGTGAAAGCCGCTGACGTGGTTGCAGGTGATGACTTACACGTTCAGGCAGGACGGAATGTGGTACTGGAATCCGGGGAAGCACAGCATTCACTGATTGAACACCATTATCGTAAAGATAAAAGCCTGCTTTCTTCTGAGTCAACAGAAAACCATGATGAAGTGCATCAGCGCAATGCATTGAGCACAACACTGAGTGGTAATAAAGTGACAGTGAAGGCTGGGCAGGATTTGCATGTTAAGGGCAGTAATATTGCTGGTACAGAGGATGTTGCATTAGCCGCTGGCCGAGATATTCAGGTAACGACTGCCACAGAGTCATTTACCGAACAGCATATAAAACAAGAGAAAAAATCCGGCCTGATGGGAACTGACGGGGCTGGCTTTAAAATAGGTAAAACCAGCCAGAAGAGTACCATAGAGGATGATGGTGCGAGTGAAAAAGCTAGTGTAATTGGTAGTAGCCAAGGAAACCTTACTGTTAATGCTGGACGCGAAGTTAAAGTACGTGCTAGTGAGTTGATTGCTGGTCAGGATTTAACAATTAGTGGCAGTAGCGTACAGATTGAAGCTGGGCGGAATAAACTGACTCATGATGACGCTCTTGAACAAAAGAGCAAAGGATTGACGCTTTCTTATGGAAGTTCAGGAGGTAGTCTGGCTGTCGCCACTCAAGCTGCTTCACAACAGATAAAACAAGGTGATAACAGTCGGGTATCTGCACTATATGATGTGAAGTCTGCCCTGAGTGTTATTCAGGCGGCACATGATAAGGCAGAAGAGAATCTTCTTGAGGGTAAAGACCCAGTATTGCCATCTCTTACTTTCCAGACAACTGTCGGTAAACAAAAGAGTTCATCCAGCACTCATAAAGAATCAGATGTGGCTATAGGCTCAACCTTAACTGCTGGAAATAACTTATCTATTACAGCCATAGGTCAGGGAGAAGGTCCACTAGCCGGAAATCTTACTATCGATGGAAGCCAGCTTAAGGCTGGTGGAAATATTATCTTACAGGCGGAAAAGGATATTTCTTTATCGGGGGCTGCTAATACCTACAAAACTGATAAAGAAAAGAGTAGTAGTGGCAAGCAACTCGGTGCCAGTGTCAATTTGGGCTTGAGCGGTCTTACTATGGCAAATGCTGATTATCAGGCTAACCGTAGTAAAGCTTTTGAAAAAGACAATGGTACGACATGGGCTGAAACATCAGTAGAGAGTGGTAAAACTATTATACTGAGCAGTGGGCGGGATACTACTCTGGCAGGCACACATGTAAATGGAGAAACTGTCAAGATTGAAACTGGGCGTGATTTCCTTCTTACCCATCAGCAAAATAGTGACTCTCACGAAGCGAAACAGACTGAAACTTCTCTGAGTGCGAGCAAGTCTTCAAAAAGTAAGGAAAAAACTTACAATAAAGAACTTCAACAGACTGTACAATCTAGTACGCTCAGTGGTGATCAAATCGAAGTACAAGCAGGCAGGGATATTGGAGTACAAGGAAGTAATATTGCAGGTACTCATGATGTTACGCTGACTGCGAAGCGCGATGTTACTATCACTACAGCGGGAGAATCTCAGTCTTCTGTTCATCTGAATGAAGAGAAAAAAACTGGTCGGATCAAATCCAAAGGCGTTAGCGCGATGGTTGGGCAAAGTAAGGATAAAGCGACTGCCGATGGTGATGTGAACAGTGAAAAAGGCAGTGTAATTGGCAGCACTGAAGGTAATCTGAGTGTGACTGCGGGGCGTGATCTCTCAGTGCATGGTAGTGAACTCATTGCTGGCAAAGATATGGCTCTGAAAGGACAGGAAGTCAGTATCACAGCCAGTGAAAACCAGCTTAACCAAGCACAATCAGCAGAACATAAAAAAACAGGTGTGAAAGTTTCGTTAGCCGGGACTGTAGGCAGCGCGATTAACACAGCAGTAGAAACAGCCCAAGACTTCAACGAGGAGAAAGAACAAGATAGCCGTCTTGCTGCACTTAAAGGTACTAAAGTCGCATTAAGTGGAGTACAGGCGGTGCAGGCAGCCCGGTTGGCGTCAGAGCAAGGTAATGATTCATCACAAGACAGTGCATTTGGTGTCAAAGTTTCTCTGGAAACTCAATCCTCCAAATCCACGCAAAAACTGCAGCAAAATTTTGCTCAAGGTAGCAATTTAACTACAGGAGAAAACCTTTCCATTACAGCAACAGGTACGGGCGAGAAAGGAAGTGATGGTGATATTACCGTGCAGGGCGGGAAGTTACAGGCTGGTAAAGATATCAACCTGTCTGCTAATCGGGATATAAATTTGGTCTCTGCTGAAAATAACCAATTACAGGATAGTAAGAATAAAACTAGTGGCGGTAGTATAGGTGTTGGTTTTGTTGCCGGTGGTTCCACCGGAATTCAAATCTCCGCAAGCGCCAACAAAGGCAGGGGATTTGAAAAAGGAACAGGAACGAATTATATCGAAACCACGGTCAATGCTGGTAATGCGGTCAACCTTCACAGTGATCGGGATGCAAATCTGACAGGTGCGCAGATAACAGGTGAAACGGTTAAGGCAGATGTGGGACGTAACCTATCTATGCAAAGCCAGCAGGACAGCGATCGTTATGATGCTAAGCAGGTCAACGCGAGTGCATCAGGAAGCTTTACTTATGGCACAATGAGTGGTTCAGGCAGTGTCAACGTCAGCCGTGAGAAAATGCATAGTAATTATGATTCCGTGCAAGAGCAGACAGGGATTTTTGCGGGTAAGGGCGGCTTTGATGTCAAAGTGGGCGAACATACCCAATTGGACGGTGCCGTGATTGGCAGTACTGCGACGGCTGATAAAAATCGTCTGGAAACAGGTACTCTAGGCTTTAGTGATATTGAAAATAAAGCTGATTATAAAGTTGAACACCAGAGTGCGGGCTTTAGTGCTAGCGGTAATTTTGCCAGCAATGCACAGAAAAATCCGTTGGGAACACCAAATAGTAATCCTGCTGGTAGCGGTAGTAATGGCACACTGAAAAACGCAGCAATAGGAATGCCGGTTGGTGGTAGCCGTGAGGGGCATGCTAATTCAACAACGCATGCGGCGGTAAGTGAAGGAACATTAATTATTCGTGATACAGAGAATCAGCAGCAGGATATTGCTGATCTGAGCCGCGATGTTGAACATGCGAACCAGACACTCAGCCCGATCTTCAACAAAGAGAAGGAACAAAAACGTATCCAACAAAGCCGTCTGATTGGAGAAATTAGTAACCAAGCTATAGACATTGCACGAACAGAAGGTAATATTCGCTCGCTTCAGGCTGCTAAAGCTGAATTGGCTAAGAATGAACGATATGAACCGTCTGAAGATGCACCAGAAGAAGAACGGATTGCTTATTATAAAGCATTGCGTGAAACCCAAGCTTATAAAGATGAGCAGAAAAAATGGGGAACGGGCAGCGAGCTGAATAAAGCAATGATGGCGGCCACAGCAGCAATTCAAGGATTGGCTGGTGGAGATTTAACAGCTGCAATCGCGGGAGGTGCGGCACCTTATCTGGCTGAAGTAATTAAAGATAAGACGACAGATCCTAAAACCAAAGAAGTCAACAAAGCGGCTAATGCTATGGCTCATGCGGTATTGGGAGCAGTACTGGCAAAAGCTAATGGTGGAGATACATTAGCTGGTGGTGCGGGTGCAGCGACCGGTGAACTCATGGCACCAATCATTGCCGAACAACTTTATGGCGCTAAGACACCGGAAGAACTTGATCGATTAGATGAAGAACAACGGCAAACCATTAGTGCATTGTCTACATTAGCAGGCGGATTGAGCGCAGGGCTAGCATCAGATTCGACAGCAGGCGGCATAACTGGGGCACAGACGGCGAAAAATGCGGTTGAGAATAATTATCTCAAAGCCAAACAAATCACTTCATGGTTGGATAAATTCAATTCCACTTCCACAGAGGAAGAAAAAACCCGTTTGATTGAAGTTGCCACTAAGGCAGATATCGATCAACAGAATAAAGCGATAGAAACTCGAGTTACCAAAGAGTATCTGGTGCAGCAGCAAGAAGAATTAATCAAACTTGCTCAATCACCAGACTGTAGTGCGGATTGTATAAGCATGGCAGAGTACAGCCTAAAGCAACTTAGTCCGATCATTGATAAATATGAAATTTTGCAAAAAGGTAATAACGTACCTCGAGCAGTAGTTGCCACAACGGCTATTGCTGCGCCTTGGGCGAGCAAAACGATAGCACCTTTAGTGGGGGGAGCAGGCAGAACTACGGCATATTTATTGGGCGATGGGACAGGTAAAATGATGCTCACAACAGGGACGATAGGGGCATCCGCAAATGCTGGAGTTCAATATTGGTTTACAGGCGAAATGAATCCTGTTGATGTGGGATTTGCTTTTGTGACAGGTGCAGTTACGGCGTATACAGGATTATGGGGAACTGTCGGCTGGAATGCTGGTATGGGCGGAGCTGCCAGTGCAGTGAAAGGAGACGACCCATTCGCAATCGGTACAAATGCTATCACTGCAGGTTCAGGTGCAGCCCTCGGGTATGGTGCAGGCAAGGTGCTTAGTTATGGTACTAATCAATATGGTTTATGGAGAACCGGAGGTTGGGATCCGAAATACAATCCTAAATTACAGGGTGGAGCTGTAAAAGGATTATACGGACTTTCGAAAGATATGAAACCAAGCATAGTTCCCGGTATTACAGGAAATATAGGTTCTGCTTTTACAACAGAAATTACCAATACTCAGCTTCAACAGGGAATTAAATATGTTAAGGAGAAGGAGAAGAAGAAAGAAAATGAATCAAAAAATTAATCAGGTTGAATATTTTTTTATTATGGCCATTTTATGTGCAGTAATACTATTTCTCATGGGGCTGTTTATCTACTGCCTATGTGGGGGCATTATTTGGTTATTTGTTGGTGGTGATTTTCTTTTTTCATTTGAGTATGTGAAGAAAATTATTAAAGCAAGCTTGTGGGCTGGTTTGATAGTTGGAATAGGCACTTGGTTTATAGAATATAAGTTACGTAGATAATGTTAAGATCCCAGCCCAAGAGCTGGGATCTTCCTTTTAGCCGTTAGTCCTTCTCAACCAGCCGGATAATCAACTGCCCGTGCTCAATGCAGACTTGCACGGGCTGCCCGGTGGCAAACCCGGCTTCTTCCAGCCAGTTCCCCTTCAAATGCAAACTGGGGTGCTGGCTGTAATGGCGGGTCATGCCGGTGTGTTTATCGGCATGGCGGGTACTGATGTAGCCGACTTTATAGCGGCGCTGGGTTGTCGAACTGCTTGAATTTACATTACAATCGCGGTTAGCCATGATGAACTGTTCTGCTCAAGAAAAATCGGACACTTTTTTGAAAGCCATTTCATATTCCACGGGAGTTAAATCATTATTAGCCGTGTGTAACCGGGTTAAATTGTAATAATGCAGATAATCCAGAACATCCTGTTTCATCTCTGCCGGGTTTTCATGATAGTTTTTGAAGAGCCAATCATGTTTTAAGCTACCAAAGAAACGCTCAACCACGGCATTATCCCAGCAGGCGCCCACATCCCCCTGACTGGCTCTCATCTCGTAGCGACTGAGGAGATCCTGGTATTGCTGGCTCGTGTACTGGCTTCCTCTATCACTGTGAAACACACAGCCTTTTGACGGGTGGCGTAAGTGGTATGCTTTCGCCAACGCTTCACTAATCAGTGTCGTATCTATTTCTGTCGACATCTGCCAGCCCACTATCCGGCGGGAATATAAATCCATCACTATCGCCAGATAGAGCCAGCCTTCCGAGGTTTTTAAATACGTGATGTCCCCGGGCCACACCTCATTCGGCGCCAGCGGATTAAAATTCCGGTTCAGCAGGTTACACGCTGTTGACTGCACTTTTCCTTTGCGCGGCGCCCGATAGCGTTGACGTTGCTTAACGGATAAGCCCAGTTGTTTCATCAACTTCCGGGTTCGGTAGTCACTGATAGTGAAGCCTTCTTTGCGTAATTGTTTTGCCAGCATCCGATACCCCAGGCTTTCCCGGCTTTCTTTAAAGAGCGCCGTGGCCTTCTGATTTAACGCTTGTTGCTCCGCTGAGACTAACGGTACCGGTTTGGCTTGCCAGGCATAAAATGTCGACCGACTGACGTTCATCACCCGGCATAATTGCCGGATGGGGTAGTGGTCGGCCTGCTCTTTAATGAACCAACACCTTACAGCAGTTCTCTCGCAAAGAAGGCGCTCGCCTTTTTTAAAATTTCTTTCTCCATTTTCAGTTGTTTGTTTTCTTTACGAAGCTGCAATAACTCCTGGCGTTCCTCGGACGTTAAGGCACCGGGTTGAGCCTGCTCGATAGCCTGTTTGCGCCACGTATACAGCAGCTTTTTGGGGGATCCCTAACGCGTCAGCCGCCTGGGGAACCGTATAGTGCTGTTCAACAATCAAATTGACGGCTTCTTTTTTAAAGTCATCGGTAAATTTTTGGGGTGATTTTCGTTTCATAAAGACACCTGAGTTAACGTCATACTATTCCTTTACCAAAGTGTCCGAATTTATTAAAGCACAACAGTTTACAAGTTCTTGTAAGAATAGGGCCGGTGCATGTGCAGAGGTATCGGCAGCAGACTCTTTAATACGGCAAGGAGCAAAGCCTGAGGATATTAAATTTACAGAAGCTATACGCCCAAAAGCTTTTAGGCAGGAAAAAGGAAATTTAAATGCAGAAAAAGTAATTGTTGAAACGTGTGATAACTGTAAGGTTACATGGCCAAAAGGAACAAAATAATGAAAGAATCTAGAGAGAATTGGGAGCCAGATTTTGGAACTATTTATACTTGGTTTGCGATGGATAAAAATGGAAAGATCGCTGTAATGGTTAACAATTGTTGGGGCTGGCTACCTAATTCACTTTTATCAATTGATAACTTTGAAAATTTATTAGATGAGCTCAATGAGTATAAATGGGAAGAATCAGAAACGTATGTTAATTATCCTATGAATAAAGAAGGACAAACAATCCTCGATTTGTATTCTGCTCTTGTTCATCGAGATTCTAATTCCAGAAAGGATGTTGAAAATTGGGTTGGTGAGCATCAACATCAAATAAAGGAATTAAGTGAAATTAACATGCCATCACGGAAAGGTTTTTTTATTTACCATGGCATAGAAGGAGATAACCCAGGTCAAGATTACCCTGTAGGCTATGAAGGTGAAACGAAAATGGGAGATTATTTTCGATATCTGGTGCCAACGGTGTACGCCTCAATCGATGATTTCCCGGAAGAGTTACGCCGAGGAATTGTGGTATCTGATACGGTTGATTTTACGGTTGATCGTTTACTGGATATGTGTATTAGTCGTCACTCGATCTGACATTTCATCTTGAAAAGATGAGAGTTACCTACTTTGATTAAAGGTGTTCAAAACTTAAATCAAAACAAAAAGAGGTCACTCTCATGTATCATACTAGTGGTGTATTCTGCAATTAATGACATCACTTTGTATTCCCACGGTAAAGCCACTTAAAAGGTTTAGCTAATACCCGGTTGTAATATTCGATATATTTTAAAATGCATGTCCGTAATATCGCTTTGCTGCTGACGGAAAGCCGCCTGAGCAAATGTCGGGAGACCAGACTGAACCAACATTCAATTTGATTTAACCAGGAAGCGTGTTTGGGGGTATAAACGAATCGGATCCGATGTGTCGGGTCTGATAGAAACTGCATGCGTGTCTCCATGGATTGAAGCGTTCCCCACTGGCCTTTCACTCCCAGTCCCTCATTAAGACCACAGGCTTCGGCAATGAAT
>NZ_NIBU01000007.1 GCF_002632485.1 Xenorhabdus innexi | reverse complement strand
TGTGTATAGGTCATAGTGCATTTTCCTTTGGCGAGAAAGATGCCTACTATAGCAACTGACCGCCTTTCTTAGAAATTGCACTTATTAGTCGAATCCAAGTTTTTTAAAAATCAATTTAATTATAAAATAATTATTGATGGTTTTTTTGTATTTCAGTGTTGATTTCTCTATGAAAATAGCCGGTTTTTATTGACTTATAAATCACGTTATCTAACTTTATTACAACTCATGATTTCATCAGTTTTATCATAAATATGCTCTAGTCAGTATTAAGACCTTTAAAGGGAAAATAATTTATTAGTGGTGACTTATGAATAAACTATCTTTTCCAATTAGAATTCCACTTTATTATGTAAGAGGCGGAACTTCCACAGGAGTCGTTCTGTTACAAAAAAACTTACCAGAAGAAAAGGAATTAAAGGAAGAAATTCTTAGACATATTATGGGTGTTCCCTTGCGAGGAGTTGTTAAAGATAATACGCAATTTCATGGGTTAGGAAGAAGAACGACGACCAGCAATAAAGTTTTTATCATTGATATCGATTATAAATCTAAAAAAGTGATTAGCACGTTTGCCCAGCTTGAAAAAGACAGTAACACAGTATCATGGGAAGTTAACTGTGGAAATATGACTTCCTCAATACCCTTGGTTATACGAGATTTACCCGAAGAAAAATTGTTAATGCCTGAAGGGCAATTAAATATTTACAATACCAATACGCGAAAAAATATTGTATGTACGATGGGAAATGTGTCGCCGCAATACCAGTTAACACAGATCCCCGGTGTTCTTGGCGATTTTCCGGAAGTTAATGTGCTATTTGAATATCCAGCCTGCTCCAAAACAAAATCGATTTTTCCCACAGGGAATTTAATTGATAAATTTAATAACATTCCTCTTACCTGTATTGATGTCGTTGTGCCCATGATTATTATCAAGGCAGAAGATTTAGGGATCACCGGTTATGAAAGTGTCAGTGAAATTGAAAATAACAAATTATTACAAGAAAAAATTCTGGAAATAAGATTAGCAATGGGTATTAAGATGGAAATTATTAAGCGTGATGGAACTACAATGAATGAGGATGATTTAAAGCACTCTATCACTCAGCCTAAAATTGCTATCATTGCTCCTCCTTTACATGGCGGAGATATTAGTATCAGATATCTCACGCCTAAAAATGTTCATTCATCTGTTGCTGTATCGGGTGGTTGTTGTCTGGCTGCGGCCTGTTGTTTTTCCGGAACGATTGCCAGTTATATCTATTATTCTCAGAGCGATAATGGGAATTCTATGATACGTATTGAACATTTGTCGGGGATATCGGAGTTTAGTATTAACCGTGATGGCGACAATATAGTGTATGCAGGTACAAAAAGAAGTGCTCAAATTCTGATGAAAGGTGAATTTTTTATTTATAATCCGAGTAATGAATTAGCGAGAGCTACGTCACGGTTGATAAATTATCATCAACCGTAGCAGAGAGTAAAAAAACAAATTATTCAGGCAGGTTACAACTGTTTCATATCTTCAAAAGTCGGCCTTTGAAAGTAAATCGCACTTACATGGCAACTGCGGGGTTGGGTCAGAACAAACCGGATAGATTCCCACACTGAGCGGCCATTCAGCATCTGTTTACCTACGGTTGTGTGATCACTCAAATCTGTATCAAAGCCATTGGTTTCAAAATCAGGCGGATAAATTCCTGTCACACGAATATTATCCTTACTTAACTGGTGGGAAATGGTGTTGCAGAAACCACTCATTGCATGTTTGGCAGCGAAAAAGACCGGATGGGCGACAGAGCGGGTGAAGTTCGGAACACCACAGATTGACACCATCGCAATAATATCGGCTCCCTGAGACTGGCGCAGGCTTGGTAATAACATTTTGGTCAGCAGCATAGAGCCTGTAGCGCCGGAATTCATTGTACTGATGATATCTTCATCACTGTCATTCTCACTCAGGCCGCCTTCCAGCCACTGTGCTGCACTTAATATCAGAATATCGATGGGCTTACTGTCTTGTAGTAACTGCTCGGTAAAGCTGCGTACTGATTGTACATCACCGATATTGCACTGATAGCTTCGTGCGCTCCCTCCTTCATTCTGAATAATTTCACGGGTTATTTCGGCACTTTTTAATTGACGGGCACAGAGATCAACATGAGCACCTTCCCGCGCCAGCCAGACAGAAATAGCCTGCCCGAAATCGCGCCCTCCACCTGTAACAACAACACGCTTGCCTTTGAATCCATCTGGTTTGTTTGACTCTTTTAACATGCTATTAACTTCCTTATGTTAGTTATTAACCTGAATGAGAGATCGTCGCACTATTGGTTATATGCTTTAAATGATTGCACGGGAAAATGAGGTTAATGTTTTTTATTGTTAATTTATTAACTGTTTGTGTTGTTGGTTTGTTAACGCGAGTATTTATGTAACTCTCTACAAGTACAGCTGGCCTGATTTTTATGTTAAGGTGATCAAGAACGTAGATTTTGAGTAAATTATGAACATGAAATACTGCGTGATGGGTAACTCTTGATTGGAGTTATTTTTGTTTTATTAAAATTTCGACAAAATTTTTTTTAATGATAGAGGAGATAGTGTCGGACACTAATTTTGAAGGATGAGTATGAGTCAAGATAATACTGGACAGGTAGAGACGAAAACTTACATTAACCCACCAGTCTTTTTCTTCTCGGCATTTTTGATCATTGCATTGGTCGCATTTGCTGGTTTGAAACCAGAGCTTGCCGATAGGTGGTTTAAATCTTTGCAGCAAGACTTGTTTGTTAATGCTAGTTGGTTTTATATCCTTGCCGTTGCGTTGATTTTACTTTCAGTTACCTATCTGGGGTTATCCAGATACGGCAATATCAAGCTTGGCCCCGACCATGCTGAACCGGATTTTAGTTATTTTTCCTGGTTTGCCATGCTGTTTTCCGCGGGGATGGGCATTGGTCTGATGTTTTTTGGTGTCGCTGAACCCGTTATGCACTACCTGTCACCACCGGTAGGCACACCCGAAAGCATTGCTGCGGCCAAACAAGCCATGCAATTAACGTTTTTCCATTGGGGGCTTCACGCTTGGGCGATCTATGCCATCGTGGCTTTAATTCTGGCATTTTTTAGTTATCGTCATGGGTTACCTTTAACCCTGCGTTCAGCTTTATATCCGATTATTGGCGACAAAATTTATGGGCCGATTGGCCATACCGTAGATATTTTTGCTGTTATTGGTACGGTATTCGGTGTCGCAACATCTCTGGGTTACGGTGTTCTTCAGGTGAATGCTGGCCTTAACCACCTATTCGGCCTGCCGATTAATGAAACAGTACAGGTTATCCTGATCATCGCGATCACTGCTTTGGCGACGATCTCTGTTGTTTCCGGTCTGGATAAAGGCATCCGTATTTTATCCGAAGTGAATCTAGGTTTGGCCGTTCTGCTGCTTATACTGGTCGTCGCTTTGGGGCCAACCGTGTTGTTACTGAAATCCTTTGTGGAAAACACCGGTGGTTATCTTTCTGAAATCGTCAGTAAAACATTCAATCTGTATGCTTATGAACCCAAATCCACTAACTGGCTGGGGGGATGGACATTACTGTATTGGGGCTGGTGGTTATCCTGGTCTCCGTTTGTTGGTATGTTTATCGCCAGAGTTTCCAGAGGGCGGACAATCAGGGAGTTTGTGACTGGCGTTCTGTTTGTACCCAGCGGCTTTACTCTGATGTGGATGACAGCATTCGGTAATAGTGCTATCGACCTGATTGCCCATAAGGGTGCCAAAGAGTTAGCCAGTGTCGTACAAACAGATGTCTCTCTGGCACTGTTTAATTTTCTGGAATATTTCCCGATGCCGACAGTTTTATCATTCATTGCGATGGTGATGGTGGTGATGTTTTTTGTCACTTCCGCTGATTCCGGAGCAATGGTCGTTGATACACTGGCATCTGGAGGGGCGCATCATACACCTGTCTGGCAGCGGATTTTTTGGGCGGGGTTAATGGGCGTTGTGGCTATCTCTTTGTTGGTTGCAGGTGGATTATCCGCTCTGCAAACGGTCACTATTGCCAGCGCGCTTCCTTTCTCAATCGTGTTATTAATGGCGATATATGGCCTGCTGAAAGCATTACGGATTGATGCTTATAAGAAAGACAGCCAGCAGATGACGACGATAGCGCCTCCTGCCAGCCGTAACCCGATACCGTGGCAGCGTAGATTAAGGAATATTGTTTATTATCCTAAGCGATCACAGGTAAAACGCTTTATGAGTGAAGTTATCCAGCAGGCGATGAGTATGGTTGCCGAAGAGCTGGAAAAGCAAAATAAAGTTGTTGTGATTAATGATGAAGCTGAAGATCGCATTCATCTGGGCGTGGATTTTGGCGAAAACATTAGCTTTGTCTATGAAGTCCGCTTGCGGGGCTATATTCAGCCTGCATTTGCGCTTGCCGGTCTGGAAGATGACGAACGAATTGAAGAGCAAAAATATTATCGTGCAGAAGTTTATCTCAAAGAGGGTGGTCAGGATTACGACCTGATGGGCTGGACTCTGGAACAGATCATCCACGATATTTTGGATCAATACGAGAAGCATATTCACTTCTTGCATTTGGTTCGTTAGCCGATATTAATTTCGAATAGTAAACTCAATCCCCGGATTCATAACTCGGGGATTTTTATTTCAATTATTGGGTTTCAAAATAACATTTTTGCATTTAATTTCGTCATTCATTAAAACATAATTGTAAATATTTTCTCTGTAATTTTTAGAGAAATAATGGGTGTTATTAAAGTATTTCTCTAAGAAATGTGGATATTCACAAATATTATGTAAAGGAAAATATATTGATAATCCTTTACCTTTCAAATGTTCAGGCGTTTTAATGTTCAGTAAAATTGATTGGTTAATGGAGTTTTCCAGTGATGTTAAATCATTATTGGATATGACTTCAGGAAATTCATTTTTAATATTTTTTATAAGATCATATAAGTCAACCATGTTTGCTTCATCTTCATAATCTTCAGTAATCTTTCTTGCTTTATTGAGTTTATAAAGGTAGTTTGGTTTTTTTGTACCGGAAGATAATTTATGAAATATATCATCAACGACTTCAGCAACATCGTTTATTTTTTTTAAGTTAATTACAGAGCCTTGAATATCATCAGAAGCATCACTTTGGGTGATAGATTGTTCTATATAAGATGATAAAATTTTTGATGAGATGGCTTCTGGCGACGAATATAAATTAAAGGACTCAACAATATCTTTATAATTCCATCCATTTTTATGTGTATAATCGACTGAACCTACGAGATATTTACCATAAGATTTAAGTACATATGCCGTTTCGAGATTAGCCATTTTACAGTTATCAAACCCAATAATTTCAAATTTAGATTGTTTCATAGAGCTGTTTTTAAATGCAAGAGCCATATTACCTATGCTCATTTTTTTATTTCCATAATTTTCATCACCACCATACCCACCCGCTGCACCTAATCCATGTCCCCAAAAGAAAATATAATATGAATCAGAAGGAAAGGATTTCAATCCCCATTTTATAAAAGAGGATAAAGTATCTGAACTATCCATATTTTCATTAGGGAGCTGATCTATTAGTTCTAGTTCATGATTAACAACCTCCCATCTCTGAATATAATGATTCTTAATTTTTGATGAGTGCCATTTTAAAGCACCTCCGGTTTGAATTATTATGTTTAAATTATCAGGTTTTTTAGCAGACAGGATTTCTTGAAGATCATCCGTTGCCATTTTAAAATCGGATTCCATATCTCCCCCCGTCATATAGATAAAAAGAGTGTTAATATCATTTGTTCTGGGAGATGCGTGGCTAACCTTCATTGAAAGAGAAACTGAAAAAGAGAATAAAAAAAGGATCATGTGGAATGTATTATTTTTCAAAGAAAATTTTGACATAGTCGTTATCCTCAATGCCTTCAGATTTCCAACCGTTTTTTTTAAAAAAAGCGAGTGCATTTTTATTTTCTATAGAAACTATTGCCCTCCAAAGATTAGATTCTTTATATTCTTCACAATGGGTTAAGTGATTAAGAATTTTAGTTCCATAACCATGATTCTGAAAACGAGGATTAACTGAAAAATCAAGTATGGTATAATAACTGTGTTCAGCATTAGGTAAACAAATTCCAATAACACCAATAAGCACATCGTTATCATAAAATACTAATTGTGATACCTCAGATGAGGTTAAAATATAATCCAGCCATTCTGTATCTATATCACCTAAAAATTTTGAAATATTTTCATCGGTGAACCATTTGGAATACTCAAGATATTCATTTTCAGTAAATTTTCCCGTTTTTAACACCATGATATTATCTTCTTTTGTTAGTGAGTTTGATTTTAGTAACTTTTACATTTAAATGATCTGTTATTTTTTTATGGCTAATTATGATTAAGGCTGTTTTTGCATTTAGATAATTTATAAGCTGATAAAATAAGTTATCACCATTTGAATCTAATGCTGAGTTTATTTCATCCAATAAAATTAGATCGTAATTAAAATAGTTTAAATATAGCTTTGCCATTAAAAGCCTTTGCCATTGCCCTCCTGATAGTTTTAAGTAATTTGAGAAACCTTCAACTAAATAATATTCAAGATTAATTTCAGAAATAAAATCCAATTCAAAATTATGTAAAGCATTAAGAATATCATTGCTATTGAACTTATTAAAAGGATCAATGAATTCTCTAAATGTAATGGGTAAGGGCCTAATGTTTTGAGAGATATACAATATTCTATCAGGATGGATATTTGAAATAATTTCACCATAAAAATTTGAGTACAAGCCACTAATTATATTTGTAAGTGTGCTTTTGCCACTTCCATTTTCACCATAAAGTATATACGTGTTATTTTTTTTGAATTTTAAACTAACATTACCCAACACTTTATTTTTGCTCTCGTTATATGAGAAATTGACATTCCTCATAAAGATAATATTATCATCATTGGTATTGTTAAACAGTATATCATTATAATGATAGTTTGAGTTTTCAATCTTATCAAGGGATAATGTTGATAAAAACCCATAAATAAGTTGTGAAAAATTGGCAATAAGTATTGTCAGGCTGGTTCTGATTTGTAGAATAGAACCGAATATAATCATTAGATTCCCTGGTGTAGGGTCAATGCTTTCTCTTGCTTGATATAATGTAAAAACTAATAAAAATAATCCAGGAATAGAACAGAATACCAAAAAGAGAACACCTTTGAATCTTGCTTTAAAAACTCTATTTAATATTAAATTATAGGTATAATTCCATTTTGAAAATAAAGTTTCTCTAAAATTATCAACTCTTATAGAATGAGAGGATTCAATTCTTGTTAAGCATTCATAGTATTTAGATATAGAACTAAATTCAGAGGAAAAGTCAGTTTCAATTTCCCAAATTTTTGATTCAGCTTTGAATCTGGCATAAATAATAGGAAACATTCCAATGATAACGGTAAAAGGTATCCACCAATCTAAACTAAACAATAAGGTGGAAATTGAAATTATACTTATAAAACCTGTCATAAACTGTGAAATATCACCAATGAAATCTGATATATGATCTATTCTTGATTCGGTTAAATAAAAATTATCCTGAAACTCTTTTTCATTAAGATGATTTATACTATTAGGTGATGATGATTTTTTTATTAGAAGTTCCCTTACATTTTTCTTAGCGAAATCACTTATTATACTGGATGATACTGCCTCAGTAATTTCAATTATTTCAGTAAGGACAACCAGTGAACATAAAAAAAATATTATTAGTAGGTATAAATCTTCATTTTCTAAGCTGTTAATTGCAGAACCCATTAAATATAAGATAACTGCCGGTAAAACACCGGATGTTATTTGAAAGAATATGATAAGTATTAAATATTTTTTCTTGCCATTCAGCAATATTTTAAACATATTTCTAGTCATTAAATATTTTTTCATGATTAATTAATTTTCTCTGCATCAATTTTCATGTTTATTTTTCTCGGTTTAATCCGTTCAATCAGTTTTTTCTTCTCCATGGTGATATTTCTTAACCATATCTCAAGAGTGATGACACTGTGTATAAATTGATAATTTGCATCAAGGGTCGAGTTTACATCTTCTGCTTTTAATAAGTATATAGTAAGAGTTTCTATGAATTTTTTTCTGTCTACTAATCCCATTTTATAAACTAAACAACTATCAAAAGAAAGAAATAATTCTTTTAAACCCGGTTTTGAGTTTAATAGTATTTTCTTTGCCATACCTTCATAGGATGTTTTTTCTTTTTTAAATTTAAATATTTCAGGTAATGTTTGTTTAAATGATTCTCTGGCTAATCTTTTACTTGAAAGATATGAACCGTACTTTATAGATTTGAGATATAAATGCTCATGTGGTGGTATTTTCAAAACGAGATTGATTAATCTTAAATCTAAAAAAGGGTGAGTTGTTGAACTGTTCAGACTAAGAGAATCAAAGTATCTGGCCTTTGGCCACAAAAAATCTAACATAAACCTATGGCCATCTAACATATTTCTATATTCATCGCTGTATAATTTATTAGCTAAAAATCCTTTTGACTGACAAATATATTCTGGAACTTTGACTTCTTCATCCTGCCACTGTGTTTTTATATATGTTCTTTTTGCTAATTTACTGTTAAATTTAGATAGGAAAATATTATATAAATTAATGTAGTATTTTATATTGTAACGGGATATCTTTCTCTTTTCATTTATCACGTTAAATAATTCAAATGCACTTTTAATAGAATCATGTTTAATTAAAGAATCTAGTATGACTTCATCAAATTGTTCACCTAAAATTACATCACCAGATTCTCCCGTTATTGCTTGAACAGCACCTAATTCATTTATTAACTGATCTACTTGTAGACATGCTAAACTATTTGAACGTGGTTCTGGTCCATCGATATATAGCAGAGGGTCATTATCTATTAAGTTATTTTGAAATCGTAACGTATTGTCAGCCCATAAAATATATGAAGGTTTATCCAAATGTTTTGATACCTTATTGACGATCATTGAATCTTGGCTATATATTAAATCATTATCTTTAAAACTTATATTAACACAGAAATAATCTAAATTTTTTTCCATTGCTGTTGCTAATACGCTTCCTGAGTCTAGTCCTCCGCTAAAATGAATTGCTGTTAACCCATTATTCATTCTGTCTATTGTTGATTCTTTAAATTTATCCTTAAATTGATTTATAAAATCTTTTTTGATAAATCTTGATGAGTCAGTTTCAAAATTATAATCAATGATTTCCTTTGTTGATAATTTATTGTTTTTTATAGTTAACTTGCTTCCTTTGGGAATTTTTTTTATATCTGTAAAAAAAGTATTATTGTTTGGTAATTCATTTTCTCCTATGGCAATATCACCACCGAGGTGATATAAAACTGATTCAAGGTTTATATTTACCGTAAAATCTTCATATATAAAAATGGCCCTTATGTCATTTGTTATTATATAATTTTTATTGGTGTGAAAATAATAGATTGGAATTGATGAATAAAAGTCCGTAACAAAATTAAATCCGTCATTGTTGGAGTATGACAGGGCGAATTCTCCATATATTTCATTATTTTTTTTATCTGCTATGATTGAATTTAAACAATCTTCTTTTATCCAACCATCTAAAATAATTTTTTTATTATTTATATGGTTAATTGGTGGTCTTATTTTTGAAGATATAGCTATACAATAATTATTTTGTTCTTTAAAGTGTATAAAGTCATGGCTATCACTCAAGTTTTCATAGAAGATTTTTAAGTTTCTGATATAAAGGTCAGCATTGTTATTTATCAGGTTCGTGACAATCCAAAACGATTTGTTTTTATTTAAAGACATGTTTTAATAAATCCTCACTCATTTTTTTTGAATCTATTTTTTTCATTTCATCCAAATTTACCCGACCGGGATTGAATAATACTTCTTTTTTTAATTTTGAGTCGTCTAACTC
Source organism: Xenorhabdus innexi (assembly GCF_002632485.1). Lineage (GTDB taxonomy): Bacteria > Pseudomonadota > Gammaproteobacteria > Enterobacterales > Enterobacteriaceae > Xenorhabdus > Xenorhabdus innexi. The sequence continues at coordinate 121,828 of NZ_NIBU01000007.1, read as the reverse complement.
AACCCATGCATGACCAAATATTCTTTGGTCAACCTTTGTTATCCCATAAATTAATTTTGAATCATAACCATTTGAGTATAAATATAGTTGTATGCACAATGATAATGTATAACAAGTACTATCTTCTTTGTACATGCCATTTTTATCATGCATAATTCGTAAAAAATTTTTTATATGAGAAATTTTCCTGTTAAGATCAAAAATATTATTTTTTTCTCTTTTGTTTAAGTAATCTTTGTAAAAATGTATACTTAGCTTTGTATAAATTATACTACTATTTTCTAATGTACTCATGGCTTTGATAAACTTATGCATATTTAAAATTATATTTATTTCATTAACTAGTATATTCAAATATCAATCCTTCTTTTTCTAATAAGTAAATGGCTTCTTTCAAATTATCTAAATCGACATCGTTATCTATTTGTAACTCCTCAACTATTTTAGATATTGAAATTATTTCTATATTACAAGTCCAAATATCTTTTGCAGCACCTATTAACCCAATATATGTGTCATTTTTTTTATCCAGTAATATTACCTCTTCTTCATCTAAACTTGTTGATATTACATCTTTTTTCTTTATAAAAAACTTTTCTTTTATCTCATTCATATTTCATCTATATTCCAATTCACTATAAGATAAATTATAAGAGATAAATAAGGTTTATAATTTCTGCGCTCCTTACTTATCTCTATTCTTTAAAAATTATCCGCGACGGATGCCTCTTGCGTGCAAGCCATCACCAGGGGATGATTTTTTACGTAAAGTGATAGCAATAAATGAACCATAGGTTTTAATTAAAGGCTTTTCAGTTTTCATAATTCATACCCTTAGTTGATTTTAATGTAAGAACTTTCAAATAAAGTTCGAAGCGAATATACGATGTTTTTCATTTTAAACAACACTTAAATTTTATGGGTTTTGTAATTTTTTTGTGTTTTATGTGAGCTCTCAGACTTTTAATTTTAAGCAATATAAAGATTGTTGATTTTAATTTAAGATTCTAAATCTTAAATGGAAATAAAAAGTAACCCCTGTTTTATACTGATAATACGGAAATAAAACATAGGTGTATATTATTTGATTGTTATTGGTGGGATAGTTAAAGGTGTATATTTTTAAAAATATTGTTTTTCAAAGGTATTATGTGATTCGTCTTCTGACGAAATTGTTATGTGGGTAACTGTAATATGATTAGGGGAAAATAAAAACATAATATTGTATTAAAAAACATGGCTGAGATTATATCAGGGTTATATTAACCCAGAATGAAAATACCATCGTTAGATTGAACTTAAAATAAGACGGATACCATTTCTCCGTTATGTGATTTACTCCATATTATTGTCTTTTTCATCAGTACGTTCGGTTGTATTGGCTATCCTTTTACTTATGGATATATAGCAGAATCATAAAATATACCATAATACCTAAATTCCAATGACAAGGCAGAATTGTGATGGATAATGTGCCCATTCCATAAATGACATACTCCAAGCGATAGCCATGGATGCCAGCTAGAATGGTTACAGCCCGGATTTAAATCCTATCGAAAAAATTAAATCTAATCAGGAGTATTCAATGTTGAGAACTTTACTGACCCGCGATGTAATTCAGTGGATTCCTGATGTCAGAGATTGGCGCGAGGCCATTGAGATCGCCTGTCAGCCACTTATAAACAATGGCTCAATCCAGCCGGATTATGTTGAGGCCATTTATCAGTCCCATGAACAATTTGGCCCTTACTACGTCGTGGGTTCAGGTATAGCAATACCGCATGCCAGACCAGAGCAGGGCGTTAATCAGCTTGCTTTGAGTCTGACGTTAATAAAACAGGGGGTCATGTTCGGCTCAGCAGAAAATGATCCGGTTAATCTATTGTTCGTCTTCGCTACAACAAGCAATTACAGCCATATAGAAGTGATTGCTGAACTTGCCGGGCTATTTGATGATCAGGAAAAAATTAATCAGTTAATACAGGCTAAAAATCTGGATGAAATTTTTTCGATTATTCAAGGGTATTAGTCGCTATTTTTAGTTAACAGGAAAACAAAATGCATATCACAGTTGTTTGCGGGCACGGTTTGGGTACCAGTCTGATAATGGAAATGAGTATAAAAAGTATTTTGCAGGAATTAGGTGTTGAAGCCAGTGTCGGACATACAGATTTGGGATCAGCAAAAGGGATAAAGAGCGATATTTTTGTTGCGACAAAAGATATTGCAGAACAACTGGCGGCGCAGCAGATAAATGGAAAAATTGTTGTATTAGAAAATATGCTTGATAAATCTGCAATGAAATCGCGCTTATCTTTGGTATTACAAGACCTTGGCAAGCTGTAACCGGAGGCGAGTATGGACTTTTTCCGTTTTCTGATGAATGACGTACTGGCAGAGCCCGCCATTTTAATCGGATTGATTTCCCTGATTGGTCTGATATTGCAGAAACAATCTGTGACCGAATGTATTAAAGGCACAATAAAAACCATACTTGGGTTTGTTATTTTAGGCGCAGGTGCCGGAGTTATCATTACTTCATTGAATGGATTTGCTGTTATTTTTCAACATACTTTTGGTATTCAGGGTGTTGTGCCGAATAACGAAGCTATCGTATCTATCGCGCAGAAAAGCGTTGGTAAAGAGATGGCGCTGATCATGTTTTTCGCAATGGTGATTAATATTCTGATTGCCCGCTTTACTCCGTGGAAATTCATATTCCTGACCGGTCATCACACATTATTTATGTCGATGCTGGTGGCAGTTATTCTGTCTGTAGCCGGGCTTAATGGCGTGATGCTTGTTGCGATTGGTTCAATTGTCGTTGGTATTTCAATGGTCTTTTTTCCGGCGATTGCTCATCCTTATATGAAAAAAGTGACAGGTTCTGATGAGGTGGCTATTGGGCATTTTTCGACGATTTCCTATGTTCTGGCGGGGTTTATTGGCAGTAAACTGGGAAATAAGGCTCACTCCACGGAAGAAATGAATGTACCAAAGAGCCTGTTATTTCTGCGTGATACTTCGGTTTCTATCTCCATAACGATGGCGGTTATCTTTCTCCTCACCTGCCTGCTTGCTGATCAGGAGCTTGTACGACAGGTCAGCGGTGGAAAAAACAGCGTCATGTATTCTTTGATGCAATCGGTCACATTTGCCGCAGGCGTTTATATCATCCTACAAGGCGTCAGGATGGTCATTGCTGAGATTGTGCCTGCATTTAAGGGCATATCCGATAAGTTAGTGCCGAATGCCAAACCGGCATTAGATTGTCCGGTAGTTTTTCCCTATGCTCCGAATGCAGTGCTGGTTGGTTTCTTGAGTAGTTTTATTGCTGGTGTTATCGGTATGTTTTTGCTCTATTGGCTGAATATGACGGTGATTATTCCCGGTGTCGTGCCTCATTTTTTTGTTGGTGCAACCGCTGGCGTTTTCGGTAATGCAACGGGAGGAAGAAGGGGCGCAATCTTTGGTGCTTTTGCTCAAGGGCTTTTAATTACATTTCTGCCGGTATTCCTGCTGCCTGTACTCGGTGATATCGGCATTGCCAATACTACATTCAGTGATGCTGATTTTAGTGTGGTTGGAATTTTACTGGGGCTGATTGTGCGTTGATTTTGTTCTTGAATATTAATAATAACAATGTGAAATATTAGCATCACCACTATTTTGGTGATGCTGTTTTTATATCTATGGTCTTAAATAAGGCCAAAAAATGCGTTTAAATAAGGTAGAAGATTAGAATAATTTTATGTATTGTTATTTATATTAAACATAATGGAATAAAGACAGATAGAATGGATAACTATAAGAAATACACGATGGATAAAGCTGACAGAATGTTACACCCTATAATCGGTGGTGAGATTGTTTTATTAAATTATATCAGTTTTTCACAGGAGGGTAGATTTGAATTTCTGGGGAAAATAGAGGGTTGGGAAAATCAGGATGATGTCGAAATATTAGAAAGTACACATTTCAGGAAGTACCTTTCAGATGATATTTTTATAATAACTGATAATTCCTATATAAAAGATGAAGTTTATTTCATGGATGTCAATGATATCGAGTCATTTGTTAGTGACTACTTGAATAAAAACTCAGAATGTTTTTTTAATGGTGATGCTTTTTTTATCTCCCCGTCTAAACAATCACTCATTGAATTTCAGCATGACGGTTATGTTTTTTCACATAAATTACCTATTTTGATCAATGAGAATGGGAAGAAAGCAATTTCAGGAAAAATGTGATAAAAATCTATGTTATGTATGTCAAAAAACGTGGTTTAAGAATAACTATTTTATTTGCTTTAACCATTTGTTAACGAATTTTTCCAGTGATATAGGGCGATCAAAGTAATAGCCCTGTAAGTAATTGACAGAATAGTTATTTAGCTGATGAACCTGTTTTTGATCTTCAACACCTTCTGCTACAATTTTTAAATTGAGGCGTAAAGCGAGGTCAATAATATTTTCAACAATATGCTTTGAAAATATATCGGTATTCATTTTTTTGATGAAGTTATGGCCTATCTTCACCAGATTAATATTCAGTTTTTGTAAATAAGCATGATTAGAATAGCCGGTTCCAAAATCATCTAAAGCGATTAATACACCTAATTTATCCAGCTTGTTGAGGCGTTCAATTGTGCTTTCATCCGGCTCCAGTAATTCTCTCTCGGTGATTTCTAATATTAATTGGATTGAACCCTTAGGAAATGCCTGTAGAAAATCATGACAATCCTTTACTAAACTGTCATCTTCATAATGCCTTGCACTGATATTGAAATTAAAGTTGAAATTCGGAGGTAACTGATAAGCCAGAGGCGCAAAAAAATCACGTACTTGAGTCATTAAGTTATGTGTTAAGGGAATAATAAGATCTGATTTCTCAATTTGTGAGATAAAATTCTGGGGTTCCACTAATCCTTTTTTTGGATGTTGCCATCGGACGAGAATTTCACACCCGATAAGAGTGCTATTCTTACTACAGATAATAGGCTGGACATACGGAATAAATTCTCTGTTCTTAATGGATTTTTTAAGTTGATGGTCAGGTAAAATAACAGTTTTGGTATGTTTAAATAAAGCGATGGCGTATAAAACTATGAACATTGCCAGTATCAGAAAAATTCCCGCTAATTCCATATCTGGCTTGATATTATGCTGATAATCAGAAAATAATTTCCATAATATATTACCAGCACTCAACGTGATAGCAATGAATAGTACCACAAATGCCCGATTCAATGTCCGGTATGATTTAAAATTCAGCCCCATCATTTCTCCTTGTTGATAAAGCCCATAATCCAAAAGTAGTCTTACCACTTAGATTTGTAAAATTTTGTGAGCTTAGTGCTTATAAAAAATGACTGTTTGCCTGAAAAATAATGTTGGCTATCTTACAGGAAGATATGGAACACAGGAACTGTATATATATTTATATCGCAATAGTTGAGTAATAAATTACGTAATCGGCGGCAGTAATTAAAATAAGCCGATTATTATTGCCGCTCTTGGGGGAATAATTGAATTATTTTATTGATTGATGTCAATATTTTGCCAGATTGTTCCTTATTTTATTTATTCCTGTCATGCTTTAAACTGTATATTAAATTCTTTCGGTAGTTTATTGGGTTGAAATTGCTGTAGCTGAAGAGAGTAATTTTCCCTGTTGTCAGTTTTCCTTGATGTTGGCCTTGCTCATTCGCCCCAGCCATATCGTGGCCTATGCTCCAGAAGATTCATTTTCTTGCCGCCGCGATGCATTTTGAAATCCATAGGGTATATCGGCGGAGTGCCAGCCGCCGCCTCGCTGTTTGATGTGATACATGGCGGCATCAGCTTCGGATAGCAATTGTGCTGCTGTTAACGCACCATTTGATAAAGCGATACCAATGCTGAGTGTGATACGCAGCTGTTGGCCGCTGGGAAGCTGAACCGGCTTATCCATCGCGTGAATAATATTTTTCGCGATCCTCTCAGCATCTTCTAAATTGGCTGAAGGTAGTAGAATGGCAAATTCATCACCACCGAGTCGGGCGACAGTGTCTGTTTTCCGTACTTTCTCTTTTAACGTAGACGCAATTGTGATCAGGACATGATCGCCTGCCGCATGCCCATAAACATCATTGACATATTTCAGACGGTTGCCGTCAATAAATAAAATTGCAGCACTTTTCCGCATGAATTTGTCGTTCATCACTGTAGCCAGAACGCGCTCAAAAGTAGCCCGGTTAGGTAATGCTGTGAGAGAGTCGTGTTGTGCCTGCCATGTCAAAGCGGCTTTTTCTGTTTGTAAATGATGTTGCCAGTCTTCCAGTTCTTCCAGCAGATGGTTGAACACCTGGCTCAGCTCATGCAGCTCTGCGATTTGCGCGGAAGGAACCCGCTGTGAAAATGCCCGGCGCTGGCGGACATCATGGGCGACACTGGCAATGTTTTGGAGTGCTCTGACAACGCCGTCATGCATGCGCAGGGAAAGGTAAAGTGAAAGCATGGCGCTGACTAATAAGCAGGCAAACAGTACCAGTAAGGCCTGATAAATAAATTTGGTGATGTGTTCGCTATTACCGATTAACCAGACTGAACCGACTTGTTGTTGGTGTTGATAGATGGGAAATGTGGCTGGTTCAGGAAACATCCAGTATTCAATCAGCTTCCTGAAATTACCGGAACTTGTTATCTGGCTGGTATGCCAACTGGCTAAAACCTGATTCTTTGCATCGAAAATTTTCGCTTCGGTAAAACTATCGTGGGCAGCAATCATTTCCAATATTTCGTTTGCCGCTGTTTTATCATTAGATACCACTGCTGCCTGTACGGTATGGGCTATTGTCGATGATATCTGTTTAAGATTATTCTCAGCATATTTCTGCATGGCAAATAGCGCCAGTAAAGAAAGAAATACACCAACAACCGATAATGTAACGAATGTAATGATCAGATGAATACGGTGAACAGTCTGACGTAATGTCGGGCGTGATGGCATTAATGAATAACGCTTTTTCATACAGTTATTCCGCCTTATTAGCCAATTGCCGGACATTTGAATCTGCGCGTATACCACTGCGAGTCAAAATATCGGGATTAAAGTTAAATATCGTTTGTGTGCTGTCTATATTGAGACAGAATGCACTAGCGATTCCACAATATTGTTTTTGCTCAGCAATTGTCAGGAGTAGTTTATTATTTTTCTGACTGAATACTTGATATTGAAATATAGGGTCAATCTGACCGTAGTGAATATTATCACATTTATCCACGACTTGTTCTGTATCGAAATTTATAACTTCTACCCGTAATTCTTTATTATCAGGAAACATATTGATGTTTTTTTAAACGCGCGTATGTAATTAGATGATGGTATCAGGCATAGCAGTGACTACGTAATGATGTTCTCCCGGTCGTATATGTAACCGGGGAACTTGCTCTCTTGCCACCGCGATGCAAATTAAAATCCATTGAGTATTGTTTATTAATTTGGTTTTTCAGCGACTCCGACTATGTGCCCGTGGTTATCATGAGTGATACTGGAAACTTTGCCCTGATTTAAATTGTTTATTAGCTTTTCCCCTAAAGAGAAGCTGGTTGCAATTTCATTATGGTTTAATGCAGGTCGGTGGCGGCGGCGTTCTATACGAAAACGGATTTGATTATACTTTGCCCAGCCGATCAGAAGAAATGCATTAAATAGAGCAACGATGATATAAAGGGTAATCGAGCTTAACTCCGGGCTGAATATAGATATAACAGGTTTAGGGCCATGATGGGGCGAGTTAAATAATCCTGCAATAAATAAATAGACAAATCCGACCCACGCTAAAACAGTCAGTGTTATATCAATAAGCCTGGGCAATAGTTTCTGCTCTGTAAATATTAATGGCTCTTTCATTATTCTATTCTCTCTATCCCACGATCCGGACTTTCCCAACGAGCTCGCTTGCGGCGGACTTTAAGCATTACTTTGGGAAAAGAGACCAGTGTAGTAAACAGATTCAGCATCCAATATATAACCGGATACCAGATCACCCAGAAAAGTGATGATGCAACGTGTTTTTCATAACGCCGCTCAATGACCAGACTGACAGTAAACTGAATCAGGCAGGTTGCGCCTAATACCAGCCCGGTATACCCGGGCGGGAAAAGGGTATAAACCCGGATGTTTTCAGGGAGTGTGATAAACATACCGAGGAAAAATAAAATAATGGAAAGGGCAAAAGTAAATGACCAGACGACTGAGCAGCAGAATTCTGCAAATAAAACCCACATACGGCGATATTCCCATGCCCAGAGCTTGCGCAGGTTTTTGAGGAAGACTTCGGCTCCGCCCTGTGCCCAGCGCAATCTCTGTTTCCATAATCCCCGCAGCGTTTCTGGCATCAGAATCCAGCAGATAGCCCGCGGCTCGAAGAAGACAGACCAATGGCGTAATTGCAATTTCCAACTGACATCAATATCTTCCGTAATCATGTCGTTGCTCCAATAACCCACATCGGCCAAAGCCCGGCGGTTAAAAGCAGCGACAACACCAGAAACGGTAAAGACCTGACCATAAATCCGCTGTGTTCGTTTGATAAGACCAATGATAGAAGAAAATTCACCCACCTGAATTCTGCCAATCAGGGTAGAGCGGGTGCGGATTCGGGGATTACCTGTCACTGCACCGACACGGGGATGATCAATTATCGGCTTCACCATCCATACGGCGGCATCACGATCTAACAGGGCATCACCGTCAATACAGACCAGATAATCACTGTTGGCTGCTGCGGCTCCGGCCTGAAGAGCGGTGGCTTTCCCCTGATTATGCTTCAGATGTATGACCCTCAAAGCACGATTCTGTCTGGCCATCTCATCCAGTTCATGGGCGGTACTGTCAGTTGAGCCGTCATTGATTGCGATGACCTCAATATTGGGATAGCGCTGATTTAGTGCTGCCTGTAATGTTTCACGCACATTCGGGCCTTCGTTATAGCAGGGGATCAAAATGGATATCAGAGGCTCGCCTTCCAGATGAGGCGGCTCATCACTTTGTTTCCAGTGCCTTTCACGGTAAAACCAGAAATAAATGCCACCTGAAATCCAGATAGCAGACATAAATAGTGGCCAGAAAAAGACAAAGTTCAGCATCACCTCACCGGTAAAAGTAACGGCAATGCCGATGGGAATACTCAGAACAATACAGAGCACAATAAAAGCAAGAATACGGTCAATCATTGAGTGGATACCATTCTGAAGAAAGAACAGGACGGATCGAGTTCATTTCTGGTTGATTATTAATAAAGTCATCAGGGTAGTAACCAAAATTCTGTGCGCCATTCAGTTGTAGCTGGCGCATCCATTCAGCAAGTTGTTCTCCTGATATCATTCTCTTATCTGATGGTTTTCGCCAGTCAACAGCTTGCAGTTCAAAGACAGTTTTACTGAGTGCATCAGGGCGCTGGGCGACAGCTTTCACTAAACGGGAAAGCCACTGATTGCTTTCTGACAGAGGGACGTTTTCCATTAATGGCATTGCCATCGGTGCAACCCAGTCATAATGGGCGAGAAAATCATCCAGATTCTGGGCAAACCACTCTTCACTGTCCGGCTCCAGAATAGGCAGAGCAAAAATATTACGGGCGGTTTTTACCTGATAACCCCGGACAGATTTTACGGCCTGAGTCAGTTCCAGAGTGAAATCAGTCAGGTATCGGCTCTTGAAGCGGCTCCAGCGGGCAAATTGCTCCGGGTTCTGACGAATTTCGGCAATGGAGGCCGGAAAGCCTTCCCGCTGATAAACACGGATGGCATCCGGGCCTGCATCTTCAAAATCTGACATGATGGCATCATCGTGATACAGCACCCCCTGAAAAATGGAATGAGCGGCTAAATCCTGATAGATCTCTTTGATCCTGCGGCGATTCTCCGGGTTATAAGGGGATAACCGACGGTATTGTGCTTTGTCCACTGATAACTCACCGCTATTTTTGTCATAGCTTATGACGCGGGGCAGGGAAGGGTCTAATTCAAAGGCCAGAACCGGCATCCATGCATAGACATCAATGTTTAACCGGCTGTGTATCTGCCAGGAAACCCGGTTAAATAAATCAGCACGCATTGGCAGCCAGCGATTCGGGAAGTAAAGTTCACGGACTGTGCCATCGCCTGTAGGATCGGCAAAAGCCTGTAGAAAAACAGTATTAATGCCGAGGTCGGCGACACGCTGTACCAGCTTATCAAGGTTGCTCGCCTGCTGAACAGGATCAGGGTCATAAACATAATCCAGATCAATATGGGCGATACGCAGAGGAAATTTATTCTGAACCTGAATAACCTGTTCAGCGAACTCTTTCAGAGTTGGATTATTGGTAAGCAAAATCCGTGGAACATTATCCAGATTTTTGGCGTTTGCCAGACCGGTATCGAGTGTCAGAGCCAGTTTATAGCCATACTGCTTTGCTATATCCAGCGTGACACCACTGTCAATGCCATAAGGCCAGACCCAGACACGCGGCTTTTTACCTGTGGCAGATATGATCCGTTGGGTGATTTTTTTGACATCCCGCTCCATGCGCTGGCGGAATGCCTGCTCAGTCTCATATTTACCTGTTTTGGGATCATAGATTCGGATGGCAGCGGCAGGTTCAGTATTTCCCTGTGGATTACCGAGCGCACCGTAATGATGCTGATAGGTATGGGAGGCAATTTCCACCAGACCGGAACGGGACATTTCGGCAACCTGTTCCCATGTAGTAAAGCGTTCCCGTGGGACTTTCAGCCCGCCAAAATCTACCGGTTTGCCTGGGGGAGCATCAACCCAAATACCGACGGGAGCCAGAATAGCAGGCCAGTTATAGGCTTTCAGTAACGGAAAAACCCGGCGATAGAAACTGCTGTAGCCGTCATCAAAAGTGAGCAATACTGCTTTTGGGGGGAGTGGTGTTCCTCCCTGATTAGCCGTGAGGATCTGATCAACGGTGACGGGCTGATAACCGTTTGCGCGCAGCCAGGCAAACTGGTCATTCAGCGCACTGGTACGGACAGACATAAAACGCTGGTCAGCACCATCATCTTCAACATCATGATAACCCAACACAACATAACCGTTATGAGGCCAGGGGCGCTCGTTCATTGACAAAGGGCGCTCCGCTGGTGGGACAAAATCGGGCTTTCCGGCATGAGCCAGTACATTCAGTTGGGGAATAAACAGGCTAACCAGCAAAGCTGAAATCATTAACCAATAGCGAATTACATTGAAAGTCATAAAAAATCCTTTAGAACCGATATGTTAAATCAAAAGCAGCTTGCAGGTTTTTTTCGCGTCTACCATCATAAGGGCGTTTATCCAGTGTGATCCGCACGCCCGCATCCACAACATCATTCCACTTAATGCGTTGCCCGTAACTCAGTGTCGTTATCAGCCCTCCGCCATAATCTTTCTGCTGGTATTCGCCGATACCGGCCATGAATTGTTGACTCCAGACGGTCTGATAATGTCGGTATATGATGTGATCCGCTTCCAATGCAGGTAGCAGGATAAAATCATTTTTAGGGTTGAAATAAGGGGTGTTTTGTTTGCTGTTATGCGTTGTACCGACTTCCAGAGTTGCATCGAGTTTCAGATAAGGAGCGGTATAGATACGTTGCATTCCGTTGACGGTATAAGCAAACCGGTTATTCCCGTCAGAAAAGAATGAGGATGCAAAACTGGCTTCCCACTGGCTGCGTTCGCTGTATCTCCAGCGGGTATAGATTTGCCCGCCATTGGCGTGAATATTATTGGTTAATGCCCGTAGGGGAGTATTGCGTGCCAGCCGCTCTGTTGATCCTCCCAGACGCCACTCATCATTAAAGTCGTACCATCCAGAAAAACGCAGGCCGACCTTATTACCATGACGATAATTCCGACCGGAAACTTCGCCTTCCAGCCAGATATCCCGTGCCCGCCATTCTATACCGCCGCGTAAATCACGGTTTAACCCACGGCCTTCACTGAACTGACTGCGGTTATACGCACCACCGGCAAACAAACGCCAGTTATCATTAATGGGGGGGCTATAAATCACAGCATCAACGTCTGAACTGCTTTTACCGCTGGTGGGGCTGTCTGAATCAATGCCCTGATTAACTCTGACACGCAGTTCTGACATATGATGGACTTTCCGCAGACGGTGAAAACGTTTGCCCAGTACATTCTCAGGGGCGCGGGAGATGACATCATCAGCCAGCAAGTCAACCTGTCTCCACTCTTGTAGTGCTAAAGCGGTATAACCCTGCTGGACTTCCAGTGATAAATTACGGTGATCAAGCCCTTCAGCCTGTTTAAGCTCGCTTTCTGCCCGACGGGGCCAGCCTCGATCCAGCCAGATTGCTGCCAGATCAATGCGCAGTTTCTGATTGCCGGGGGCTGTACGAGCTAAATGCGTAAAGCGTTTTTCTGCTTCAGGTAAATTGTCATGCAGTTGTGCTGATTCGGCCAGAAACTGTTGCCCTTGTAGCCAGCCGTCATTAGGAACCCGGATTGGAGAACCGTAAACATTGACCATATAAACGTTGCGCTGTTTGATATTGGCAGCCAGTTTTTGAGCTTCATTCAGATGCTCACTTTCCACATCGGAATAAAAAAGGACACTGTCAATTTCTTTAGTAATATTAGGAACAGGGGTTTTTCCATCAGGATAATTGAGTGTCCATAAAATTTGTCTGGCTTTATTTGGCTGACGGAGGCTCAGATACGCCGAAGCTGCCCACCTTTGGACGTAATCCGGTAACTCAACATTGTTTTTTATTTCAACGCCATTTTTTTCCTGTTGTTGCAGGAGAAGATATTCGTCAATAACTTCCTGTGGTCGGAAGCGGGCAAGCAATGCACCGAGGCGATCAATGCGGGCACGTCGATAATCCTGTTGGGCATCAGGCAGTGCACGCCATTGATTAAGCATGTTGTCATAGCGGGTAAGTGCGTTGTCAGCGATATCAAAACGCTCTTTTTCGCTACGGGTAGGAGCCATTGCGAGACGAACTAATTCAGCCGCTGCATCGGCTTCCAGCCTGCGTTGCTGCCCCGGGGATAACTGTAATTGCGCGCTGTATTTTTGTTCCAGAAGCCATGCAGAGCCATTCACGCGATTGTTTGTCAGGCTGAACAGATAATCGTGAGTGGTATTTTTATCATTCGGAGAGCGCTCATGGGCGATAGAGAGCATTTGCATGGCATCCCATGTACGACCGGCTGCTTCATCAACATAGGCCATTAAACGATAATTAGCAGCGTTGGGATGTTGTGCCAGTAACCTTTTTGCCAACCGACGAGCTTCACTATCCCGTTTGGCATCTGCCAGCGTCATAATCAGTCCGGCCTTTATGTCGTGGTTCTGGTTTTCAAGGACAGAAGCCAGGTGCCATAATTGAACGGATTGTGTCCATTGGCGCTGATTACGATAAGCACGGGCAGCGGCAGCAATTCCTCTGGCGGGTAATTCCATGGAGCGATAGCGTTGCCAAATATTAATCACTTCATTATCTCGCCCTGCCCAGCCTGCAATTTGTAACCAGTCGGCAACCTGAGAAGGTGAAAGTTTCCGCCGTTTTTCTTCCTCGCGAATATATTCAAGTACGGGGATGGTATTGCCATCTCTGGCTTGTTGGATTAATTCATCATAATCCGCTTTTGCGGCTTCTGACGTTATTAGGCAGCTTAGTGATATGAATAACGATAATAGTTTATACCGATATCTATGAAAGCCTATCGGCTTAAAATAAAGATATAGCACGACATCCCCTTTTATACTGCTTATTTATTTAGAAAACAGCAGAGTCAGACGAAGTAAGATTAAATTTAGATTAAGGAAAATTTTTTGCTTCTTCATTTCGGAAGAGGCGAAATAATACGTATTGTGTCACTTTATATCAATGGGTAATTCATAAAAAATAACACATGTGTGATAATTAAATTAATTTACATCGGTTATTAATTCAAAATAAAATAATATCTTATTGCCCTGTTTGTTTTGGTGGTTTAATTTATGATATAAATCAATGTGTTATTGGTTTAAGATTTTTCTTATGGTATTTTTTTCTTTAATTAATATTGTTCTTTTGAATTAAAAAATATTTATTAGCATTATTAATATTCTTTGTTAATGATTAGCTTTACTGTTTTTAGTAAATTAAAACTTCCTTTCTGCTATTCTTATCTTCATAACGATTGTTATTGTGGTTTTTAAAATAGCGTCTGTTTTTTCGATGGTGAGTTAATAAAAACACTGTTATTTTATTAAATATGGTGTTCAGGCTTTATATTGTTTACTCTTAAAAATAAAATATGCTCTTATCTTAAAGAGATGCACTTTGTCGATAGTTTTATCCATTTGCACAAACAACATGTACTTGATTTTTTTGATCAAAACACGCCAGAAATCACCAAAAATGGCGGGCTAAACATTAGATACCTCCCTGAAAATTAACCTCATAAACAACCATACAAACAATAAGTACTTTAATAATTCCGGCTGGCTCGTATAATCCTGCCTTTTATCATGTTGTTAGTAGGAAAATGCTAGTGGGGAAAATTGTGGATCAGATTGCCGGTATTATCGCTGATGTATGCGAAACTCTTAGTGCCAAAAATGTTAGCGAAGCTGGTATTCAGATGTTCTGTTTTCCGCTGCCTGTAAATGATAATACTGACTGGTTGGAATGGTTAGCTGCCCAGCCGCACTATCCACAATTCTATTGGCAACATAGGGATGGACATGAAGAGGTTGCCGCGTGTGGGCAAATTCGCCTTTTTAATAATGCCGCTCAGGCAGAGATGTTTTTAAATCAATATGCTCAATTTCCTCAAATGCGTATTTGGGGTTTAAATGGATGGGATAAAGAAGAAAATACAGATAATGAAGAAAGTTATCTGTTCTTACCCAGAATAGAAATACGCCGCTGTCACGAGGCTACTTATTTATATCTGAATATTGACGGGCAGTCTGATCTCGATAATATTCACCAATTTCTCAGACTAATTTCCCCACACCAGCCATTTCAACCATCATGTACGGCGGTTTTAAATACGAAGCATATGCCTGAATGCGAACAGTGGAATATACTACTGGAGCAGGCTCTGGATGCCATTACCCGGAAAAGAATGGAAAAAGTGGTTATGGCACGAAAAACAGAACTTATGCTGGATATGCCTTTGCAAGCTGCCCAATTTATGGCGGCCAGCCGTGAAGTTAATCATCATTGTTATCATTTCATGCTGGCTTTCAGTCATACACAGGCTTTCCTTGCTTCCACACCTGAACGACTCTATTACCGCCACCAGCGACAGTTATTTACTGAAGCACTGGCAGGAACAACAATAAATGCTGATGACGATCAAAAAGCAAAAGAGCTGGGGCAATGGTTATTACAAGATAAAAAGAATCAGCATGAAAATTTGCTTGTGGTGGATGATATCTGCCAGCGTTTACAGGGAGGTGTGACGGCAATTGATGTTGCTCCGCCTGATGTTATTCGTTTACGCAAAGTACAACATTTGCGCAGGCATATTAACGGGTTCTTAAATCAGATATCGGATAGTGATTGTCTGCGTCGTTTGCAGCCAACCGCGGCTGTTGCCGGTCTGCCCCGAGAAGCTGCCCGGCAGTTTCTGGCGGAGAATGAGCCTTTTCACAGGGGATGGTATGCAGGATCTGCCGGATATTTAGGTTTTGAACAGAGTGAATTTGCGGTTTCACTACGGTGCGCGTATATCGATGGCGCTTTATTGTCATTGTATGCCGGGGCAGGGATTGTTTCCGGTTCAGACCCCGAACAGGAATGGAGAGAAATAGAGAATAAGGCAGCAGGATTGCGCTCATTATTGGGTAATTTGGCTGTGGAATAAGCGCAGCGGTATACTTTTTTTATCAAAAAAATACGGCTATCAAAGGAATAATGTCAATAAAATGATATTTCTTTGAACTATCACAAAGAAAGTGTTTTTAACGGAATGAGCGCGATGAATATCTTATATAATTTATTTTTTTAGATAAGTTTTCTTTTTAGATAAGTTTCGAACATCCTATGTCAAACAGCGCACTGAACCGTCGTTGGGCGGAACTTTTACTGGAAGCACTGACTCGTCATGGTCTGCATCATGTGTGTATTGCGCCCGGCTCCCGTTCTACCCCATTGACACTTTCTGTTGTAAATAAAGCCGCCGAACAGAACGGTAAACTGATATGTCATACCCACTTTGATGAGAGAGGGTTAGGCCATCTGGCGCTGGGGCTGGCAAAAGCAGGCGGGCAACCCGTTGCTGTTATCGTGACATCAGGAACCGCAGTCGCCAATCTTTATCCCTCCCTGATTGAAGCGGGTTTAACCGGAGAACGGTTGATATTTCTCACCGCAGACAGGCCTCCTGAGCTGATTGATTGTGGTGCCAATCAGGCTATTCGTCAGCAAGGTATTTTTGCTTCACATCCGGCACAAACACTCTCTTTGCCGCGACCAACCACCGATATCCCCGCCAGTTGGCTGGTCTCCGTCGTTGATAATGCGATGTCAAACCTCAGGCAGGGAGGGCTGCATATTAATTGCCCTTTTGCTGAGCCTTTGTATGGTGATGATGATAAATACCAGTCATGGTTAGCAACACTGGGAAACTGGTGGCAGGGGAGTCAGCCGTGGCTTCAGCAATCAATGAAAACAATTACAGCCAGAGTTGCTGACTGGGATTGTTGGCAGCAAAAACGTGGTGTTGTTCTGGCAGGGAGAATGAGTGCAGAAGAGGGAAAATGTGTTGCACAGTGGGCAAAAGATATGGGATGGCCATTAATTGGTGATGTGTTATCTCAGACCGGACAGCCTTTGCCTTGTGCTGATTTATGGTTGAATCATCCTCGTGTACAGGAAATTCTGGCAAAAGGACAGTTGGTTATTCAGTTTGGCTCTGGCCTGACAGGAAAGAGGTTATTGCAGTGGCAGGCCACATGTCAGCCAGAAGAATACTGGGTGATCGATGCTATGACCGGAAGGCTTGATCCTGCCAATCATCAGGGACGCAAATTTACCTGCGATATTACGAGCTGGTTACGCGAGCATCCCGCGCGCACTGATCATCTTAATGCTTCTTGGGCGAGTGAACTGGAAATATGGTCAGAAAAAGCATCGGAATGTGTTACTGAAAAACTGGCAGGCAAATTCAGTGAGGCGGCAGTTGCACATCAACTGGATCAGTTACTGCCGGAAAATGGGCAACTGTTTGTCGGCAATAGCCTGATTGTTCGTCTGATTGATGCGTTAGGGCAATTTCCTGTCGGTTATCCGGTTTACAGTAATCGTGGAGCAAGTGGTATTGATGGGTTAATCGCCACTTCAGCCGGAGTACAACGGGCAACAGCTAAACCCACACTGGCGATTATCGGCGATATTTCCGCACTTTATGATCTGAACAGTCTGGCTTTACTGCGTGAAGTCTCTTCACCTGTAGTATTGATTATCGTCAATAATAATGGAGGCCAGATTTTTTCATTACTACCGACACCTCAGGAAGTGCGTCAGCAATTTTACTGTATGCCGCAAAATATCAGTTTTAATCATGCTGCCGCCATGTTCGGCCTGCATTATTGTGCCCCACAAAGCTGGCCTGAGTTAAAACAATCTGTTGAACAGGCATGGCTGCAAAATGTTGCAACCATCGTGGAATTAAACGTGGCAGATGATGAAGGCGCGATGTGTCTGCAAGCATTACTGAAACAGGTAGCAGAACTATGAAGCTGGCCTGTCAGACTTTCAATACGGACAAACAAGGCCCGTGGTTAGTCTGGCTGCATGGTCTGCTGGGGAGTGGCAGTGAATGGCAGCCCGTTATCAACGATTGTAACCAGTATCCTTCTTTGGTCATTGATCTGCCCGGTCATGGTAATTCTGCTGATATTACGCTTACGGATGGTTTTGCCGAAATGAACAGGCTGCTGGGCGAAACTTTACTTGCTTGTCAGATCCATGACTATTGGTTACTGGGGTATTCACTGGGCGGTCGGATTGCCATGTATCATGCAGTTCAGGCTTATAAAACGCAAGCTAAGGCAATGCAAATTGCGCCACAGGGGTTAAAAGGCATTCTGGTGGAAGGCGGAAATCCGGGTCTGTTGTCTCAAAAAGAACGTGATGCCAGATTATTACATGATGAACACTGGGCACAACGTTTCCGTACAGAACCGATATCGGTAGTTTTAGCGGATTGGTATCAACAGCCTGTATTCGTAGATTTATCTCCGGCGCAGCGCCTTCGGCTCATTCATCTTCGTAGCCAGAACAGAGGCAGCAGTATTGCCGATATGCTGGAAAATACCTCACTTGGGCATCAATCGTGTCTGCTCACGGAATTACAGGAAATGACACTCCCTTTTATTTACTTATGCGGTGAGCAAGATCAGAAGTTTAAGCAAATCGCGCAGCAGTATGCACTGCCATTAAAAATAATTTCTCAGGCCGGACATAATGTCCACAGCAGTAACCCTGCGGGGTTTTCCGCCGCAGTGAACCACTTTTTATCACTTTTTGGCTAAGGACGTTTAATAATGCTCTATCCACATGAAGAAAAATTATATGCGCCAATTGAATGGCAAGATTATTCCGATGGATTTGAAGATATTCGTTATCATAAATCTACGGATGGCATCGCTAAAATCACCATCAATCGTCCACAAGTGCGCAATGCTTTTCGTCCTCTGACAGTTAAAGAGATGATTCAGGCTCTGGCTGATGCGCGCTATGACGATAGTATCGGCACAATTATTCTGACAGGAATGGGCGAAAAAGCGTTCTGTGCGGGAGGCGATCAGAAAATCCGTGGCGATTACGGCGGTTATAAAGATGACGTGGGAACCCATCATCTCAATGTACTGGATTTCCAGCGCCAGATACGCACTTGTCCGAAACCTGTTGTCGCTATGGTCGCCGGATATTCCATCGGCGGAGGGCATGTTCTGCACTTGATGTGCGATCTGACTATTGCCGCAGATAATGCAATTTTCGGACAGACCGGCCCTAAAGTCGGCTCTTTTGACGGAGGATGGGGTGCTTCTTATATGGCAAGGATCGTCGGGCAGAAAAAAGCCCGCGAAATTTGGTTCCTGTGCCGTCAGTACAATGCGCAGGAAGCACTTGATATGGGGCTGGTTAATACGGTTGTCCCCTATGCGGATCTGGAGAAAGAAACGGTGCGCTGGTGCCGTGAAATGCTGGAAAACAGCCCGATGGCGCTGCGTTGTCTGAAAGCGGCATTGAACGCAGACTGTGATGGGCAGGCAGGTTTACAGGAGTTGGCTGGGAATGCCACCATGCTGTTTTATATGACTGAAGAAGGGCAGGAAGGGCGTAATGCATTCAATGAAAAACGTCACCCTGATTTCAGTAAATTCAAACGTAACCCATAATGCGTAAAGCAACTCTTTATCACTACAGCCTGCCGATGGAGGCAGGTGTTATCCTGCGTTATCAGCGCCTGAAAACCCGCGATGGTTTTTTGGTTCATCTACAGGAAAATGAGGCTCACGGCTGGGGAGAAATTGCTCCGTTGCCGGAATTCAGTCATGAAACGCTTGAACAGGCACAACAAGCCGCTGTGGAGTGGTTAACAAACTGGTGTCAGGCAGACACAGAGCCAGAGCAGAATGAAGAATTACCTTCTGTTGCATTTGGTATCAGTTGTGCTCTCGCTGAGTTATGCGGTGAATTACCAGAAGAAGCCGATTATCGCAAAGCGCCATTGTGTACCGGCGATCCTGATGAGGTGATTCTGCGTTTGGGAAAAATGGCCGGACAGAAAATTGCTAAAGTGAAGGTAGGCTTATACGAGGCCGTACGGGATGGCATGGTGGCGAATGTTTTGCTGGAAGCCGTGCCGGAACTTCAGTTAAGGCTGGATGCTAACCGTAGCTGGACGCGTACCAAAGCAGATGGATTTGCGAAGTATGTCAATCCGGATTATCGCCAGCGTATTGCATTCCTTGAAGAGCCTTGCAAAACCCGTGAAGAGTCACTGGATTTTGCCCGTCAAACAGGTATTGCCATCGCATGGGATGAAAGCGTTCGGGAAGAGGATTTTACAGTAAAAGCCGAAGAAGGTGTTGCGGCTATTGTCATCAAACCCACTTTAGTCGGCAGTATTGCCCGTTGCCGGCAATTGATTACTGAAGCTCATCAGGCAGGGTTGGACGCTGTGATAAGTTCAAGTATTGAAAGCAGTTTTGGCCTGACTCAACTGGCTCGTTTAGCTCACTGGTTAACGCCGGATACATTGCCGGGATTGGATACCCTTGATTTGCTCCGGTCACAGCTTATTCGTTGCTGGCCAGACAGTGACATTCCCTGTCTGGAGGCAGATAAGCTGGAAATAGTATGGAGCCATGAATGTCACTAGCCTCGTTTAACCAATGGCCGTGGCATCACTGGGCGATTTGTGCTCCAGAAAAGCAGGCTGCCTTGTTGTATGGAGAATCCCTGACTTGGCAGCAGTTAGCGATAAAGATTAACGCCATTGCTCATAGCTTCCGGCAACAGGGAGTATCAGAAGGCAGTGGAGTCATTCTGAGGGGGAAAAACAGCACTGAATTATTACTCTGTTATCTCGGAGCACTCCAATGCGGGGCAAGAGTATTGCCACTGAATCCTCAACTTCCCGCATCATTGCTGGTGGAATTACTTCCCCGACTGAATATAGAATTTGTGGCTGATTTTACCCATTCCTCTTTCACAGTTATTCAGGCAACAGAACTCAACTGGCAAACTAAGTTTACAGTCACATCAGGGAAAAGTGTTTCAGGTAAACGTGTTTCATGGGACTTAATTTCATGGGACATCTATCGTCCGGCCAGTATGATCCTGACTTCAGGCTCTTCCGGGTTGCCTAAAGCCGTTGTGCATTCTGTGAAGGCACATCTTGCCAGTGCAAAGGGGGTTCTTTCCTGTATCGATTTTACTTCACATGATCGCTGGTTATTGTCACTGCCGTTATACCACGTCTCAGGTCAGGGAATACTCTGGCGCTGGCTGTTGAAAGGTGCAGAACTGGTATTAGAAGATATGCGCTTTCTGGATAGTGCTTTATCCGGTTGTACTCATGCCTCTTTAGTGCCCACTCAATTATGGCGTTGGCTGTCTCAGCCGCGTGAACATCAACAGACTTTAAAAGATGTGCTATTGGGTGGTGCGATGATACCGCAGGATCTGATTCAGCAGGCCGAAGAACGGGGAATTCGCTGCTGGTGTGGTTATGGAATGACTGAAATGGCTTCAACAGTCTGCGCAAAACGTGCCGATGGTTTACCGGGAGTGGGAACACCATTGCCGGGAAAAGAGATCCGCTTGCAGGATGAAGAAATACAGATTAAGGCAGACAGTATCGCGATGGGGTATTGGTCTGATGGGAAATTACAGCCTCTGATTAGAGAGAATGGCTGGTTTGCTACCCGTGATCGGGGTGCCTTTGAACAGGGAGAGCTGTGTATTCTCGGGCGTCTTGACAACCAGTTTTTCAGCGGTGGAGAAGGTATCCAGCCAGAAGATATTGAGCGAATCATCAACCTGCATCCCGACATCCAGCAAAGTTTTGTTGTTCCTGTGCCTGATACGGAATTTGGGCATCGGCCTGTCATGGTAATCGAAACAAACTCTCCTACACTTACCACAACACTTGTTAGCTGGCTTTCGGATAAACTTGCTTCATTTCAGCAGCCTGTCGCCTGTTACTTACTGCCTGAACAGTTCAAGAATGATGGAATAAAAATTCCTCGGCAGCAGGTTAAACGCTGGGTACTGGAAAAATACAGCACTCCCACATCTTGATTAATCCTAATAGTTCATTAAATTTATAGTTTATGGAGTTTACTGAATTTCAGTAAAATGGCTTGCAACCAATCAGTTGCAACACAAGTAGTGGCGATTACTAATGAGAGAAGAAGGATACAATATGAAAGGTTTTATTGCTGTCAGTGCTGCTGGTCTGCTCTTTATGACTGGTACAGCAAATGCAATTTCTGTAAATGTTGAGGCAGGAAAGCACTATACCAGTACATCTGCGGGAGTTGGTGATAAGACTGCGGGGCTATCCCTCAACGGAAACTGGACTCGCAGCGATCATAATGGTCAGTTAGGTAGCCTGGGGCTTGCCTTCGCTCTGCCTGTTGGCCCGCTGACCGCCAGTGTTGGCGGTAAAGCACTTTACCTGTCACCGAAAGTGGGGAAAGAGGGGGCAGCACTGGCTGCTGGTGTTGGTCTCAGTGTCGCGGTGACACCATCGCTGTCATTATATGGTGAGGCTTATGGCGCTCCAGCCGGTTTTACTTCAGGTATTGATTCTTACACGGAAGCTACTGGTGGTGTCCGTTATCTCGTCTTTAGGCCAATCAGTATTGAGGCGGGCTATCGTGTAATTGACTTAAAAGGTAAAGGCGGGGATCGCAGTAATAAAGTATCAGATGGTTTTTACATTGGAGCGGGTGTGAATTTCTGATATATCCTGACTGAAATTATCCGCATCCATAAAGATGCGGATATCTCTTTCTTAGTGGTGTAGTTCTTAGTAGTGTGGCTCGTTAACCCACTTCCGGCAGTATTCCTGTCACAATACCAATCTGTATAGCAATAATGGCAATCCCACAAAGGAAAATGAGGACTAATGCAGGGCGGCCACCTTTCACACGATACCCTCCCTGATTTTCCTGACGGCAGCGCCAAACCAGCAGAGAAGGGAGTAACAGAGCCAGAATTGACAACGCAACGGCTGCGAAGGTCAGTGCCATGACAAAGTTAGGGTAGAACAGGGCGCAAAGCATAGGAGGCACAAAGGTTATCAGGCCGGTTTGCAAACGCTCTTTAGCATGATTGCGGCGTTTCAGCAGGTCAGCAAGATAATCGAACAGGCCGAGTGAAACCCCCAGAAACGATGTTGCCAGTGCGAGATCAGCAAACAGATGGACAGCAAGTTCTACTTTGGGAGAGGCAACCACTTCTCTGACTGCCTGTAATAACCCGTTCAACCCTGACTGTTGAGCAAGAATACCGACAAAGGTATTGGAAGAAATGGCACCAAGAGTGACTAATTGCCAGAGGATATAAGCGGTTAGCGGGATAGCACTACCGATAAGAAATATCTTCCGGAGCTTATTTGTCTCCCCGCCCATATAGGCAACAATACTCGGTACACTGCCATGAAACCCGAACGAAGTAAAAATCACCGGGATAGCTGATAGAACAAGCCCTTTTTCTATTGGCATAGATATCAGGTTGATCTTATCAACATGAGGCATCATCACACCAAGAACAAGCACCAGAAAAATAACTTTAGCGGTAAATAACAGGCGGTTAATTAAATCAACAGATCGGGTACTAATGCAGACGACACTTCCGGCGACCAGAGTAAATATGATGATCCCGACAGAGACAGAAATTTGTTTATCTAACCATGCCGATAAACTGGCAGCCAATAATTCACCTGCACCACTGATATAGGCTGTTGTCAGAGCATACATCAGAAATAGCATGCTGAACCCCGTTAACACCTGCCCACCTGTGC
The DNA here is from genome assembly GCF_002632485.1 of Xenorhabdus innexi. GTDB lineage: Bacteria > Pseudomonadota > Gammaproteobacteria > Enterobacterales > Enterobacteriaceae > Xenorhabdus > Xenorhabdus innexi. The sequence continues at coordinate 98,281 of NZ_NIBU01000007.1, read as the reverse complement.
CTAAGTAGCGTTTTGCGATAGTGCCCAGACCTGTATTGGCTTTATTATATTGATAAACTTCCACCAGCAGGAGAGCGGTATAACTCATCAACGCCCACAGGACAATTAACATGGCCAGTGTTGTACCAAAACCTACACCTGCTGCAGCCAGAGGCATGGCCAGCATTCCTGCCCCAATCGTCGTTCCGGCGACGATAAAAATACTGCCAATAGTGCGATTCTTCACGCGACCCTCGTTTCTGAATATGTTGATAAAATAGAGTTATAAGACTGGCAGAGTAAAGGATTGAGTTATAGCTGTCAAACTCGTGGTACATGTAGTGTAAATAAAAAATTACACCAAATGCTGAAATTGAGAAGTAGGTTAAAAAATAGTAAGAACTCATCAGAAAGACAGTCAAGTTCAGTAACGAACTTTACATTACAGATAATATACCGATTATTTGGTTTTAATATAAATAAAGATATTTTTTCTTATTTAAGCCTTTTTTGTATGATAACTATTGTTTATAAATTTAATAAAATTATTTACTACAGAGAAAAATATGGATATTGAAACGTTATGTAAGCTTTACCAATCAAAAGAGGATATTAAATACCTTTTTTTCTGGGGGCATAAAACTAATCATACACAAATTATTACTAAATCGTGTTTAAGCCAGTGGTATCTCACGGAATTTATCGTCGATGGAGTCAATTATATGAGTGCGGAACATTATATGATGGCTGGGAAAGCTCGGCTATTTAATGATTCTGCTACACTGGAAAAAATTATTAATGCTAAAAATCCGGGGGCAGCAAAGGCTTATGGCCGGGAAGTAAAAGGGTTTAGCCAATCAGTTTGGAACGCGCATCGGTCACACATTGTTATTGATGGAAATATAGCTAAATTTTCTCAAAATCCGGCACTGAAAACATTTTTATTGCGGACAGGAGATAAGGTATTAGTAGAAGCCAGCCCTGTAGATCGGATTTGGGGTATCGGAATGGCAGAGGATAATCCTGATATTTATAATCCTTTAGCATGGAATGGGTTAAATTTATTAGGCTTTGCTTTAATGGTTGTACGTGAAAAATTAAAAATATAGGGTATGTGAAAATAGAATATAACTGATATTCATCAGGACACAATCAACAATAAAGGATCTTACTATGTTTTCTGGTAAAAATTTTTCCGGTAAAAAAATCATTATTGTTCACGGTTATACTGCTTCACCTTCATCACACTGGTTTCCCTGGTTAAAAGAAGTGCTGACTGAGCAAGGAGCCGAAGTTATTGTGCCGGAAATGCCTGATTCGTTATCACCTGAATCGGAAGCGTGGGTCAGAAAACTAATGGAGGTTATACCTAATGCGGATGGTAATACAATTTTTATTGGGCATAGTCTTGGGTGTGTGACTTTACTTCGCCACTTAGCAGACATCAGAGACACCACTGATAAAATTGGTGGATATATTTTGGTTGCTGGGTTTGATACATTGCAGAGTACGCTACCAGAATTAGCCAGTTTTACTTTCCAGCCATTGGATTATGCATTTTTACGTGAAGTAACAGCACATCGTATTTCCGTTATTTCTTCTAATGATAGAATTGTATTTCCCGAATCATCCCATGCACTGGCTAATTCATTGCAAACTGAAATTATTAATATTGAGAACGCAGGGCACTTTCTCTATAGAGACGGTTTTACTCGTTTACTGCCTGTTTATGATGCTCTGAAAGCAATCGTATCAGAATAAACAGTATTCGCTTATTTTACTTCTGTTGCCTCTGGTATTTTTCCCCAAACTGTTACCAGCCATCAAATAAAACAGATGTTTTGTGGTACAGGGTTATGTATTTTTATACTCTTTACTGCGTTGTCTGATGTGCTGGTCATGGGCAATATGGTCAGCCAGAATAATATTATTGTCGTCCATTTTATTGTGGGCAGAGGTGCAGATCATGATTATTTCCGCTTCAACTGATTACCGGGCTGTGGCACAGGCTAAGTTACCTCCTTTTCTGTTCCATTATATTGATGGCGGAGCCTATGCAGAACACACTCTCAGACGAAATACTGAAGATTTATCTCATATTGAGCTACGCCAGCGTGTATTGAAAGACATGTCTGAACTGAATCTGGAAACCAGCCTATTCGGGGAAAAAATATCAATGCCTGTGGCATTGGCACCCGTAGGCTTAAGTGGTATGTATGCTCGCCGTGGAGAAGTACAAGCTGCGCGCGCCGCGACTAAAAAAGGTATTCCATTCACCCTATCTACGGTATCAGTGTGTCCGATTGAAGAAGTTTCTGCCGCAGTTGAACGCCCGATATGGTTTCAGCTTTATATATTAAAAGATCGTGGTTTTATGCGTAATGTTCTGGAAAGGGCAAAGGCAGCAGGCGTTAAAAATCTGGTCTTTACTGCTGATATGCCAGTTCACGGTGCCCGTTATCGTGATGCTCATTCAGGAATGAGCGGCCCGAATGCAGCTATGCGGCGTTTTTTACAGGCAATAACCCATCCGCGCTGGGCCTGGGATGTGGGAATAATGGGTAAGCCGCATGATCTCGGTAATATATCCTTATATCGTGGTACACCAACTAAGCTGGAAGACTATATCGGCTGGATAGGAAGCAACTTTGATCCCTCTATATCATGGAAAGATTTAGAGTGGATACGCGATTTCTGGCAAGGGCCTATGATTATTAAAGGCATCCTTGACCCTGAAGATGCGAAAGATGCTGTACGTTTTGGCGCGGATGGTATTGTTGTGTCTAATCATGGCGGACGACAACTGGATGGTGTTCTCTCTACCGCCAGAGCGTTACCGGCTATTGCAGATGCCGTCAAAAGTGACATTACCATTCTGGCTGACTCAGGTATTCGCACTGGATTAGATGTAGTAAAAATGCTTGCATTGGGGGCTGACTCTGTTTTATTGGGACGAGCTTTTGCTTATGCTCTGGCGGCAGCGGGAGAAGCGGGTGTTTCTAACTTATTAGAATTGATTGATAAAGAAATGCGGGTTGCCATGACGCTGACAGGCGTGAAATCTGTCACCGATATTAATTCAGATTTATTAGCAGGTAATGTGCATTCGCTATTTTAACTTATAGCTGATTTGACGTTAGCAGAGTCAGCAAAAGGTGGGGGCTGACTCTTCTTTATCCGATTATCAGATCCCTATCGGGCGATATCCTTGCCACTCAGGTTTATCAGGCTGCCCGTGAGGGTTTTCAGTCAGATGGATATAGTAGCCACTCACTTGCCCCAAAAGCAGGCAGTCATCGACATCTTTCAGATTATCTTTATGCAATTGATCATAGCCGGTAAGAAGATACTCTTTTGCTTTTTCTTTTGCTTCTTCTGCTGTACGGCCGACAAAAAATGCGAATTCATGAGCCTCTGCCAGTGAGTTCTTTTGATAGCCTCCGACGTTCACAAAATAGAGCTGTAATTCCCCAATGTATTCATGTTTACTGAGAGAAATGTCATAGCCATCAGCCCATGTAATAGGCATATAACCATCCAGATGAAGTTTATCTTTATCGCCAAACCAAACATCGCGTAATACCGGATATGCATCTTCAATTTCATTTACCGCAACAAACTGGACATCATGAACTTCAATATTGGATTTTCCAGCATTACCGCCAAGATAAAACATATATAGCTGAGTCATATCTTTCCTTAACATTTTTAACATTTATCGCTTTTTACTGATAAAAATAAAAGTGACTTGATTTAAGGCACTATTTGACCATAAGAAAATAGTTTAGCTTTTCCTGTCAGATAAACACGTTTTCCTTGTACCTCACATAATATATCGCCACCCCGTTCAGATAACTGACGTGCACGAAGGATCGATTTATTAAGCCTTTTACCCCAGAAAGGGGCTAAAACACAATGTGTTGAACCCGTGACAGGATCTTCATTAACACCTTTTGCCGGTGAGAAATGACGTGAGACAAAGTCAGCGGATGAATCGCCGGGCGCTGTAATGGCAAGCCCCGGTAAAGGAAGAGAAGCTACTTTTTCGAAATCAGGCTGGGTCCGGCGGACTTGCTCGGCAGAATCCAATACACAGATATAGCGATCATGGGAGGCAAATACTTCACTGATATCCTGCCCCAGAGCATCGCGGATGACGGGAAGCAGTGCTGCCTTTTCCCGGCAATCAGCAGCCGGAAAATCTAATGTAAAAACGCCATTCTGATGAGTAACATGCAGCTCACCGGAGCGGGTTTTAAATGTGATTAATTTATTTTGATATGAACATTTTTCAACGAGGACAAAAGCAGTTGCCAGTGTGGCATGTCCGCATAAATTTACTTCAACTTTAGGAGTAAACCAGCGCAGGTGATCACCGACTAAAAAAGCGGTTTCTGACAGATTGATTTCAGCAGCGATAGCGATCAGTTTTTCATCTGCCAGCCATTCATCCAGTAAGACGATGGCGGCAGGGTTGCCGGAAAAGTTTTTTTCTGTGAAAGCATCGACATGATAAATAGGGTATGAGGACATCGGAAACTCACTTTACATAAAAAAATCTCAGTTAGCATGTTGAAATTGCTTTTGATTGTAAAGGGTTATTTGTTTTTAGCCCGTTAACTACCTATAACTGGGAGTTGATCTAAAGTAATAATAACTATTAAATAATGATTTTTAGTTATAATCACACTAGGGGATTTATGCGAATCAAAAGGATTACCAGCCTGATTTTTCTTATGGTAATTGGTTGTTCTCAGGCGTTAGCGCATGACTTTAGCTACAAAAGTAATATACCTGCTGATAACAAAGCATCAGAAGAATATTTGAAAAAAAGAGATGAATTAGACAACAACAACTGGCAGGTGGATAAACTGGCGCGAGAAAATGCTCTGGCTGAGAAACGGGCAGAAGAAGCGAAGAAATATACCCGAAAAGACGATTCAACAGCACATTTTGGGTTTTCTTATGATTTGGATAATCAAAAAATGAGTTTTCCTTATCATGCCAAAGACTGGACACATACAGGTGATAGAAATCGTGCTTCTCAACGAAAATGCTATCGAGAAACCAGACAAAAGCTGGAAAAAGAGCGGGGAAATGCTTACTCCAACACGGAGATCTCGGATGTGTGTGGGGGAAATTACTGAATGATCCATTAAGTAAGATATTTTCACTTAATGACATAATATTTTGTTAGAAATCAGGCAGTCACTTTGTGAATGATTGCCTGATTTTTGAATTATGATGATTTATATTCACCGGTTTTCAAGAGATGTTACAGCCAAAAAAGAGGCAACCTGAAAAAGCCGGGCAGCCTAGTGAGTATCATCATCATATAAAGATGGCATGCCTTCAGGGCGTGTTTTAAAACGGCGGTGTAACCACATATATTGTTCTGGTGCCTGCAAGATCTCCTGCTCGATGACTTTATTCATGAAGGCTGCAGCCTCTGTTTCATCTTTTACAGGGAAATTTTCTACGGCTGGTTGAATAATCAGCTCATAACCTTTTCCATCTGGCAATCGACGTGGAGTAAAAGGAAGTAGAGCCGGATTAGATAACCGAACCAAAATTGAAGTCCCGATCGTTGTTGCTGCATGTTCAACAGCGAATAATGGCGCAAATACACTTTTACGCGGGCCATAATCATGATCTGGCGCGTACCAAACAATTTCACCATTTTTCAGGCATCGGATCATTCCCTTGAGATCTTTTCTGTCCAGTACATATTTGTTGGAGCGCAAGCGTCCCCAAGTTTGTAGCCAGTCCAGAAGCGGATTATCATTTGGTCGGTAAACCCCAACGCCTGGGTTCAGAATACCAAAAATGCGGGCACCCAATTCCAGTGTCAGAAAGTGAACCCCGATAACGATGATCCCCTGACCTGTAGCCTGTACTTTCTGGATATTTTCCCGTCCTGTCACTTTGAACCAGCGTTTTATTCTCCAGTCAGGCCAGAACCATGCCATGCCGGTTTCAAATAGCCCCATGCCCACTGATTCAAAATTTTTGACCAGCCACTGATTTCGGTCTTCCTGTGACATATCGGGGAAACAGAGAGTCAGGTTACGTTCAGCGACCTTAGCCCGTTTTTTTAAAAAGCGTTGTGAGAGCCTTCCAAGTCGGGTGCCGATCCAGTAAATCATTGGATAGGGAAGTAAAACCATTAAATAAAGTATCCCGATTCCCAGCCAGATCAGCCAGTAGCGGGGATGTAAAAATGAACGATGAAAAGAGGGTGTCTGTATCATGTGTTTTCAGTGTCTTAAAGATAATTCTTAAACTATAACAAACCTGTCTTATAACGCCTCAGGAGTAATATGGAGTTATTGTGACACTTTTTAGTGGGATATCGAAATATCCGGGTATCAAATTATAACTTTTTTACGATTTCTTTACTTGATCTTCATTTCAGATAGGAGTATCACTAGAAAGCCTTCTGCATAAGAAATATTCATTGTTTTATTTTCATGGTAATAAATGAGGAAGTAAGGCATGAAGCGACAAAAAAGAGATCGTTTGGCACGTGCACTCTCCAGAGGCTATCACGCTGGTATTTTAGGGCGGCCCCGGGAAAATTGCCCTTATCATTCATTGGATGCCCGTTCACATTGGCTGGGAGGCTGGCGTCAGGCAATGGAAGACCGTGTTTAATGACCGTGATCTTAGTCACTAATTTACTAGTTTAATAACAAATCACCTCTGCCATAATAATGCAGAGGTGATTAGGGTAAGAGAAGGGAAACAGACATAAGGGCAGGAAAATCAAAAATTACTGGTATCTTTGAATATACCTACTTTCAGATCAGTTGCTGTATAGATGAGTTTACCGTCAACCAACACTTCGCCATCAGCCAGACCCATTATCAGTTTCCGGTTTATGACTCGTTTAAAATTAATACGATATGTAACCATTTTTGCGGTTGGTAACACTTGTCCGGTGAACTTTACTTCTCCAACACCAAGTGCCCGACCTTTACCTTCACCGCCCAGCCAGCCCATAAAGAAACCAACGAGTTGCCACATCGCATCAAGACCGAGGCAACCGGGCATAACGGGATCTTTGAAAAAATGACAACCAAAAAACCACAAATCAGGGTTAATATCCAGTTCAGCTTCGATATACCCTTTATTATAAGTGCCACCATCTTCTGTCATTTTTATGATGCGATCCATCATTAACATATTGCCGGAAGGCAATGGCGGCCCATTTTCACCAAATAACTTACCTTGTCCAGAGGCTTGAAGTTCTTCTTTCGTGTAGGACTCTTGTTTTTTAAACATATTCTCAGATAGCCTTATTATTGGGTAAGGCTAGAGAATAGCGTACACTTGTACGCTGAACAACTCCGATCAGCTATAGATACACTAACCTAACCAGCGTAAAAACCAGGGTGATTTGGGCCGCTCTTGATTATTAACTTGTGTAATACGTTCATATATTATGGCTAACAGGTGTTCTTTTTGTTCATCATAATAAGGGATATCTGTCAATAGTGAAGCGGCTTCGGATACATGCTCCACAGCCCAAATATGGAATTCTCCGTTTTTCACCGCATCAATAACGTCCTGATGCAGGCACAAATGTTGCACATTGGCTGTTGGGATAATCACACCTTGTGAACCGGTCAGGCCACGACAGTGACATACACGGAAAAACCCTTCAATTTTTTCATTAACACCACCAATCGGCTGAACATTACCAAATTGGTCTACGGCACCTGTAACCGCAATTTGCTGGTTTATCGGTTGTTGAGACAGTGCACTGATTAATGCACATAATTCAGCTAATGAAGCGCTGTCACCATCAACTTCTCCATAGGATTGTTCGAACACAATCGAGGCAGAAAAGGGTTGTGGTTGATCCAACTTTAACTCAGAAATCAGATAGGCCTGCATGATCATCATACCCTTGGCATGAATATTACCTCCCAACTCTACTTTACGCTCTACGTCAATAAATTCGCCATCGCCTAAATGGGCAACACAACTGATTCGAGAGGGTTCACCCATTGGCTCTGGATGGCCCGGATATTCAAGTACAGATAATCCGTTTATTTGACCGATAACAGCACCTTGGGTACGGACCAATATCTGACCTTTCAGGATCTCATCCATACTGCGTTCAGCTAAATAGCTATGGCGCCAGCGCCGGTTATCTTCAGCCTGTTGCAGAGAACTCAAAGTAATCTGATTTTCCTGCTGATAATTCGCTGCCGTTTCCAGAGTTTGTTTCAGCCACTGGATATCTAAAGGCAAACTAAATTGATCTTCGGTGTAACGAATAGCTTGCCTGAGTAATTCGCTCCAGGCATCCTGGCTCAAAGAGGGTAATTTTTGTTGCTGAGTGAATCCATTAATATAATGGCACCACGTTGCCAGATCAGCTTCTTCATGAAATGGCATATCAGGCTCAAATTCGCTGTATAAAGCACTGCTTGCCAGCTCCGGTTCAATAGTATGCAATTCTTCAAGGCTGAACCGATCCCCGACAAGGATCAGGCGTAAATCTAAAGGTATTGAGGGAATTGGCAGAGGCAGAGACTGGTTTTCATTATGTGGTAGCCAGTCAAAGCGTCGTTGAATGATCATCTGTTTGAGCCGAACCCACATTAATGGCTGGGATAGCAAAGTGCGTAGAGGTAAAATTAAAACACCGCCATTAACTTGATGGATAAGCCCCGGTTGAAGCTGAAGTACATTCTGATGTGTATAGATGTTGCCAAATAATTGTTCTGGTTCAATCCACTCACGATAAGCAACTCTTTGATTTGGCGAGAAAGGGCCTTCACCGGAGGAATGCCATGTAACGGTTTGGTGTTCTATTTGATAATAACCGCCAATATCAGGATAGCTTTCCGGTAATAATGTAGAAACTGTATCGGATAAAAGAGCCAGACAGGCATCACTCTCTTCTGCTTTTAACAACATAAAGGATTGGCGTAAATTGGCCTGACAAAAAAGTGCCAGCCCATTGTGCAGCCTGGGTTGAACTACTTCCATATTGATAGAAGATGATTCAGAAACAGAATTGAAAAGTGATTGATAAGGTTCACTATTTGGCTGTAATGATTGCCAGTCTAATTTTATATTCGTCAAAGTGATAGCTACATGTAGTGAAAAAGAATCATTTATTATACAAGATTAGGCTGTGAACCAACACGCCATAATCTTTGAAAGGCATGATATTTGGACTAACTTATTGATTGTGCATAAAATGCACTATAATCCGTTGTTGTTATGAGAAATTAAGATAAATAATTGCTATGCTTAATTTAAGTTACGCTGTCACTGAGAGATGAAATGAAATATCAACAATTGGAAAATCTGGAATGTGGCTGGAAATGGGCTTATTTAGTGAAAAAACATCGCGAAGGTGAAGCCATTACTAAATATCCTGAAAAAAGTGCAGCTCAGGATGCAATTAATGAATTGTTAAAGTTAGAACGAGAACCCGTTCAGGTTTTGCAGTGGATATCACTGCATATGAATGAAGCTTTATCCAATCGCATGAAACAAACTATCCGCGCAAGGCGTAAGCGTCATTTTAACGCCGAACATCAGCACTCGCGTAAAAAGTCCATCGACCTGGATTTTCATGTCTGGCAGCGTCTTTCAAATCTCTCCAGACGCCGTGGCAATACTTTATCAGAAACAATTGTGCAATTATTGGAAGATGCAGAACATAAAGAGAAATATGCTCACCAAATACTGAATCTAAAACAGGATTTAGCTGCCATTTTAGATAAATAGTGTTAAAGGGTGAGTGAGAAATAAAAACCTCATGTATGGACATGAGGTTTTTAATTTATGAATAATTTTTAAATAAATCAAAGGGCAACTTGTGCTGGGGTAGTGACCTGTTGAGTGCCCTGAATATTGATAATGACACGGCGATCTGGTGACAGGCAATCAATCAATTTAGAACGAGCCTTGACATTGTCACATGTTGAGCCGGTAACAGAATCTTCTTTCCCACGGCCTTCAGCCTGAATGCTGTTTGCAGGAATGCCTTTTTCAATCAGATAGTCAGCAACAGATTGAGCCCGCTTTTGGGACAGAGGTAAATTGTAGTGTTGGCTGCCGATGCGATCGGTGTAGCCAAGAACCAAAACATGCCCCTGATTCGGATCAATTTTGCTCAGTTGGTTATATAGATTATCTAGTTCCTGCTTACCTTCAGTCTTCAATGTTGATTTGTTGAAGTCAAACAGAACATCGGAACGCAGGGTGAAACTTCTGTTTTCAACAACAGGTACCGGAGCCGGAACAACAGGAACAGGCGCAACATCGTCATCCTGTCCAAAACGGTAAGAAACACCGAGGGTTAACAACCCATTTCTTGGTTTAGGGCCTATATAAGAGTTGCGATCACTGTCGACTGAAAGGCCACCTCCGCTCTGACCAACTTTTGGTACCCATTGGTAATCCAGACGAGTTGCAATATTTTTAGTCAATGCATACTCAGCACCAATAGCGATTAATGGAGAGATACCGGTGCTATTATTTTTCACCCGACCGTTCCATTCCAAATTCTTTTGTTTGCCACGTACTGTGATAGGTATTTTCTGGTCATCATAATATGCTGAAGCATTTGCACGCCACACCAAGCCACCCAGACGTGTATAAACATCTAAAGAATCTGTTAATGGTGCACTCAGTTTTACTCCAAGTTGAATACCCTGGCTTTTGAAACTCGCATCATGAGATTTAGATTCGTAGCTCATCTTTCCTAGCCAGTCATAGCCCAATTCGAAGGCCACATTTGGTGTTGCCTGATAACCGATATAGGCCCCTGCTCCCAGAGGGTTTTTATTTTTAGCGCTGCCGGATGCGCCTGCAAAAGGGATGTCTTGAAATTCTGTTTTGCTGTAGTGAGACCAACCAACCTTAGTACCTGCATACCAAGTATGTTCTTTTGGAGCTGCTTGAGCCACAGTTGCAAAAGTTGCTACTGCCACTGCGATAGCTGTCTTCTTCATCGTACGCCTCGTTATCATCCAAATAAGTAGTTGGCCTTAAAATCTTATTGTTGGCCATTGGTTGAAATAATCGGTTAGGTATATGCGGTTAATATAAAAAGATAATTCCTGAAATGTGAGTTAAATCAGCATGAACCTAACTTTGTAGAGTCTACAACGAACTTAAAAACTTACAAGTACATGGTGATTGATGACACATATTTTTCAAATTAATACCTATATGAAAGTAAAAATCACTAATGATAACCTGTGTGGATTTTTGATTTAATTGGTTGATTTTTATAAAAAAATAACAATATTTTGTTAGGTGTAGCATGTTTATTCTAAAAAATACTGAGATTAATCTTAAATTAATTCAATGGTAATAAATAGAATGGAGCTTTATCCCGTTTTCTGTTGATTCATACTGTTCTGATGAGTACTGAGGGCGCATAATCAAGCCCAGTGCTGTACCTTTCTGTGCCGCCAATCGCAGTTTTTGTACGCCATATTCAGACAGTTCTGGCAGCCATCCTAAAACGACACAATAGTTACCACTCTCTAAAGCTTTCTCCATGGCATGGGGTGATGCGACAGGGGCAATTTGGTTTAATTGAACGCTCTTGTGTAACGGTAATCCCGAATCCACTAACCACTGGCGGCTGACTTTTTTATTAGGGGTTATCCAGAGTAACCACCTGTTTTCGCTTCTGGATTGGTGCAACAAAGGAAGTAGGATGTGATTAAGCACGGGCCATTGTTCACAATAGCTTAATTCACTGATTGTTCCCTGTGCTGCTTGTATGATGCCTTGCTCAGGTTGGTTAATAGGTTGTAATTTTGTAGATGTAGTGTTAATTACATTATTTATTTCGTGTTTGCGAGTTGTATTGTTCTCAACTTCAATTTTACTCTCAATGAGATACTCCAGAGTGGGTTGAATACTCATAATGTTCCTCACCATGAATCCTGTATGTATATACAGTAATTGGTTATTTGGCTAAAAGCAAGACCATTTTTTTCAAGACGCTTCGCAAAAATTTATATAAAACAGTTTTTTTCTAATTTAATGATTGGCAGTCGTAAATAGATTGCGTATGGTTTTAATTACTTGTTCTTGTTATTTATTTTGTTAATAACAGGCAAGAAGACAGAGCATAAAATATTTAAGCTGGATATAGTTCATGGAGTGATAACAATGTTTTTATCTGGGACTCGTTTTGATCAATTGAAACATGGTATATCTTCATTGGGACAACTTAAAAAGAAATCCCAGTTTGGTGGAGTTGGGTTATCAATTGATGGAGTCTTGTTCGCCCTGAGTTATGAAGGTGAGCTTTATTTACGAGGAAATAGTCATGCAGAGACGTTATTTAAAGCCAAAGGTATGGAGACGTTCATCTATTCAAAAAGAGGGATTCCAGTGGCTTTGCGTTATTATCGAGTCAGTGAGTCACTTTGGCAGGATCAAAAACAATTATTCAAATATGTTAAGTTAGCCTACCAAGACACACTGGCAGATATTACTAATCAACAAAAAACACCGCTCAGATTAAAAGATCTTCCTAATCTTGGAATGGCTTTGGAGCGCCAGTTATGGAAAGTAGGAATATCAAAAGTAGAAGAGTTACGTATGTTGGGTGCAAAAGTAACTTATCTTAAATTACAACAAAGTGGAAAAAAGATAAGTGTTAATATCTTACTGGCATTAGCTGGGGCAATAGAAGGTTGTCATGTCGCAGTATTGCCAGAAAAACTACGTAATGATTTACTGATATGGTATCAAGAATTGGAACACAGCAACTAACATTAGTTTATATTCTGTTAATTTAAAAGGATAAGTGAAAAATAAGTAATTTTAAAAACGACAAATGTAATTATTAAAACAATATAATCCGTCTTCTATGAAGGCGGATTATAATTTCCTATTTATTTATTTGTTTTTTCAGATTAATTATTTCTGGCAGTAATTCAATCAGTAGTCCCATTTGTTGTAACACAAGTTGAACTTTGCTGTTATCAGAAGCCAGTTGGTTACTTTTTTGTATTAATTGCTCTGAAATATGATGAAAAAATTTATCATCAATTCTGTCTTGTTGTAATGCAGATTCAACATGGTGAATTGTGTCAGTAAGTATCTCCAGAATTACAGGTTCATTCAGTTTTTCACGGTGGGAACCTAAAGCAGAGATATAACTCAACATAGTGTGATTCAGGCAAAGTAAACGAAACGCTTCTTCCTGAGAAATACGATGATGCTTAGGTTCTGATGACATATTTGATATAACCGATGCTAATTCGGCATCGTAATTATGAGCATTACGACGAGCAATTCGGTATTCCAGACAATTACTTTTTCCCTGATGGTATTGCAGTAAAATGGCATTGAGATAATGACAATTGGCATTCACTGTGCGGGTGATAACTTGTGGTAATTGGCGGAAGTTCCAATCAGGCCAGATAAAGCTGACTGCCAGCAAGGCAATACCACAGCCAATCAGGGTATCGACTATTCTGGGCAAAGCAACTTCAAAGCCTTCCCCTAATAGATTAAAGCTTAATAATACCAATAACGTAATAAACAGAGTTGCATGCGCATATTGGCTATTGCGGAAGGCAAAAAATAACACACCCGAAATGACAATCAGCAATAATTGCCCTTCAATAGAAGGTACAAAATAGAGAACAGGTAAACCAATTAAAATACCCGCTAACGTTCCGATAACCCTGAGAGCCAAGCGATGTCGAGTTGCGCTGTAGTTAGGCTGACAGACAAACAGGCTGGTTAGCAGAATCCAATAACCTCTTTGCATATCAAATAGCTGAATAATGGCATAACCAGTACAAAGCACCGCAGACATACGGATGGCGTGGCGGAATAGTGCTGATTTAGGAGTCAGGTTGCTGAGAAGCCGAAATAAAATATCACGCCATCCCGTTAAGGCTTCATCAGATAATTGAGTTTCTTCTTGTTTATTATTCTGAGAAACTTCCTGAGAAATCAGATATTGCTCAGAACTGAGACCTGCTAATTGCGCATCAATTGCCCGTAAATTTTTCAGTAAGTTACTGAATGCACTAATTTTGGTATCAACGAATTGCTGGCTTTTTAATTTCTCTAAAGAGATTTCGAGATAGGTAAAAGCATTCTCAAATCGTGAGTTATGCTGATATTGTTTACGTAGGATAAGGGATTGTGAAACCTGTTCACAAGCATGTGCCTGCATGGATAACAATCGCTGAAAACGGAACAGAAGATCGCTGTGACGCAATGTTTCCCGTAGCTTCTGATACTGGATATGAGATGAACTGGCACGTTCATGGATATCCTGAACAACAAAATAATAGTGCAATGTCTGGCGTGTTCCCTGCTGCCCCCGGTCTCCTTTCAAACGGCTTAATAAAGCGATTTTAGTTTGATTGAGGGTTGTTACTAATGTGCTGTTGGTCATAGCAACATCAAATACAGCCTGTTCATACTCCTCTGCTTCAGCATCAGGATCAAACAAATTTGTTTTTGCATACAGGTAAGCTGAAAGCTGGTGATAACAGCGTGCCAGATTTTCTTGTAGTGGGCGGATAGGAAATAGTGCATGCCCTGCTAATGTCAGTAGGTTATACCAAATTGCACCAGTGAGTAATAATAAAGGTTGCTGATACCAGACAGGAAATATAGATGTACCCAGCATGGTATATATTGCAATCAATAAGGCACCAAAAGCAATAGTGGCATAACGCTGCCCTAAAGCACCGAGCAGTATGAAACCGCAGGTAGAAATCGCCAGCCCAAGAATGAAAAGCCACGGGTATGGAAAAAGCAGCGTAATAGATACAGAAGCAGTAAAGAAGGAGATTAAGGTGATAACAAGATTACGTAAACGACCCACTAAACGATCATCCAAATCTGTTAATGCAGCCGCGACGACACCTAACGTCAGTGGGATGGTAATCTTAAGGTCTTCTTTCAATAGCCAAGGAACCAGAGTCGTTCCTGTTAGTGCAATGAATATACGAATATAATAGAAAACGTGATTGCTATACAGGAAATGACGGGAGCTGGAAAAAACAGTTAGCACAAAAAACTCCTAACAACATTTAAATGAGCAGATAGCTCAACAATTTTCAGGTACGGTGCTATTACAATGGAACTAAAATCAACTCAAATTGGTCAACGGCTTGCACGGCATCCTTATAATCGGGTGCGTTTGCTAAATGCTGGCATTGAAGTCAGCGGTGATAAGCATCAGTACCTAATTCCATTTAATCAACTAATTGATATTCAGTGTAAGCGAGGGGTGGTCTGGGGGGAAATGGAATTTGAATTGCCTGAAGGAAAAGTTGTTCGTTTGCATGGCACAGAATGGCAGCAGACACAGCGTTTTTACCATTACTTATTAAAGGAATGGCAGGCATGGAGCCTTGATATGAGCAGTATCAGTGCGAGTGTTCTGTCTGATCAGGTAAGTAAAATTGATAAAACCCGACTGCGGGACTGCTGGATGAAGAAAGATGATTTATCTTTATTACAGCAACAAATTCAGGAAACGTTTCAAGCCCTTCCTTTGCCACTACAAAGACTCAAATACTTTGAGGACTGCCGCGATAATTACCACACTTGTCTGATCTGGATGAATGAAGGAGAGGCACAGAGAAAGCTCATAAACCAGCAGTGGTCTGAATGCATTCAGGAGCGATACGGGGAATTTTTCCAAACCAAAGCAAGTTCTCAACTCAGCCAGTTACAATGTCAGGCTGTCATTAATGGTGAAAAATCGATATTAGTTTCGGGGAGTGCGGGAAGTGGAAAAACATCCGTTTTAATTGCGCGGGCTGAATGGCTGTTATTGCGCCAACAGGCGCTCCCTGAACAGATTTTATTGCTATCAGCCGGGCAGAAATCGGTTGAAGAGATAAATAACCGTATTCAGTTGAATCCTGCAACAAAAACGATAACAGTCAGGACATTTCATGAACTGGCACTTTATATTATCCGACAGGTAAACCGTAACACAGTCAAAGTGAGTGAGTTAGAAACTAATTCTCAAAAGCGCCGGGATTTTCTTATTCGGGAATGGCAGAAACTGTGCAATGAAAAAAAAGTGCAGGCAAAAGGCTGGCGGGAATGGCTGAATGAAGAGTTAGACTGGCAGTTACCTGATGGGGCATATTGGAATAACAAGCAAATACAATCCCGTTTATCCGGTCATCTGGATGATTGGTTGGAATTAATCAGAATGCATGGTGGTAGCCAAAAAGAGATGCTTGAACGGGTTTCTCCTGAATATTCCGATACATTCCCAAAACGCATACGCCTGATGGCACCTCTGCTGAAAGCCTGGAAATCAGCATTAAAAACAGAAGGTACGCTGGATTTCTGTGGGTTAACCCATCAGGCAGTACATATTCTGCAAAAAGGGCGTTTCATTAGCCCGTGGAAGCACATCTTGTTAGATAATCTACAGGATGTTTCCCCTTTAAGTATCCAGCTATTAACTGCACTACAGGCACAAAATAAACAAAGCCATATATTTGCGGCAGGGGATAACTGGCAGGGAGTTTGTCGGTTTAATAATCTTGAGTGGCCTTCAATAAAAACTTTTTCTGCTTATTTTGGTGAAAGTGACCAGTGTATTTTGGATAAAACTTATCGTTTTAATGAACACATTAGCAAAGTTGCTAATGGAATTATCCATCCGCTTCACAGCCATGTGAGTGGTTCGCTAAGTAGGCTTACCAGTCATAGTCCAATAAAAGCGAATAAAAAATCAGTCATTATTTTGCCTGAAGCGCAATTAGAATCCTTGTTGAACAAGATGAGCGGCTATGTCACCAATCAGGAATCCATCCTTTTATTAGCACGTTCCCATTTCCATAAGCCTGATGCATTGAAAAAATCTGCAACCCGCTGGCCGAATTTAAATATTAATTTCATGACAATTCACGAATCTCAGGGGCTACAGGCTGATTACATCATCATCGTAGGGTTACGAAAAGGAAAGGATGGTTTCCCGGCATCAGAAAAAGCAACAGCACTGGAGCAGGTTTTATTGCCGAAAGCGGAAACATTTTCTGATACACAAGAACATCGCCTTTTATATGTTGCATTGACGAGAGCAAAAAAGCAGATCTGGTTAATGCAGGAACCGAAAAAACCATCGATATTTATTCACCAACTGTCTAAATTGGGTGTTCCAGAGCAACGTAACCCTTAGGTTTGTGGGTGAAACCTTGCTGGTGGCTTTGCTTATTTTAATCGTTCATGAAGATAACCCTGATAATCCGGTATATAAATATCGACTTTTTTGGTAAAAAGTGGGGAGTTGATAATAAAATCAGCAGTTGTTTGATTTGTTGCAACAGGAATATTCCAGACGGTGGCCAGACGCAACAGTGCTTTGACATCGGGATCATGAGGAACAGCATTCAAAGGGTCCCAAAAAAAGATCAGAACATCAATTTTTCCTTCAGAAATCAATGCACCAATCTGTTGGTCTCCTCCCATTGGCCCGCTCAACAAGCTGGTAACAGGTAAGCCTGTTTGTTGTTGGAGCAAGTTACCGGTAGTACCTGTAGCATAGAGGCTGTTTTGTCCCAATAAATGCTTATGCTCACTGACCCATGACAGAAGAGATTGTTTACAGTGGTCATGTGCAATGAGAGCAATGTTTTTCGATTCAGTTAGTGTGCGGGTTGTTAATTCCATGTTGATACCTTCGGGTGAATAAAACATCTACCAGTTATGTTAATAATAAAAATAACTATGATTGTCATAAACACTGTAGCAAATGAACCGCCTGAATTATTGGCAGAAAATAAGGGGTTAGATGTGATTATGGATCGCTGCCCGAAAATTGAGCTTTCCCGTTTAGGGCTGGAAAAATAAAGAAGGCGATGGGTTATTTTTATTTCACCGCCTTTCCTTATCAGGATCGTTTAACTTATTTTAACTAAAGGAATATGTTTAATTTCGTAACCTTGGAGCCAGCAATTGACTGCGGATAGATTCAGCTAGCTCATCCAGAGAAGGATGTTCTGGGTGATCATCTGATATCTCGTAAGTCAATTGAGCCTCTGCCAAATAGGTGTGGACAGGTTGCCCATCATCACCTTCCATTACAACGTGATACCACGGAGCTGAACGTAAAGTAGCATTAGATGCTATATCATTTTCCTGCGGTTGTTCTAAAGAATATTCGGCATCAATATCTACAACAACACCCAGATAGCCCAGCAGGCTATGCCTCACTTGTTGGCCGATACCGAATTTGCTGGCGATCATCATAGTCACCTCCAGAGAAACCTTGCAATCACTCTTATATAAGGGCCGTAAGGTAA
This sequence comes from Xenorhabdus innexi, assembly GCF_002632485.1. Classification (GTDB taxonomy): domain Bacteria; phylum Pseudomonadota; class Gammaproteobacteria; order Enterobacterales; family Enterobacteriaceae; genus Xenorhabdus; species Xenorhabdus innexi. The sequence goes on along the minus strand of NZ_NIBU01000007.1, from coordinate 80,006 downwards.
ATTTCAAGCGCACACCCGGTAACCGGAATCTTGCATTTGAGATGGTATGTGATCACCATCTCATATTTCAGGTTAGCTGTTGTGTATATAAAATACAATACTAAAAGTGGTCTTAGTATGCCGAAGTTATTATATCTGATATTTTTCAATCTATTGCATAACAGAGAATAAATATTTTTCCATAACAATATCCATCAGGCTATTGAAGAATAACTTTCGGTTTTGCTTGAGGAGGAAAGGAAAATGACAGTTCAAAGCATCACTATTTATGTTTATGGTCGAGTACAGGGCGTGGGTTTTCGTTATCAGACATACTGCTGGGCAAAGAAAAATAAGTTATTGGGGTATGTTCGCAATATGAATGATGGCAGTGTCAAAATCGTTGCCTGTGGCGATAATGAACAAATAGCAGCGTTAATACATTGGTTGGAAGAGGGTGGGCCTCCGGGGGCAAGAATTGAACATTTTCTGCCTCAGTTTTGCGAAACAGAGGAAATGGCTGATTTCAGCATCCGCCATTGAAGGCGGATGACAGACTCAGATGCATTTAACCGGTTTTGGTAACCCTGCAATTTTAGTTGCTTGTTTTGCCGGCCCTTTAGGAAACAAGCGATAAAGATAGCGGCTATTTCCTTTTTCTTCACCATACTTTTGCGATATCGCCTTCACTAACATTCTGATAGCGGGGGAAGTGTTAAACTCCTCATAAAACTCGCGTACAAATCGGATCACTTCCCAATGTTGTTCGGTTAAGATGATATCTTCCTGCTCGGCGAGCAATGGTGCCATCGCATCTTTCCAATCGCTGCTGTTTTTAAGATAACCTTGTGTATCAGTTTCGATTTTTTGACCTTCAAATACCAACATAACTTTTAACCACTCGATAATAATGCCTGCAATTTAGCAAAAATCACCTTTATTCCAAAGAAAGATTGCTAGAAATGCTGAATAAATGCTCCAACGAATAGTTATATGAGTGATTTAGCATCAGTTGAGCATATAAGTACTTTACATTGGGAACAGTGATGTTTATAGTGCACGACATCGCGGAGGGGTGGCCGAGCGGCTGAAGGCAGCGGTCTTGAAAACCGCCGATGGGAAACCATCCGAGAGTTCGAATCTCTCCTCCTCCGCCATCTACACTTCTAGCAACATCTCCTAAAGTCTACTTTTACCAGTAAAATCAAAGAAAACTCCCAAATTAAGCTCTACTAGCATCTATTGCAATGTACCCCAACCAGGGGGTATATGTAGGGGTATATTTTGAACTGCCTAAAAAAGCATCCCCATAGTTGCGAGGATTTTAAGTATATGAAATTCATAGTTCGTCCCGCTAAATTCTTCTTTTTAAGTAAAATCAATAAACAACAATAGCCTTAATTCTCCTAATATCTCCTGAGAGAGAAATAAAGTTGTGTATGGTTTTTCCTATACACATTCTCCTATGGTTTCTGCGTATCCAGTCGATTCAGTCAGGGATTGATAGATCTGAGTCACAGAAAAAAGTAATATTGCAGAAAATAAAAACCCACAAGTCTGTGTTAGGGGTTTTTAGTTAAAGATTTCGATAATGATCTGATATGGACACTTTGTGGACATAAGCAGACATAAATCAATATATATCAATAAACTACAAGGGTACTTTGAACACCATGCCAGTGTTACATAACCGTATTTCTAATAAAGAACTGAAAGAGCGCATGTTGGCTGAAATTGAGCCGCGCACCACTATCTCTTTTTATAAATATTTTGCTATCCCTGAGCCACAGGATTTTCGTGATAGCTTGTATCAACAATTTACTGATTTGTCAGTTTTTGGGCGGGTTTACATCGCTAAAGAGGGTATCAATGCACAGATCAGCATACCCTCTAAAAATGTTGATGCTCTGAAAGCACTATTAAATGCAGCTGATCCTGCTTTATGTAATTTGCGACTTAATATTGCTTTAGAAGATGATGGCAAGTCATTTTGGGTATTACGCATGAAAGTGCGTGAGCGTATTGTTGCTGATGGCATTGAAGATGAAACCTTTAATCCTTCAAAAACTGGTGAATATCTGAAAGCGGATCAGGTGAATCAGATGTTGGATGATCCTGAAACTGTATTTGTCGATATGCGCAATCATTATGAATATGAAGTCGGGCATTTCGAAAATGCGATTGAAATTCCGTCAGATACATTTCGTGAACAGTTGCCTATGGCTGTAGAAATGCTGAAGGATGATAAAGATAAAAATATTGTTATGTATTGTACTGGTGGGATTCGTTGTGAGAAAGCGAGTGCTTATATGCTGCACAATGGCTTTAACAACGTTTATCATGTAGAGGGCGGTATTATCGAGTATGCCCGTAAAGCGAAAGCACAGGGGTTGCCTGTTCGCTTTATTGGTAAAAATTTTGTCTTTGATGAGCGTATGGGAGAACGTATTTCTGAAGAAGTTATCGCTCATTGCCATCAGTGTGGTACAGCTTGCGATAGTCACACTAACTGTAAAAATGATGGTTGCCATTTGTTATTTATCCAATGTCCATCATGTGCAGCGCGGTTTGAGGGGTGTTGTAGCGATGTCTGCCGGGAAGAAATGTTACTTCCTGAAGACGAACAGCGTGCTCGTCGGGCAGGAAGAGAAAATGGGGCTAAAATTTTCAATAAATCGCGTTATCGGATGAATGATGGTTTGAATATCACTTCTCTGCAATCCCTTAAGCAATAAGCCTTACTTCAGTGCTTGTGTCGCTCATTGAACGAGCAGACACGCTAAACTGGCGTAATAACTTAAGTGTTATTGCGCCAGTTGAAGGAAAGTTAACAGAGATATTTAAAAATATTATAAATAAAAAGTAACTCTATCTTGTTGGTGACTTTTAACTTTTCAATGATATGCCGTTTATGTGAATAAACGGTACTGCAACTTATTTTTAATCTCTTTGCAATCTTATATGTGCCTATTTCTTGCATCCAATAATAGATGATTCTATTTTCCTGCGGGCTAAAAATGGAACTTTCTGCATTGAAATGAGAAAAATAACGTTGAATATCATATGAGGCAATTTCTTTTAATCGTTGCAGTAGTAATCCCAGATTCCTTTTAGGAAAGATAAAATATTTATTAGTCAACTGGATATGGTTATTTGTCCATGGATATGGCTTATCAAAATAGATATAAATGCGTATATTCTGTGCCAAGGAAACAAATAACTTCATGTGTTCACAGTATGAACTGTAATAACCGTAATGTGTTAGATTTATCAGAATAATATCGGGTGAAAATAACTTAAGTGCTGTTATTGCATCGTGAATTGAATGCGCCCCTATTGTAAGGGTATCTGTATTTTCTTTCAGGAATTCAATGATTCCAAGACGGGTATAATAGCACTCATCAATGATTAATAATTTCATTAGCTGAACATCCTTGTTCTACAGTGATTATCATTAAGTAAAATGACCTGCCGGATAGCTAATTATCCACAGAGGTATGGTTGTTTATAATACAGCATTGTGAAAAATAATAAACTATATGAATGATTTTGTGGGCTGATATTTGTTTGAGCAGTTATTGGGGACACTCAATGTGCTGAGTGTCCTTACTAAGTGTGAAATCTGCTGTTAATGCTTTGTATAGTCAAGTTGGTCGTATTCTGATGATTCTATCTTCTCGACCCCAGCCTGCAAGATTAGAATTAACTGCTTTGCAACTCCTGTAGTCAGCCACAATGTTTTGTCAAAACTAACATTATCTGTGGTTTGATCTGGGGAGGATAAGTAATGAAGGCGAATCATCATAGCGTCATAGGTGTCAACAATACTGATGTCCCAGCCTACAACAGGATGGGTTTGAATAATTTCATCTTTTTGTCCCATATAACCTCCTAATCAGACTACAGCGTTGTTATAGATATAATTGACTAAGAGCTGCGAATCTCACCAAAGGTGAGCAATAGCAGTATAAACCTTTTTATCAATCTAATACTACAACCAGTCGCAGAAACTGGATGCAGGTCATTTTATATGAGAATTACATGCGAGTATGAACGAGTCTGGCAGGAAAATAGGGATAATGCTTTCATGCGGAAACTAAATATTTTCCGCATGAAGCATTGTAAATCAGTTACTTACATATTTTGACGTCCCAACCGGCATCTTCTCCAGCCAGAAATGGGATTAGCTTCTCGCCACTATGTTCGATGTATTCGAACACAGGGGTTGGTTTACGCGTCAGTTCAATAAACCCGTCATTAACAGGCAGGCCATAAAATTTCGGGCCATTCAGAGAGCAGAATGCTTCAAAATGTTCCATTGCATTCATTTCTGCAAAAACAGTAGCATAAGCAGCCAAAGCGGTTGGTGCATTGAAAACACCTGCGCATCCGCAGGAGGATTCTTTACGGTGTAGTAAGTGAGGAGCAGAATCAGTTCCCAGGAAGAAGCGGTCACAACCGCTGGTAATGGCTGAGCGTAATGCTTCCTGATGGACATTACGCTTTAATACTGGCAAACAATAGAGATGCGGGCGAATCCCCCCAACCAGCATATGATTGCGGTTGAACATCAAATGTTGCGGAGTGAGTGTTGCTCCCAGATTATCATTGCCTTCAAGAACATATTCGGCAGCTTCTTTTGTAGTGATATGTTCGAAAACAACTTTCAGAGCAGGAAACTGTTTACGTAACGGCTCCATTACCTGCTCAATAAAACGAGCCTCACGATCAAAAATATCGATATGGGATGCAGTCACTTCACCATGGATCAGAAGAGGCATTCCTAATTTTTCCATCGTTGCCAGAATAGGGTAGATCTTCTGGATATCTGAAACGCCGTGACTGGAGTTAGTTGTGGCATTGGCTGGATAGAGTTTACAGGCTGTGAAAACGCCTTCTTTGTAACCTATTTCAATTTGGGAGCTGTCTGTTGAATCTGTGAGATAGCAGGTCATCAGGGGCTGAAACTGGTGCTCTGACGGAACAGCAGCCATGATCCTGTCTTTATAGGCTCTGGCACTGGCAACATCTGTCACAGGGGGAACAAGATTGGGCATGACAATAGCCCGACCAAAGAAGCGGCTGGTATGAGGAACAATGGTTTTCAGCATATCACCATCGCGAAAATGAACATGCCAGTCGTCAGGGCGGCGGATTTTAATGGTATAAGATTCAGTAGTCATGGAACCGGCTCCAGAATATAGGGGAAAAAGGATGGAAGCTGATTCAGCATTCCTTAAGCCGGAGGAAGATGATAAAGAGAAAATAGTTAAATAGCTATTATTAAATGATAAAGTTCCGCTATTTTCGCAGAATTAAGATTTTTATTTTATACAGGTTAGGGTATTCAGAGGAAATGAAGCGTATCAAAAAGGAAAAAATAGAAGTAACAAAACGAGGGTGTATTGAATTTGGCTCCTCCAACTGGACTCGAACCAGTGACATACGGATTAACAGTCCGCCGTTCTACCGACTGAACTATGGAGGAACTCCTTCAAGACGGGGCGAATATTAACGGCTATCTTTTCATTTGTCAAAGGAGAAAATCATAATAACTGTTTGTTTGCTGTTAATATGCACTTTTTGTCGATAACGTGTTCTTTGTGTTTTTTCTATTTGTTTGTTAGCTTGTTAGCATTTTTTTTCAGGTAAGCAAAAAGCCCGACTCAGCATAACTGAATCGGGCTTCTTTAAATTTGGCTCCTCCAACTGGACTCGAACCAGTGACATACGGATTAACAGTCCGCCGTTCTACCGACTGAACTATGGAGGAATTACTGTGTTCCTGAGAACGAGGCGAATAATAGGGTAATAGAGAGAGCTTGTAAAGCAGAAAAATAAAAAACAAGTTCAAGTGGTTGAGCGGTGTTCAAAGTGGTGGTTTTTTATCATTTTTTTAGCAAAAAATAATCACCAGCCCAGTTTGTCAGGCTTTTCTTATAATGATGGATTGATATTTGGTCATACTTTCTGATGTAGAGAAAGCATTAAGCAAAAAGCCCGACTCAGCATAACTGAATCGGGCTTCTTTAAATTTGGCTCCTCCAACTGGACTCGAACCAGTGACATACGGATTAACAGTCCGCCGTTCTACCGACTGAACTATGGAGGAATTACTGTGTTCCTGAGAACGAGGCGAATAATAGGGTAATAGAGAGAGCTTGTAAAGCAGAAAAATAAAAAACAAGTTCAAGTGGTTGAGCGGTGTTCAAAGTGGTGGTTTTTTATCATTTTTTTAGCAAAAAATAATCACCAGCCCAGTTTGTCAGGCTTTTCTTATAATGATGGATTGATATTTGGTCATACTTTCTGATGTAGAGAAAGCATTAAGCAAAAAGCCCGACTCAGCATAACTGAATCGGGCTTCTTTAAATTTGGCTCCTCCAACTGGACTCGAACCAGTGACATACGGATTAACAGTCCGCCGTTCTACCGACTGAACTATGGAGGAATTGCTGCGTTCCTGAGAACGAGATGGATAATAGGGGAATGGAGAAGGGTTGTAAAGCAGAAAAATAAAAAATAAATTCAACTGGTTAAGTGTTGTTCGTGCTGGTGATGTTTTGTTACTTTTTATGACAGAATATAGCCATTTTTATCATGTTTAATATTCCGCTGTAGCGAAAGACAACCAATCAGGTAATGAATATTAAAGAGTAAGAAGCAAAAAACCCGACTCAGCATAACTGAGTCGGGCTTCTTTAAATTTGGCTCCTCCAACTGGACTCGAACCAGTGACATACGGATTAACAGTCCGCCGTTCTACCGACTGAACTATGGAGGAATTGCTGTGTTCCTGAGAACGGTGCGAATATTAACGATGAACTCAGGGAGTGTCAACGCAAAAATGCGATTTATCTGATGATTGCTCATCATGTAATCGCATTGCGTTATAATTCAGCTATTTTGCTGAAATGATATGCTTTTGTTCAACACGGGAAGGTTGAAAATAAGGCGACTGCTCTGAACATGCAATCATGAAAACATCATAAAAGCATATTCCGTTCTTTTTTAGAATAATTTTCTTAATTTCGTTTTTCACTTCATTAGGGACATCCGAATGCCCAAGTATTATATTGATTGCATCCTGAGATACCTTTTCATCGACAAACCATTCGCCGTTGTAACAGACACGTAAGTCCAGTACATCAATATCCTCAAAATGGTAAACAGGTTTTATATCGAAAAGAAGAACGGCAGCCATAACAAAAAAAAGTGCGGTAAATAAAGCCAGTGACCAGACGCCGAAATAGGGGGCATACCACATCAGTGCAGCGAGGAAAACATAAGCAACGATCATAGCTAAAAACAGGTATGGGTGCTGATGAATAAAGATACTATTAAAGTGTACTTTACCATCCCTATGTTCTGCGAGATTGATCCGATCGAGATCCTGAATCAATATCTGTTTGATGATGTTCATAATACCAGCCCATAATTGTATAAATCTGTTATCGAATTAAAAGTACCAACTTTTCCAAGGTTATCATGTCAGCGGTCTTCATCTGTATAGCAATTACTTCTTTTAATTTGTAAAACTGTTATTGCTCGTAAAAAATCACGAGTATTTTTTCTTAAGATAAAAGTTGAATAAATCAAATAAAATCATAAATACATCTATTTATTAGGTTATTCTGTTCTAATATTGAGCGTCTGGAATTTTTTTAGATCTATAATCCATAAAAAGGTTGCTATTCCGGTTCGGTCATGCGTTAATGCGTTTGGCCTGATTAACAGACCTACTTTATGTACGACATCTTGAGTTAATGCGTTATGTGTAAGTGCTATCTTGATTAGCCTTTGTAGACCGTTTCCTTCTTAGTGCCCCATAAGTAATAGCTGATAATGGCCAACACATGCCCAAGGTGGCGAGTTTTTTTTGATATATAGGAAAGTTACATGTCTGACAAAATGAAAGGTCAAGTGAAGTGGTTCAACGAGTCCAAAGGTTTTGGTTTCATTACTCCAGCCGATGGTAGCAAAGACGTATTCGTTCACTTCTCTGCCATTCAAGGTAACGGTTTCAAAACTCTGGCTGAAGGTCAGAACGTAGAGTTCACCATTGAAAACGGTGCCAAAGGCCCAGCAGCAGCAAACGTAACTGCTATCTAATCTGCCTTTATACCTTTTTATTAAGCTCGCCATGCTAAAATGCCCTGGCGGGCTTTTTGTTTATAGGATGATTATTAATAAAAAATTAATAACGATATATTAAACAATAGTGATTATTTTATTAAACAAGTCTATAAGCAGTCTCTTCTTTTAATATCATTGAATAAATGAAGCCTTTACTTATTAATTTTGCCTACTTATAATTCCAGCTGAGTTTTATTGGAGAGCTAATAATTGGACAGTCAAAGTTTAGAATTAAATAAAAAATAATTGGTAAGCTGTTCATTTTAAAAAAAATTTACTGCTTGCCAAATAATGGTGGGCGGTGCTTCCTCTGTTTTATGAGTTGTACTTACCCGAAAGATGATCCGGTACTGTAGATCGACTATTGCAGGTCACTAAAACAGTAGTAAAAAGGTATATCGGGAGTATCTATGGTACTGTTATATACTCATTCCTTATTCCCTCCGGGAACACATCAATAATCAGATCAAATCTGATGCATCATCGTCTTTTACTAAAGACGAAATAAATAATTCATTTCTTTCGACTACCCATTGCACATTGGTTTAATTCAAAAAAGATCACCAGTGCTTAAAGCCCTTATGCGTGTATGGGTAAGTGTTTTTAGTTGTGGATTTGAAATTATGAATCACTCAGTCAACTAAGTGATCATTCAGAAGAATATTTATCCATTTTATATTATGGAGGATGATATGCAGTTAACATCTATTACTATTCATTTACTCTCCGCAATGTGTTTTGGAGCACTGATTGGAGCGGAGCGTCAGTGGCGCCAGCGTATGGCAGGATTAAGAACCAATGCCTTGGTTGCTACTGGTGCTGCGGTTTTTATTCTCAGTTCAATGTCAGCTACCTCTGATGACAGCCCAGGACGTGTTGCTGCACAAATTGTATCCGGTATTGGTTTTCTTGGGGCGGGTGTGATCATGAAAGAGGGTATGAACATCCGCGGATTAAATACAGCGGCAACATTATGGTGTTCGGCGGGGATTGGAGCCCTGTGTGGGTTAGGTCAATACTGGTCTGCTATTATTGCGGTTATAATAATTCTTTCTGCAAATATCTTACTCAGGGAAGCCGCTCAGAGAATTAATGCTCAACCACAGCGGCAGGCCTTGGATTTAGAGCAGAGTTATAAAATTCACATCATTTGTGATATGAGTGATGAGATCCTGATCAGGACTTTGATCCTACAGGCAATTAATGGATTAAATGTCCGGTTACAGTCATTAAGCAGCGCTGACGCAATTCAGCCTGACAGGCTTGAAGTGTGTGCAGAGGTATTGGCAACCCCTGATAAGCAAAAAGAGATTGAATCAATTGTCTGTCGGGTGAGCTTAGAAAAAAGTGTTAGTTCCGTTAACTGGAAGGTTGCTTCTGAATCGCTCGTTTAGAATAATTCGGTAACACTCACAGTGTATTATCTGTTAAATAAAACGGGGTATTAATAAATAGAAATATTAATGATATTGATTATCACTATCATTTATTAATCATAATGGGTTGTATTGTAGTGTATTCAGGTAACACTAAAGCCTTTTATATCGCCAGCCTGTAAGTTACCTCTTGTCGGCTGTGCTTACTCGCTCTTACTACAGCTATAAACATACAATGAGTTATACCTTCATGAGAGACTCAGTCTCTCATCGGAGGGGTTTTTGGCCAGACAAATTTGTTCAGTTGAATGTTTGGATCTGTTCTATTGCGATGTAGTCAGAAGCCCTTCAGATATACCTTTCTTCGCAGCTACAGAAAAATTGATGAGTTACCTTTTGATTGGTTCATCTGAAAATTATCAATTTTTGTGCAAGATCCTGAGCAAGATCATCAATTAATCTGCAAAAGTGTCGCAGGGGAGAAGTCATTAGTTTGCCGGAATGTACAGACAAAGGAACAATTAATTCCTTTCACTGAAGAAAAGCACAACAATATCATGGAACTGGTTAATCACTATAACTAACAAGGTTTCAGAGCGTTAATCTTAACAATCTCTGAGTCAAACCCTGATGAAGTGAAACATTCACTTTCTGTTGCTGATGAGAATAGCCTAGTGTTCAGGTCATGGAAACGGAGATAATTCTGTTGTTATAGCTAAAAACCACACTAAGGTGGATTTAGATACTGTAAATATTCTTAATAGCTTTAATATTGTATGTATGGGTAATGAAAACCTTTCAAAAAAAGTGGAATTAAAATATGACCTTTATCAATAAATATTATGGATAAATACGTATTAAAAAACGACTATAAAATAATAATTATGCAGTTGATTTGTCTGATGATGCTATACGTCATGTACTGTGTTTCTTGATGCTGATACTGATACCGGTACTTTTATTGGTTTTGTCATAGATATCGCAATAGAACTTTTGACTCCCATATTTCCTGAGAAGAATCTGAAGGTATTAGGAGCAGGAGTCATAAAGGATACGAAAACGTTTGGGAATATCATTAGCTAATAAATATTACCGTTTGATCAGGTTTGGTGAATGTATTTTGGGGTCGAATGACCAGTGCGTTTATTCTATTTTTATCTATATGAGCCATTGATTTTCTTGTACAAAAGCTAATGTACGATATTTCACAGCTTTTTGTGTGATAGAGAAAATGAATAAAAACATTTCTGAGAATGCCTCGCAAATGAGATAACAGTATCTCTGCCGTTTTATGATCCTGAATGTATCAGTTCCTACGATACTTTGAGATCACAATATATTGCAGGGCGGTATATGGTTGCAGTTAATGGTGTAGAACATCAGACCGTGTTCCAATCTGAGGGCGAAGGAGGCAATTTGGAAGAGAGGGAAATACGATGGTATAACATGTACATATACTATACAGCTAAAACCTATAAGCATAAGGTGTTAAAGCATTACTGATTTGCCTGTATTATTGACGAAATTAATAATTATAAAGTTAATTATTTACATGTGGCACTCATTATTTAGAGCGTTAACAGGATAGGAATTGTTACTCTGAAAATATTTTTTAGCGAATAGAGAATCCCATAAGTAGTGTATTGTCGTTAGGTATCCTGAAATGAACCTATCTTCACCACTTTGGTGAATGGTTATGAATAATCCTCATTAATTGGTATCTTATTCTATATTGATGAAGAAAATAGCTCATGGGATTATTACACTATTAATTTTCAATGTTAATGGTTTTTAGCAGATATTTAGAATAGGTATAGATGTTATTCCTGATTATGAATCTACTATCATAATAGTGATAAGTTTAACGGTGTAATAGAATTATGTTTATATGCTATTTTTTAAATTTGAATCACTTCTTTACGTGATTCGTTATTATTTATATTTTAATTTAAGAAAGATAACTTTCTTTTTTTTATTCTATCTATTGTTTGATTTGTATTTTATTTAAATTATGGATTATTCTTTTAGGCTGATTTTATGGTAAAATAAATTATTGGTTAATTTGGACTTAGTTATTATTTTATTTCTTAATACTGCATGTTTAAGAGAATTAGTTTCATTAAAAGGGTGGTTTTTCTAGTGTATGCACATTAGTCACTATGATGTGACAGGCATCATAATCATTGATTATTCTTAACATTAATGAAATTAGTCAAGATATATATTATAAATTTTACTTATGTTTTTAGCTTGTGGAATAACCAATATGTAGAAATGATGGTTAATGCGATTTTAGTTGAAATCATGTCAAGATTCGTCATGTCTTCCTATTGTTTTGTTTAGATAAATTAATGTATTGTTGTTGGCCATTAATGTGCTGATGAATTTGTTAAGTGGTAGGATTTGTTGAAGTATAGGAGTTTTGTTGGTTGTGGTTTCTCTGGGGGGAATGTACAGATGTTTTTTGATTTCAACATCATACTGTATTTTATCTTATTTTTGTGATCTGAGTGATATTTGTACTTAAAATGCTGTAGGTATGGTCTTTTTTATGTATAAAAATCGCCCAATCGTAAACTAAAAATGATCGGATTGGTATCTTTTTAATAACTAGTATTCACATATAATTAATAAATTTGGCATAACTATGATCCCAATCAACTAATAGTGGAAGATGAGTGCCTACCTACATTATAGGGAAACAATATTTAATAATATGTCGATAATTTAACTAAAGGAAAGATTTTTTCTTGTTATTTTAAATTTATAAGTTTAATAGATCGTATAAAACAAAAAACAGTCTCTAATATTTTTATTTAAATAATTTAACTTATTAATTGTGGACTATTTTGTGTTTTCAGTTGCTTGAATAGTTAATGAGCTAGAATTATAATAAAAAATGTCATTTTTGTGACTTATGTCACATAGTATTTAAAATGACATATATTCTCCGTTGTATAAGTTGATGATTCAGGAGTAAAGTTAATTAGTATTAAGAATATTCTTAATCAATTGTGGCAAGTTCATTATCCAGATGACGCAATAATACTTTTACAATCCATTACCGAAATATTTTAGAAATTGGGCGATCCCAAGAGTAATACAAAGGACAGTTACTGCTCTGGCTAAAGATGTATATTTCAGTTATGTCGGAGATTATTGAATCTCATGCTACTGGTAATTTTGTCGTGAGTGATTCTTTGATCACTTAATTGATTTTTTCATGTAATCGGACGGGATATATAGAAATGAGTACGGTTGAATTGCTCAAACATATTTATGACATAAATTTATCGTATTTGCTTTTAGCACAACGGCTAATTAACCATGAGAAAGCGTCTGCGATGTTCCGTTTAGGTATTAGTGAATCGATGGCTGATACGTTGGCCGAGCTGACATTGCCTCAGTTAGTAAAATTAGCTGAAACCAACCAACTGATTTGCCATTTTCGGTTTGAAGATCACGAAACCGTACAGCAGCTGACGAAGGAGTCGCGAGTGGACGATCTACAACAAATTCATACGGGTATTTTGTTGTCCACTCATCTTTTTCAGCAACTGTCCGCGCAGGATGACACTTCAATGAAGAAAAGAGCATAAAGATGGTTGAAAAAAGTATTGTCCAGGAAGCTAAAGATATTCAGCTGGCAATGGAACTCATCACTTTAGGCGCACGCTTACAGATGCTTGAAAGTGAAACGCAGTTAAGCAGAGGAAGGTTGATCAGGCTGTATAAGGAGTTGCGGGGAAGTCCTCCGCCTAAAGGGATGCTTCCCTTTTCAACGGATTGGTTTATGACGTGGGAACAGAATATTCATTCGTCCATGTTCTATAATGCTTACCGTTTTCTGCTGAAAAGTGGGCACTGTGCAGGTGTTGAGGCTGTAGTAAAGTCTTATCGGCTCTATCTTGAGCAATGTCCTCCGGTTGAGGGTGAGGCTCCCGTTTTAGCTTTAACCAGAGCGTGGACGCTCATTCGTTTCGTTGACAGTGGGATGTTGCAGCCAACTGGGTGTCGTTGTTGTGGTGGAACTTTTATCACACACGCACACCAGCCGGTAAACAGCTTTGTTTGTAGTCTTTGCCAACCGCCTTCAAGGGCGGTAAAAAAACGTAAACTTTCCGCGCAACCTGCCGATACTAATTCACAACTGCTGGATGGATTTGCTCAGCAAGCTATGTGAATTTAAATGGGAAAGTGAAAACTTAGGTTACAGGTTTTGGTCATTCCGGCCTGTAATCTACAATCCTCCTCTTCATTTATTAATTCTCCCTGTTCAAATCCCATCTGCTCACCAACTTAGCTAAAGGATATCGCGTGTTAGTACTTTTAGGATATATCGTGGTTTTTGGTGCGGTGATTGGAGGCTATCTGCTCGTCGGTGGCCACATGGGCGCACTTTATCAGCCAGCGGAATTTTTGATTATTGCAGGTGCGGGTATTGGTGCTTTTATCGTGGGCAACAACGGCAAGGCGATAAAGGCGACATTGCGTGTTTTACCAAAAATATTGCGTAGATCAAAATACAATAAAGCGATGTACATGGATCTGATGGCTTTGCAGTTCCGTCTATTATCCAAATCCCGCCAACATGGGCTTTTGTCTCTGGAGCGTGATATTGAGAATCCGCAACAGAGCGACATCTTCACGCAGTACCCTCGCTTATTAAAAGATCCTTACCTGATGAATTTTCTCACGGATTATATGCGTTTGATCGTCAGCGGTAATATGAATCCACATGAGATCGAAGCTCTGATGGATGAAGAAATCGAAACTTATGAGCAGGAAAGTGAAGTCCCGGCAACCAGTCTGGCCATGGTGGGTGATTCATTACCGGCATTCGGCATCGTTGCCGCTGTGATGGGCGTTGTTCATGCACTGGGTTCGGCAGATCGGCCAGCAGGTGAACTGGGCGTATTGATTGCTCACGCAATGGTAGGAACATTCCTCGGGATCTTACTGGCCTATGGTTTTGTTTCTCCTTTGGCGACATTACTGCGTCAGCGCAGCAGTGAGCAGATAAAAATGATGCAGTGCATCAAAGTGACGCTGCTTTCCAGCCTGAATGGTTATGCTCCACAAATTGCGGTTGAATTTGGTCGCAAAACATTATTCCTCACAGATCGTCCTTCATTTACAGAACTTGAAGAGCATGTCCGCAGGGTGAAAGCTCCCGTACAACAAGAAGCTGAAGAATAATTATGAGAGCGAATAATGTTACTGTCATCAGAGTAAAAAAGCGCAAAAAACATGGTCAGCACCATCATGGAGGGTCATGGAAAATTGCCTATGCCGATTTTATGACGGCAATGATGGCATTTTTTCTGGTCATGTGGCTGATATCGATTGCCAGTCCGCAGGAATTAACCAGTATTGCCGAATATTTTCGTACCCCCTTGCAGGTTGCAATAAACAAGGGGCAACAAAGTAGCGATACAACAAATCCGATTCCGGGGGGAGGGGATGACGTTTTCCAGCAGGATGGAGAAGTATTCCGCCAATCCAAACTGGTTGAAACCAGTGAGGATCGCCGCCGTCTCGATCGGTTACGTCAACAACTCGATCAGCTGATTATTACAGACCCTCGTCTTAAAGAACTGCGTCCGCACTTATTGATTGACATGATGGATGAAGGTTTACGCATCCAGATCATCGACAGGGAAAATCGTCCGATGTTCATGGTTGGCAGTGCGAAAGTTGAAAACCATATGAGTGATATTTTGCGGGCTATTGCACCGATCTTAAATAGCATTCCAAATAAGGTCAGCCTGTCGGGTCATACTGATAATCTGCAATATATCAACGGGCAGCGTGGTTACAGTAACTGGGAACTGTCTTCAGACAGGGCAAACGCATCAAGGCGGGAGCTACTTATTGGTGGTCTGGATGAATCCAAAATCATGCGGGTGGTTGGAATGGCATCGACCGTCAGTATGCAGAAGGGTATTTCTCCCGATGCTCCGGTTAATCGCCGTATCAGCATTATTGTTCTGAATAAAGAAGCAGAAAAACGGATTGAGCAGGAAAACAGTGGCGGCAACGCCATGACCGCGAACAGTAGTATGGATGTACAGGAAGTCATCAGAATGGATTCGAATGAGGGAACGCCTTCTCAGCAACCCACCGGACAATCCAATGAAATCACTGTGCCGGAGCAGGCAAATATTGAACCGGCAAGTGATCCTAATAAGGTGACAGAGTAAGTAACGATGGATATTACCGCGTTTTATCAGACTTTTTTTGATGAGGCAGATGAACTATTGGCGGATATGGAGCAGCATTTATTGTTGCTCAATGCTGATGAACCTGACCATGAACAGCTAAATGCCATCTTCCGCAGCGCCCACTCTATTAAAGGGGGCGCTGCGACTTTTGGTTTTGCCAAACTGCAACAGACCACGCATGTTTTAGAGAATCTGCTGGATAGTGCCAGACGTGACGAAATACGCCTGACAACTGACATTATCAACCTGTTTTTAGAAGCGAAAGATATTATGCAGCAACAACTGGATGCCTATAAAAGTTCTCAGGAGCCAGATGAAGATACATTCAATTATATCTGCGAAACACTGCGTCAACTTGCATTAGAGTTACAGGAAGAGCAGCAGAATATCGTTGATTCTGTTGAAACATCTGAGCCTGAATTTGAACCTGTAACGGAAGAAATGATTCAGCCTGAGGCAGAAATTCAGGAAAAGCAGGAAAAGCAGGAAGAACACCCAGTAGAGGCAGAAAAACCTCAAGAAAAAAATCTGTTGATACCGACTCCGGTTTCAGCCACAGAACAGGGACGAATCCGTGTTCATTTATCCGGGCTGAAAGAGCGTGAAGTTGCTTTGATGAAAGATGAGCTGGGGCATCTTGGTGAAATTTATGATATTGAGCAAACAACAGACAGCCTTGAAGCTTCTTTAATTACATCTGCAACAGAGGATGATATCACCGCAGTATTGTGTTTCGTGGTTGAGCCGGAGCAGATCACTTTTTTGCCTGTAGCGGAATCTCAGCAGGTTGAGGCAAAAACAGAAGAAAACACGACATCGGCTGACACTGAGCCGGAAACTTCAGTAACCGCTAATACAGTTGCTTCCACACCTGATGTGGCGAAGAAATTGGCTGAATTGCCAGTGCTCCAGTCCGCTGATCCTAATAAAAAGGCAGAGGTCAATGAAGCGGGTCGCCCGGCACCGCGTCCGATGGCGGGTTCTCCGCGCCAGCGTGTAGAGTCTTCCAGTATTCGTGTAGCTGTTGAGAAAGTGGATCAGCTTATCAATCTGGTGGGCGAACTAGTTATCACCCAATCTATGCTGGCACAGCACTGCGATGCTCTGGAGCCGACAAAACACAGTGAATTGCTGAGTTGTATGGCGCAATTGCAGCGAAATTCCCGTGATTTGCAAGAATCTGTTATGTCCATCCGTATGATGCCGATGGAATATGTATTCAGTCGTTATCCACGTCTGGTACGGGATCTGGCAGGTAAACTGAACAAAAAAGTAGAACTTACATTAATAGGTAGTTCTACCGAACTGGATAAGAGTCTGATTGAGCGGATTATTGATCCATTGACGCATTTAGTCCGCAATAGCCTTGATCACGGTATCGAAATACCGGAAAAACGCCTTGCTGCCGGTAAGTCAGAGACAGGTAATCTGACCCTGGCTGCGGAGCATCAGGGCGGTAATATCTGCATTGAAGTTATTGATGATGGTGCGGGACTGAACCGCGAGAAAATCTTGGCCAAAGCCCTGTCTCAGGGACTGACGGTCAATGAAAACATGAGCAATGAAGAAGTTGCTATGCTGATTTTCGCGCCCGGCTTTTCGACCGCAGAAGTTGTCACGGATGTTTCTGGTCGCGGTGTGGGTATGGATGTGGTTAAACGTAACATTCAGGACATGGGCGGACAGATCCAGATCAATTTTCAGGAAGGGAAGGGGACGGTCATTCGTATTCTGCTGCCACTGACACTGGCAATTCTGGATGGTATGTCTGTCAAAGTGAATGATGAAGTCTTCATTTTGCCCCTGAGTGCGGTAGTCAGTTCATTACAGCCGCAGGAGGAAGATATTTATCCGTTGGCAGGAGATGAAAAACTGTTACAGGTACGTGGTGAATATCTGCCGTTACTGGAACTGCATCGGATATTTGACATTCCGGGAGCAGAAACGGCACCGACAAAAGGTATTGCCGTGATCGTACAAAGTGCGGGGCGTCGTTATGCACTGCTGGTCGATAAATTGCTTGGGCAGCATCAGGTTGTTGTTAAAAATATCGAGAGCAACTATCGCAAAGTTCCGGGTATTTCCGCTGCCACAATTATGGGCGATGGCAGTGTTGCTCTGATCATTGATATTCCTGCTTTGCAGAAACTTAACCATGAGCAGTTGGCCGTGCGTAAGGCAGAAATTTCAAACAAAAAATAACCCTTTTTTGTCATTCCTAAGGAATATATACACTATGGATTTCAAGATGCGTCACGGCGGCAAGGAAATGAGTCCCCGGGAGCATAGATAACTATGTGACTGGGGCGAATGAGCGCAGCCAACAAAGAGGCAACTTGAAAGACGACGGGTATAGATCCAATAGATTTCAAGTCACACACAATAGAAAGGTAACACAATGTCAGCCATCGACGAATTCAGTAAATTATCAGGAGAAACAGCCGGAAAGGAATATCTGGTTTTCACTCTGGGTGATGAAGAGTATGGAATTGAAATACTGAAAGTGCAGGAAATCCGTGGTTATGATCATGTCACCCGCATTGCCAACACGCCTGCTTTTATAAAAGGGATCACTAACCTGCGCGGTGTGATTGTACCGATTATCGACCTGCGGATTAAATTTTCTCAGGAAGATGTGACTTACAATGAGAACACCGTGGTCATCATTCTGAATCTGCTTAGCCGCGTTGTAGGAATTGTTGTTGATGGAGTATCAGATGTACTTTCTCTGAAAGACGATCAAATTTGTCCTGCCCCGGAATTTGCTGTCACACTCTCAACCGAATATCTGACCGGTCTTGGCTCCATTGAAGAGCGTATGTTGATTCTGGTGGATATCGAAAAACTGCTGAACAGTGAGGAGATGGCGTTGGTGGATTCTGTCGCCAAAGAGTGATATTTCAGGGCTGCCGCTCTTTATCAATTAAGAGCGTTCATGATGTTTAAGCACATCGCGTAAAAACAGCATGAAAAGGCAGCCCGGTTTTGTTGCAGATCAAAAAAATGCAGTAAAAACTCAATTTTTTGTATTACGCGTAAAGTTCCCTTTAAGGATGCCGATAACACTGGCATAGCAATTTATTACAAAAGGGAAGTCATGTTTAACCGAATGAAAATAGTGACGGGTCTAATCTCAGTCATCATCTTATTTGGTGCTCTGCAATTTATTTCCGGAGGACTGTTCTTTAATGCGTTAAAGAATGATACCAAAGCGTTTGATACGCTGGATGAACTGCGGCAGCGGCAAAAATTACTCGATGAAAGCTGGATCAACCTGTTGCAGGCGCGTAATAACCTGAACCGCGTTGGCATCATCTACATCATGCAACTAAATGGTGGTGAGAGCGACTACAAGATTGATGAAGTGCTGGCAGAAGCGAAAGTCAACATTGCCCGTGCGGAACGCCGTTTCCAACAGTATGAGCAATTTCCCAGCATGGACATGCGCGATCCAGAGCGTATGCAGCGTTTAAAACAAACCCATTACGCCTACCTCAATGCACTGAAAGAGTTGGATGTTATGCTGGAAAAAAAAGAGTTTAAAGAATTTTTTAACCAGCCGACCACCATGTATCAGAACGCGTTTGATACTGAATATCTCTTTTATCTGGATCAAAATGAAAAACTGTATCAGTACTTATCTGATGAAGCTGATATAGCCTACCGTAATATCATGTTTAGCCTGATTTTCGTCTTTGTTCTGCTCATTGCAGTCATGACAGTCAGCTGGATTGGTTTACGCAAAGCATTGATTGATCCACTGAATAAATTGCTGGATTCGATTAAAGCCTTCTCAAGAGGTGATTTGACCAGAACTATTGATGTCTCCGGTACGAATGAAATGGGGATGTTGTCAGTGGGTCTGAGGCATATGCAGGAAGAGCTGATCAACACAGTCAGAAGTGTTCACCACAGTACTGAAACTATCTATACCGGTACCAGCGAAATTGCTGCGGGTAACAACGATCTTTCTGCCCGTACTGAGCAACAGGTTGCTTCATTGGAAGAAACCGCAGCCAGCATGGAAGAACTAACCGCCACAGTAAAACAGAATGCTGATAATGCCCGTCAGGCCAGTAACCTTGCTGATAATGCCTCTGAAATTGCCCGTCAGGGTGGCAAAGTGGTGGCGAATGTTGTACAGACTATGCACGATATTGCCGACAGTTCCCGTAAAATTTCAGATATCACCGGTGTGATTGATGCCATCGCATTCCAGACCAATATTCTGGCGCTTAACGCAGCGGTAGAAGCCGCCCGTGCCGGTGAGCACGGACGCGGTTTTG
Source organism: Xenorhabdus innexi (assembly GCF_002632485.1). Taxonomy (GTDB): domain Bacteria; phylum Pseudomonadota; class Gammaproteobacteria; order Enterobacterales; family Enterobacteriaceae; genus Xenorhabdus; species Xenorhabdus innexi. The sequence continues at coordinate 60,005 of NZ_NIBU01000007.1, read as the reverse complement.
CTGTGGTTGCCGGAGAAGTCCGCAATCTGGCTCAGCGTAGTGCAGAAGCTGCAAAAGAGATCAAATCACTGATTGAAGACTCTGTCAGCCGTACTGATACCGGTTCTGAGCTGGTGGAAAGTGCGGGTGAGACAATGAACAAAATTGTCAATTCTGTTACCCGCGTGACGGATATCATGGGCGAAATTGCCTCAGCTTCTGATGAGCAGAGCAGGGGAATCACTCAGGTCGGCGTTGCTATCTCTGAAATGGACAGAGTGACACAGCAGAACGCCTCACTGGTCGAACAGTCTGCGGCAGCCGCAGCAGCTCTGGAAGAGCAGGCCATGATCCTGACCAAAGCAGTAGCACTATTTCAGCTACCGGAGCAGGCAGAAAGGAAGCTGCCTGAAAGAAGAAAACATGAAGTTTTATCGACGATAAAATCGCCGACTCCTCCAGCTAATAAAACGAATCCTCCCGCACTGAAGAAAGGCAGTGATGTGGAAGACCCATCCAATTGGGAAACATTCTAAAAAAATAATAGCGATAACTACGGCTGCTTTATGCAGCCGTTCAACGAGGTGATTACATGTTAGGCAGGCTTCGCATATCAACCAGTTTGTATCTATTACTGATGATGTTTTGTGTTATGCAAATAATTTCCAGTGGCTTATCGCTGGGAATTATTTATACAGATCAGTCGTATATCGAAAGAATTGATTTGGGAACTCAGCGCAGGGATAGTCTGGGTAGGAGTTGGACTGCACTATTACAAACGCGTAACACACTGAACAAAATCGCCATTGCTCAGAAAGTCGGGCAACCGAAAGAACAAATTGATGCAATGGAATCATTACTCAAAAGTTCATTAACTGAAGCAGAAAAAGGTTTTTCCGAATTTATCTACCTGCGTCAGGTGGGAAACAATGAGAAAAGAGATGCACTGTTAACTGAACTTGATCGTGCTTATCAGGACTATTTCAATGCCCTGAAAGAGATGAAAGATTTTCTCTATGGCGGGGATTTTCAGGCTTTTCTTGATCAGCCGACAGAAGAATATCAGCTCAGAATGGAACTTGCCTATAAAAATTATATGCAGTACCTCAACAAGAATATTAAGGAGACAGTAGATAATGCAGAGTTCTATTACAGAATTGCAGTGACCATGTTTTTCGCTTCCATCCTGATGGTATTTGTTGTCGCTTCTGCCGCTCACTGGTGGCTGAAACGTAATCTTCTCCGGCCGTTTGCCAATATGAGAGCCTGTTTTCAGGATGTGGCTGAAGGGCGACTGGATAAAGAAGTGGCAGTTACCACCAATGATGAAATCGGCGATATATTCAAAAAACTGCGTGACATGCAGAGATCGCTGATTAAATCCATCTCATCCGTCCGGGATAATACCAACCAAATGTATGTCGGCATTCAGGAAATTACGCAGGGTAATACCGATTTATCCTCACGTACTGAAGAGCAGGCCGCATCTCTGGAAGAAACGGCAGCCAGTATGGAGCAGCTTACCGTAACAGTTAAACAGAACGCAGAACATGCCCGTCAGGCCAGTGCTCTTGCGGTTGCTGCTTCTCAGACAGCAACCAAAGGCGGAGAACAGACCAGCAGTGTTGTTGCGACAATGGATGAAATTGCCAATAGTTCGAAGAAAATCAGTGCAATTATCAGCGTGATTGACGGTATCGCGTTCCAGACCAATATTCTGGCGCTGAATGCAGCGGTTGAAGCCGCGCGAGCCGGTGAACAGGGCAGAGGGTTCTCTGTTGTTGCCGGGGAAGTCCGTGATCTGGCGCAGCGCAGTGCAGAAGCCGCAAAAGAGATCAAAATATTGATTGATGAGTCTGTCCACCGCGTTAATCAGGGGTCAGAACTGGTGAATCATGCAGGACAAACCATGGATGAGCTGGTCAGGTCGGTCAATCAGGTGACTGATCTGATGACTGAAATTGCGGCGGCTTCCGATGAACAGAGTCGCGGTATTCATCAGGTGGCTCAGGCTGTCAGCCAGATGGATCAGGTCACTCAGCAAAACGCCGCATTGGTGGAACAATCCGCCGCTGCCGCATCTGCACTGGAAGATAAAGCCGATACATTGGTGAGAACGGTTGCTCAGTTTGAACTGCCAAAAACGTCAGAATATGAGAACGATTATCCGGGATATACTGCCTCAAAAATGACCGATGAGTATGCTGTAAATCGAGTACGCTGAGGTCAGATGAAATCCAATTTAACAGCTTCAAATACTGAAGCTACTGTACCGCTGAACTTTATGTTTCAGCGGTATACATTGTCGGATGCGCATTTTGAGCGCATCTGTCAGTTTATTTACCAACGGGCCGGTATTGTGCTGGCAAAAAATAAACGAGAGATGGTTTATAACCGTCTGGTCAGGCGATTGCGTGTTCTGGGGTTTAATGATTTCGGGCAATATCTGGCGATTCTGGAGCAGAACAGTTATAGCAGCGAATGGGAACTCTTTGTCAATGCACTGACGACGAACCTCACTGCATTTTTCAGGGAAGCTCATCATTTTCCGATTCTTGCGGCTCATGCAGGTAAAAAAACTGGCGGGACTTTCCGGGTCTGGAGTGCAGCCGCTTCAACAGGAGAAGAGCCATACTCCATAGCCATGACGTTATGTGATGTATTAGGGCATCGTTCAAGCCGGATAAAAATTATTGGCAGTGATATTGATACTCAGGTGCTGGAAAAAGCCCGTCAAGGGGTTTATCGGTTAGATGAGCTACAGCATCTGAGTGAAAGCCAGAAAAAAAAATACTTTTTTAAAGGCGTTGGTCTTTATGAAGGATATGCCAGAGTTCGTCCGGTGCTTGCTGAAATAGTCAGCTTTCAGCATCTGAATTTACTGGACTCTGAGTGGGCACTTGAAGGTAAATTTGATGCAATTTTCTGTCGTAATGTGATGATTTATTTTGATAAAAAAACACAGGAAAGAATTTTACGCCGTTTTGTCAATTTCTTAAAACCAGATGGTCTGCTCTTTGCCGGGCATTCCGAGAACGTTACTCAAATTAGCCGGGAGTTCTACTTGCAGGGACAGACCGTTTACGGTGTAGGTCAGGCAAGGAGGGGTCATGAATAAAATAACAGTTCTTTGTGTGGATGATTCGGCGCTGATGCGCCAAATCATGCGGGAAATTATCAATAGCCATCCTGACATGGAGGTCGTGGATTGTGCGCCTGATCCCTATGTTGCCCGCGATTTAATCAAAAAGCATAACCCGCAGGTACTGACATTGGATGTCGAAATGCCACGGATGGATGGAATTGATTTTCTTGAAAAACTCATGCGGTTACGCCCTATGCCTGTTGTGATGGTTTCTTCTCTGACAGGAAAAGGGTCGGAAATTACCTTAAAAGCTCTGGAATTGGGTGCGGTGGATTTTGTGACCAAGCCGCAGTTGGGAATTCGTGAAGGAATGCTGGCCTATAGCGAGCTGATTGCTGAGAAAATCAGAGTAGCGGCGCAGGCCAAAGTCAGCAGGATAAAATCCGCGCAGGAAGCTGAGGCTCTACTGAATTTTAAACCCCTTTTATCCAGTGAGAAGTTGATCGCTGTCGGTGCCTCTACCGGAGGTACTGAAGCCATTAAAAATCTGTTACAACCTCTGCCTGTTACCAGCCCGGCGTTACTTATTACCCAACATATGCCATCGGGTTTTACCCGTTCATTTGCAGAGCGGCTCAATAAACTGAGCCAGATTACCGTCAAAGAGGCAGAAGATGGTGAACGGGTTCTGCCGGGCCATGCTTATATTGCGCCGGGAGACCGCCACATGGAACTGTGTCGCAGCGGTGCAAACTATCAGATTATGACCAGCAGTGCTCTGCCGGTTAACCGCCATCGCCCTTCCGTCGATGTGCTGTTCCGCTCTGTCGCCAAATATGCAGGGCGTAATGCGGTGGGCGTTATTCTGACCGGCATGGGGAGCGATGGTGCTGCGGGGTTATTGGAAATGAAAAAAGCGGGAGCTTATACACTGGCACAAAATGAAGCAAGCTGTGTGGTTTTTGGTATGCCACGGGCGGCAATCCAGCTGGGAGCTGTCGATGAAGTGATGGATCTGCAAAAACTCAGCAGAACGATGCTGGCTAAAATCAGTACCGTGCAATCGGTTCGGATTTAGTCGAAGCTGATTGCATTGAGTCATATACCCAATGAATTTCAAGCCACATCTCGGTGGCAAGGGAATGAACCCAGCCAACAAAGAGGTAGCTTGAAAGACGAAGGGTATAATTATGCCTGATGGACTTCAGATTACAGGATAGTAGCCTGAAAGATAAAGGGAAGATTGAGTGTTAACCTTTACAGCACGATGCTGTCGGATGAACAAAATTTCAAGGAGTTTTTATGGCAAGTAAGGATTTAAGATTTCTGGTAGTTGATGACTTTTCAACCATGCGTCGTATTGTGCGTAATTTGCTGAAAGAGTTGGGATTTAACAATGTTGATGAAGCACAGGACGGAGCAGAAGCCCTGACAAAACTTCGGACGGCTGAATTTGATTTTGTGATTTCTGACTGGAACATGCCTAACATCGATGGCCTTGAATTACTGAAAACAATTCGCAGTGACAGCCAATTGTCTGCTTTGCCGGTTCTGATGGTGACGGCAGAAGCCAAGAAAGAAAACATCATTGCAGCGGCACAGGCCGGAGCCAGTGGTTATGTTGTAAAACCGTTTACGGCGGCAATTTTGGAAGAAAAGCTCAACAAAATATTTGAGAAATTGGGGCTCTAAGGAGACAAAATGAGTGAAAATCCAGTCATGCCTAGAAGAGATGAGGCGATTACAACCAGTGAAATAATCAGTCGTATCGGGCAGTTAACAAGAATGCTGCGTGATAGTCTGCGTGAACTGGGATTGGATCAAACCATAGCTCAGGCGGCTGAGGCGATCCCTGATGCGAGGGAGCGATTGAATTACGTTGTCCAAATGACGGCACAGGCAGCAGAAAGAGTGCTGAATTGTGTTGAAGTGGCTCAGCCCCGCCAGAATGAATTAGAAGCTTCGGCGAAATCCCTGACACAGCGCTGGGATGAGTGGTTTGCAAACCCGACTGATTTAGAGCTGGCTGGTGCACGTTCTCTGGTTACAGACACGAGAAATTATCTCAGTCTTGTGCCGGAACATGCTGCATTTACCAATGCCCAATTACTTGAGATTATGATGGCACAGGACTTTCAGGATCTCACCGGGCAGGTAATCAAACGGATGATGGAAGTCATTCAGGAACTGGAAAAACAACTGGTTATGGTATTAATGGAAAATATACCATCTGATCAGATGGCCAAAACGAAAAAAGAAAACGACAGTCTTCTTAATGGCCCGCAGGTCAATCACGGCGGGGTTGGCGTTATCGCCAACCAGGAACAGGTTGATGATTTACTGGATAGTTTAGGTTTTTGATAACGAGAGACAATACTTTAAAGAACACCCTATTAATGATTTGGCGGGCAATTTGCCTGCCAAAATTCAATGAAATCAGCTCCACAAATCGTGGAGCTGATTCATTTTTACCTGAGTTAATGATTACAGCCTGTTCCATTAACGCCTATCGAGCTATGTTGAGTTATATACCCGTCGTCTTTCAAGCTGCCTCTTTGTTGGCTGCGCTCATTCACCCCAGTCACATAGTTACCTATGCTCCCGGGGACTCATTCCCTTGCCGCTGCGACGCAACTTGAAATCCATAGGGTATAGCTTCAGCCAATTCGCATAATGTGGGACGAGTAAACAGTAATGCCAGTGGAATATCCATATTCTGTTTTCGCAGGCGGGCTAATAATTGTACCGCTATTAATGAATGGCCTCCCAGTGAAAAGAAATTATCATGACGGCCTATTTGTTCCTGTTCCAACAATTCCTGCCATATCTCTGCCAGTGCAATTTCCACACGACCAATCGGCGCTTGATAGTCGGGCGCGACAGCAGTCGGTTGAACTGAAATTGGCATAGCGGGTGGCAAACCAGTCTGAACAGCAGCAAAATCCGCCATTAATTTTTGTCGTTCAGCGGTTGTCAGAGTCGCAATATCCATGATGGGTTTCTGAGGCTCATTTTCCAGTGCCTGCACCAGTTCGGACAAGGCGGTCATCATTGAGGTAATCAGATAAGCCGGATCAATCCCCGCGATTGCCTGAACGCTCAGCAGAAAACCTTTGCTCAAGTCATCGACTGCCAGATAGAGAGGGTAATTAGTCCTTTCTTTACCTGTCACCAGACGTATGCCTTCCCAGAGTGTGTCAGTTACGTTTGACTGGCTATGGCGATAATTCAGGAGAGTGTTAAACAGTGGCAGAGGCGGTGCAATTCCGCTACAACGCTGCGCTTGTGCCAGTGATGCCTGTTCGTGTTCAAGTAACCGGGTCAGGTTGGTATAGGTTGCCTGTACCGTTTCCTGTACACTGTTTTCTGCCAGTCGGATACGTACAGGCAGAGTATTAATAAACAGCCCCAGTGTTTGCTCAATACCGGCATTTCCCTGCATTCTTCCCAGTAAAACAGTTCCGAAGACCACATCATCCCGCCCGTTTATTTTTGCCAGCATTTGCGCCAGCGCAACATGGAATAGCACACCGGGGCTGACGCCATAACGGCGTGCCTGTTTACGGACAGCTCTGGACAGAGAGGCATTAAGTGGCTTGATGATCTCGGTTATCGGCCTGTTTTCACTGTAGATATCCAGTATCCCGAAAGGTACGGTAGGAGTATCCACATCGGCGAGCATTTCACGGAAGAAGGCTTCGTGATTTGCTGGTGGAATGCGCAGGAACTGGGCGATAAAGTGACGATAAGGCAGTGCTGCAGGTAACGGCTTAATGCGCTGGTGCAGAAGATCTCTGATTTCATCAATAATATGATCCAGCGACACATGGTCATTAAGTATATGGTGGCAGCAGAAAGCCAGCAGCCATTCACCCTGATGCGGGTCATAGGTAATATCAGCAGAGAATAGCGGTGCCTGACTGATATCAAGGCGGCGTTGGTACGGCTCTGTATACGCCAGTAACTGGGATGGAATGTCGTTATCCTTACCCGGAATAAACGTATTGATATGCAGAGATGCCTGACGCCAGACGACCTGTACCGGCTGAGTTAATCTCTCCCAGCAGATGGCTGTGCGCAGGATATCATGGCGATTAATGAGTTGCTGTAAAGCATGCAGAAAAGCATCAAGGCGTTCACGGGTATCGAATGCAAACAGGGTATGTAACAGATAAACATCTCCCTGAGTCTGCATCAGATGATGGAACAGCATACCTTCCTGTAATGGCGCCAGAGGATAGATATCCTGAATATTGCTGGCGCCTGCGGGAATACCGGCGGCAATGGTATCAATTTCATGTTGTGTCAGAGAAACCAGTGGCAACATATCAGGCGTAATAGTGGTGCAGCCATCAGGGATCAGATTAGGAGGTATGGATAATGTGGCTGGGTTATCTTCTGTGACCTGCATCGTTTTTGCCATTTCAGCCAGAATCGGCGTGACGAACACTTCGCGGATATTCAGGCTCCAGCCCCGGTTACGTAATCGTTCGATTAAGTTGATAATCATCAGAGAATGACCACCCAGTTCAAAGAAATGGTCATAACGCCCGACTTTTTCCAATCCCAATAATGCCTGCCAGATCTCAGCCAACACAGCCTCTTTTTCACCCTGCGGTTCTGAATAAGTTCGGGTAACGATAGCAGCCTGATCCGGTGCAGGCAGTGCCTGCCGGTCGAGTTTGCCGTTGGGAGCCAGCGGGAATTCATCCAGTATCACAAATGCGCTGGGCAGCATATAGTCAGCCAGATGTTGTGCAAGTTGGCGGCGCAACTCTGCGGGTTCGGGTTTTTTATCGGGTTCAGCGATCAGGTAGGCAACAAGTCGTTTATCATGCCTTGTTTTTGTATCTCCTGCTTTTTTAGCGGAAGTCTCTTCGCGGGCAAGTACGATTGCTTCATGCACGCCCTGACACTGTAACAGTCGGGTTTCAATCTCACCTAACTCAATACGGAAGCCACGGATCTTGACCTGAAAGTCATTACGGCCGAGGTATTCAACATTACCGTCAGAACGCCAGCGAGCCAAATCACCGGTCTTATACATACGGGCATTGGGTTGTTCGCTAAAGGGGTCAATAACAAATTTTTCCGCTGTCAGTTCCGGTTGATTTAAATAACCACGGGCAACTCCCATACCTCCGATATAAATTTCGCCACTGACACCGATAGGAACCGGCTGACCAAATTTATCCAGAATATAGAGTCGGGTATTGGAGAGCGGCCGCCCAATCGGAATATTGTGAGAAATGGAAGAAACAGAAGAAACAGGGCTGTTGTTCTCCATCACCATTTCTCTGTTTACCACGGCGGCAGTGGCTGTAATGGTGATTTCAGTAGGGCCGTAAGCGTTAAACCAGCGGCAGGCTGCTGTTTCCGGGCATGAAAACCAATCCATTAAACAGCGGGGTTCGACCTTATCACCTCCGACAATAATCGTATGGATACGGGAACTGAAGCTGCTGCGTCCGGCTTTTATTTCCTGTGTCCAGTGGTGCCAGAAAGCCGTTGGTACATTGATGATTGTCACTTTCTGCTCATGCAGGAAATCGGCGAAAGTGCTGTCCGGTACTTTGAGATAAGCAGGACGCAGAACCAGTGTCGCACCGGAAGCCAGAGTAGGGAAAATATCTGACACTGAAATATCAAACGCGAAGGTGACAAACTGAAGCACGCGATCTTGCGGGCCGGGTTCACTAAGCTGACAGTGAGCGTAAATAAGGCTGACCACATTGTGGTGTTCGAGCATAACGCCTTTTGGCTTTCCGGTTGAGCCGGAAGTGTAAATGATATAAGCCAGATGATGCGGCTGAATACCTGTTTGCCGACTGTCAGGATTATCGGCAGGTTGTTGTTGCATACGCTCCTGATGCGTTTCGTCGTCCAGCAGCCAGATAGGAATATCCTGTACCGGTAAGCGGGTCTGTAAGTGTTTCTGGGTCAGTAATATAACGGGCTTGCTGTCAGAAAGCTGATATGTCAGCCGTTCGACGGGATATTCTGGATCAAGCGGAACGTAACCGGCACCCGCTTTTAAGATCCCGAGCAGGCCGATAATCATCTCTAAACCCCGCTCAACATGAATGGCCACCCGATCATCAGGGCGGACGCCAAAGGCAATCAGGCTGTGTGCCAGTTGATTGGCGAGGCGATTAAGTTCGCCATAACTCAATGACTCTTCTGCAAAAATCACTGCCATCGCATCAGGTGTGCGTTGTGCCTGTTCCTCGAAAAGTTGTTGAATCAATGTGTTATGTGAGAAATCGGCAAAAGTGTTTTTAACAGGCTTACTTTCGACAGGCTGAATTTCATTGAAATCAGTCAATAATTGCTGACGTTCGGCAACCGATAGCATCGGCAGGCGGTTAATTGACTGCGTTTCATCTGCGATCATGGCTGTCAGCACATTGGTGAGATAACCCACGATGCGTTCAACTGTTGTTCTGTCAAACAGACTTGATGCGTACTCCAGATAACCACTGAGTCCATCCTGAGTTTCGGTAAGTGACAGAGTCAGATCAAAATAGGCGGTGCTATGTGGTTGCTCCATTAATGAAGCAGATAATCCCGGCATTTCGAGGGTCGGTTCAGTGGTATTGTTAAGCGCCAGCATTACCTGAAAGATCGGGTTATGGCTCAGGCTGCGTTCAGGATGCAGGATTTCTACTAACTGTTCAAAAGGCAGATCCTGATGAGCATAGGCTGCCAGCGAGCGATCACGAACATGGGTGAGCAAATCTGCGACGGTGCTGCACTGTTCCGTTTCTAGGCGTAAAGGCAGGGTATTGACGAAAAAACCAATCAACCCTTCGAGTTCACTGTGGGAACGATTAGCAACCGGTGTTCCGATGACGATATCGTTCTGCCCGCTCAGACGGGTAAGGACGATACTCCAGGCAGTGAGTAATGTCATAAACAGTGTTGTGTTCTGGCGCTGTCCGAGCGCCCTGAGAGCAGAAAGTAAATCAGCATTCAGGTGAACAGGAATATGATCCCCGGTGTAATTTTGTTCCGGCGGACGCGGATAGTCAGTAGGCAGAGACAGTAAAGCCGGAGCATCCTGAAGCTGCTTTTGCCAGAATGCTTTTTGTACAGCCAAATCCTCGCTTTGTAGCAATTTTTGTTGCCAGACAGCATAGTCAGCGTACTGAATAGGGAGGTGAGGTAGGGGAACACCATTTTTTCCTAATGCAGCAGATTTTCCTAATGCAACAGAGTAGAACGTACTGAGTTCACGGAGCAATATACCCAGTGACCAGCCATCAGTAATGATGTGATGCTGGATCAGGATCAGCACGTGCTCTTTATCAGACAGTTGCAGTAGCTGCTCCCGAATCATTGATTCATTGGCGAAATCAAACGCAGTTTGTCTTTCTAGCTTAACCCTTTCGTTTACGCGGCTCATGCGGTCTGTTTCATCTAAACTACGTAAATCTTGATGAGTGAGAACAAAGCCGGTATTCACATCATCAATATGCTGATAGGGCTGCTCATCCACCAGTACAAAACGGGTACGTAAACTTTCATGCCGACTGACAAGCTGGTCAAGGGCTGTTGCAAGCGCAGCATGATCGAGATCTCCGCTCAGGCGCAGAACGGTCGGAATTTGATAGGCCAGACTGACTTCAGTATTAAGACGGGTGAGAAACCACAGGCGCTGCTGTGAGAAAGAGAGTGGCAAATTCTGGCTGCGATCGGCTGCCGGAATGATGGTTTGAGCTGTTACAGGAACGTCGGCGATCAAAACAGCTAAATCTGCCAGAACAGGGTGGGAAAAAAGTACCTGTAAAGGTAATTCCCGCGCCAGTTTTTGGCGTATGCGTGTGGCAAGCTGAATTGCGAGCAGGGAGTGACCGCCGAGTTCAAAGAAATGGTCATAACGACCAATGTGTTCCAGTTTCAGCAGTTCCTGCCAGATTTCAGCCAATGCTGTTTCGATTGCCCCGACAGGCGCTTCATAATAGCGGGTTACGCGCGCAGTCTGATCGGGTATCGGCAGTGCCTTGCGGTTGAGTTTGCCGCTGGAGGTTAATGGAAAGGCATCAAGGATCATAAAGGCACTGGGCAGCATATATTCGGCAAGATGTTGCGCAAGCTGCTCTCTCAGTACAGCAGGGTCAGGTTTTGTATCGGGTTCAGCCAGCAGATAGGCAATCAGTTGTTTATCGCCGGACGGTTTTTCATTGCCAACGGTTTTTTCATGATAATCGTCTTCACAAGCAATAACTGCCGCCTCACGTACACCATGGCACTGTGTCAGTTTGGCCTCAATTTCGCCCAGTTCAATACGGAAACCGCGTATCTTGACCTGAAAATCATTCCGACCGAGGTATTCAATATTACCATCAGGTAACCAGTGCGCCAGATCGCCGCTTTTATACAGGCGGGCATCAGGATCGGAAGAAAATGGATCAGAAACAAAATGTTTGTTCGTTAACTCAGGCAGGTTCAGATAGCCACGAGCAACGGCACTTCCTCCAATGTAAAGTTCACCAGCCACGCCAACTGGAACCGGATTTCCCTGATTATCCAGAAGGTAAATCCGGATATTGTCGATGGGTTTGCCGATAGGAATGCGACCGATATACTGATCCGTCACACATCGCCAGGCAGTGACATGAATTGCCGCTTCAGTCGGGCCATAGAGATTGTGTAACTGGCAGTGGGTAAAATGGGACAGGCACTTCTGCTGTAAGGTATAAGGGAATGCTTCACCGCTACATAAAATATGACGAAGGGAAAGGCAGCGTCCGGCGGGGATCGCACTGAGAAAGAGCTGTAGCATTGAGGGCACAAAATGGATAATTGTAATTTTGTGTTTTTCTGTCACAGATAATAAATAGTGCGGGTCTTTATGGCCTTCCGGACGAGCCAGAATCAACCGCGCCCCAAACATCAGCGGGGGAAACAACTCCCAGACCGAAACATCAAAACTGAATGGTGTTTTCTGTAAAACTCGATCCTGTGGGGTGAACTGATAAGTTTTTTGTGCCCAGAGTAAGCTATTCATCACCGCCCGATGTTCATTCATCACCCCTTTTGGGACGCCGGTTGAACCGGAGGTATAGATGACATAAGCCAGATGGTCTGAGGTTAAACCAAAACTGTCAGGATCTGGGTTATTGTCCGGCATATCTGCAAGCAAGCACTCAGAATTGCTGAGATCGACAACGGGTATGCTATCGGTCAGTTGATTAATAAGATAAACAAAAGGGGTCTGAGTGAGCAGGGCAACCGGAGCAGCATCTTCAAGCATGTAAGCCAGCCGTTCGGCTGGCTGGCTCGGATCGAGCGGAACATAAGCGCCTCCGGCTTTCAGGATGGCGAGTAATCCTACGATCATTTCCAGACTACGCTCAGTACAGATGGCCACCCGATTATCAGGGCGTACCCCTAAGGCCAGCAGATGATGAGCGACCCGATTGGCCTGACGGTTTAGTTCGGCATAACTGAGTGACTGCTCTTCAAAGATTACAGCAATGGCATCAGGAGTATGTTGAACCTGTTTTTCAACTAATTGATGAATAAGCGTGTGTTGTGGGGAGTCGCCAACTGTATTTCGGATGAATATCGCGTCCTGAGAAGGTTGAGCCGTGTTGAAATCCACCAGCAGTTGTTGGCGCTCTCTGGCAGGCAAAATCGGAATATCCAGAATTGGCTGGTGGGGCGTGGTTTCCAGCGCATTAACCAACCCCGTCAGGGCAGTGGTCATATAGTTGATCAGACGAATGGGTTCAATATCTGATACGGTCTGAGCAACCAGACTGAAACCATCTCCCCAGTCATCAACAAACAGGCCAAAGGGATAATTAATCCTCTCTTCCTGCATCAGCAAACGAATGCCTTCCCACTTATTAAAAGTCAGCGCCGACTGACTATGGCGATAGTTGAGCAGGGTGTTGAAGAGCGGTAAAGATGGTGCAATGCCACTACAGTTCTGAGCCTGTGTCAGAGTGGCCTGTTCGTGTTCCAGCAACCTTATCAGGTTTTGACTGGTTTCCTGAACCGTAGTCTGTACACTGTTATCCGTGAGTTTAACCCGGATAGGCAGGGTATTGATCAGTAATCCCATCGCCTGATTGATGCCGGTGCTACCCTGCATACGGCCTAATAAAACTGTACCGAATACCACATCATCGCGTCCGCTGACTTTAGCCAGTACCAGAGCCAGTGCCGTATGAAACAGAATACTGGCGCTGACTCCCTGACGTTTGGCCTGTGTGCGGATCGCTTTGGCAAGTGTGGCATCAATAGGCTGTCGGGCTTCTGCTATTTTTTTATCCCCGCTGTGGACATCCAGTATCCCGAAAGAGACAGTCGGTTCATCCACATCAGAGAGTACTTCACGAAAATAGTCTTCATGAGCTGAAGCAGGAACATTCAGGGATTGGGCAACAAAGTTACGGTAAGGTAATACCGGAGGTAATTTGTGAGTATGGTTGCGTAATAATTCACTGATTTCACTAACGATACTTTCCAGTGTGACATGATCACAGGCTAAATGGTGGATACACAATGCCAGCAACCATTCAGCCCGTAGCGGATCGTAAACAATGTCAGCAGAGAATAACGGCGCCTGACTGATATTAAGGCGATACTGATGAGGATCAGTATATGCCAGTAATTGATCGAGAATGCTCAACTCACTATTTGGTGAACAGATCTTTGTTGGCGAACAGATCTTTGGCGAAAACGTATTAATGCTCAGAAGAGCCTGACGCCAGACTACCTGTACGGGATGCTCCAATCCCTGCCAGAAGATAGAAGTATGCAGAATATCGTGATGGTTAATAACCTGCTGTAATGCTGACAGAAAACTGTCAAGCCGCTCACGACTTTCAAAGGCAAGCAAATTGCGTAACAGATAAGTATCTCCCTGTTGCTGCAACAAATAATGGAAAAAAATCCCTTCCTGTAACGGCGTGAGCGGGTAGATATCCTGAATATTGGCAGCCCCTCCGGGAATTGCAGCCGTAATAGCATCAATCTCATGCTGGGAGAGGGAAACCAGAGTCAGCATGTCGGGAGTAATGGCAGTACAGCCATCAGGGATGAGATTAGCGGGAACTGTGAATGCTGGTGGATCTTCCCGTTTAACGTTTTCCTGAGTGGCACCCTGCTGAACGGACAGTATCGCTTGCGCCATCTCATTCAGTACGGGTTTGGCGAATACAGTCCGAATATTGATAGCCCAGCCCAGACTACGCAGTTGTTCGATAAGACGCACCGCTAACAGTGAGTGTCCGCCCAGCTCGAAAAAGTGATCGTTGCGGCTGATATATTTCACGCCGAGCAGCCGTTGCCAAAGCTGACTCAGGGTCGTTTCAAACTCTCCTACAGGAGCCTGATAATGGCGTGTAACAATAGAGGTATGATCGGGTTTGGGCAGAGCCTCTCGATCCAGTTTGCCACTGGGTGTCAGAGGAAAAGCATCCAGTGTCACAAAGGCACTGGGGATCATATATTCGGCAAGATGTTGCGAAAGTTGCTGCCGCAGCGCCATTGGTTCTGGTCTGATATTGGCTCCGGGCAACAAATTAGTTTCAGGCAATAAATAGGCAACCAGTTGTTTTGAGACTGAGCTATTTTCATCTGGTATGTTCTGATGAGACGAATTTTTATAATAGTTTGAGCTATAAGGCAACACGACGGCTTCGTGTACACCGTCACACTGCCGTAGTCTTGCCTCGATTTCTCCCAGTTCAATACGCAGACCACGTAACTTAATTTGAAAATCATTGCGGCCGAGATACTCTATCCTGCCATCAGGCAACCATCGTCCCAGATCGCCGGTTTTGTACATACGTGCTCCGTGATCAGCAGAAAACGGATTAGTGAGGAAGCGTTCGGCTGTCAGTTCGGGACGGTTCAGATAACCACGGGCAACACAAGCACCTGCGATATAAATCTCTCCAGTGACTCCTGTCGGAACGGGCTGGTGGTATTTATCCAGAATATAAATTTGACTGTTGGAGATGGGATAACCAATCGGTGGCGCTTTGTTCTCCTGGCTGTCACACAGGTACATTGCGACACAAACAGTGGTTTCTGTCGGGCCATAGGCATTGATCATCCGTCGTCCTTTCGCCCAGCGTTTAACCAGCGTAGGCGAACACGCTTCACCACCCACAAGCAGGGTTTGTAGTGTTGCAGGAAGAGAGTCCATTGTTGCCAGTACACTGGGGGATAACAGTGCGAAAGTAATGGCATGAGTCTCTAAATAGTGAGACAGGCTTTTCCCCGGCAGCAGGTCTTCCCGTCTGGCGAGGTAAAGACGAGCTCCGGCCAGTAATGCCATAAAACATTCCCAAATACAGGCATCGAAACTGTTTGAGGCAAATTGTAACAGCCTGCTCTCTGGCGTGATGTTGAGTTTATCCTGCTGGGTAGTAATCAGGTTAGACAGACTGCGATGCTCAACCATGACACCTTTCGGCTGACCGGTTGAACCGGAGGTATAAATGACATAAGCCAGATGGCGGGAGGTTAGCCCCAGAGCCTGAATATCCGGGTTTTCTGCTGAGTTTTCATCCAAGACTGAATATGAGGGAATATCAAGTAGTATTGTTGGCAGGTTATCATTCCCTATCTCAGCTACCGTTGACTGAGTCACCAGTGCGACAGGCGCTGAGTCAGTGAACATATATGTCAGCCTGTTGCTCGGATACGCCGGATCGAGTGGTACAAAGGCACCACCGGCCTTGAGGATACCTAATATTCCCACCACCATTTCCAGACTGCGTTCAACGCAAATCGCCACCCGATCATCAGGTTGAATACCAAGAGCAATCAAATGGTGTGCCAGACGGTTGGCTCGTCTGTTCAGCTCAGCGTAGCTTAATGACTGTTTTTCAAAGACTGCGGCGATAGCGTCTGGAGTGCGTTGCGCCTGCGATTCGAACAACTGATGAATCAGTGCATCCTGCGGAAATTCTGCTTGGGTAGCATTGAAATTCACTAATACCTGTTGACGCTCAATATCGGGCAGGATAGGCAGGTTAACTATTTTAGTATTAGTAAGGGATGGCGTTTCCAGAGTAGTGAGAGCAGCATTAAGCAGAACGGAAAGACGGGAACGGAGCGTTATCACCTCTTGGCCGCTCAGGTAATCAGGAGAAGCGTGGAATTCAATAGAAATCGGAGAAGGCGTATTTTTAGGGTGGGCAATATCGGTATGGTGCTTGATTTTGATCGTCAGTGGATAAGGTACACCGGATTGCATCTCAAAAAATTTGAGTCTGGTATCTTCTCCTTCTATCTGGAAATTAACTTCAATCGACTCAAAGGATAAGGTTATATGAAATAACTCGGTATTCTCTGTTTTTTGCCGGGAATGCCGTTGTCGGCTAAGTTCGACAATCGGGAAACTCTGGTGTTTATGGCAACGCTGCATTTCAGCAGCCACTTTATCCATGACATCACGGAATGTATCTTCAGGTATAACGGTAATACCAATGGGAAACACGGCTGCAAACATTCCTACTGTCTGCCTTTGACGCGAATTTTTGCGGTTATGTAGGGGAACACCGATGACAATATCATTGAGATCTGTTGTCCGGGCAAAATAGCAGGCCAGAACGGCATACATGAAATGCAGGAATGGTCGTTTCCGTCCACCAACAGCGGTTTCTATGCGCTTAAAAAGCGCCTGATCCATTGACCAGATAACAGGCTGTGTGGCAACTGGGTTAGGGTGTTGATTTGTTGGATTATTGGAATGAACCGGTCTGAGTAATGGGGGAGGCAGTTTTTCATACCGTTTTGACCAGAACTGCATATCGTGTGAATAGTTATCTGAAGCGAAATAATGGCGTTCATCCCCAATGAAATCCAGATAAGAGAAAGAAGAATTATCTGCCACCTCTCCTTTTATCAATCGATTATAAGTATCGAGAAGCCTCTCAGAGAGTATAAAAATACCTGCGCCATCAATGATCAAATGATGGCAACAGAGCTGCCAGTAGCGGCAGGTATTACTGACCCGCAGTAAACTGGTTCGCCATAACACATCATTATTAAGCTGAAAAGGACGCCTCAACTGGGCATCAATATGCGTTTTTACTCTGACTTTTGCATCGGGATATGATGAAAAATCAAGAATATCCATACTTACAGGCAGTGGATTGACAACCTTTTGTTCGGGTAAGCCGTGAGTATTGATAAATTGCAGACGCATGGAATCGTTACTATGAACAACCTGTTCAAAGGCACGGACAAATAATTCTTCATTCAACTCCCCTTCGATGCAGATAAATATATTGATATTGTAATCATAAGAATCGGGGCGAAGAGCCTGATCAAACCAGATAACCTGTTGAGGAGAGCTAAGAGGATGGGGGGCTGAACAGGGATGATTATCATTGCTAACTACTGAGGAAATCTGTGAAGAGTTGTCATGTAACATACTCATTTCTCCTTGAGAATAGTCCGGTTTTTATTTTTATCTATTTGAAAAGTAAATAATATATTTCCTTTGACGGGCCTTGAAAAAAATACTTAAGCGAATCTGCTGGGAGTTATCAATATTAAAAACACAATTAAACTATAACGTGATTAAATCAAATTAACTGAAACTAATATCGCATGTCGATATTTTTTGTTGAGGAAAGGTTAATTTTGATGAGGTAGATACTATGAGAAATGAGGGGGGTATAAATGGTGCCCTTTACAGCACCATATGATTAATAATCACAGCCAGACGATCAAACATCTCACTGAATAGCCGTTCAGTAAAAGGTACCAGCATCGGGAACAGCAGAGAGAGAGTGAAAATACCGACTGTCAGCGTCAGAGGAAAGCCGACCACGAACACAGAAAGCTGAGGTGTCATGCGGTTCAGCATTCCTAATGAGAAGTTCAGGACTAAAAGCAGGGTAATGAGTGGCATTGCCAGCATCATCCCATTGATAAATATCAGGCTGGCACTCTGTGCCAATAACAGGAAACCTTTTGAATTCAATTGGGCTGGCTGAATAGGAATGGAATAAAAGGTATCTGCCAGAATAGACAAGATCCATAAATGACCATCAAAAGCCAGAAACAGCAGCATCATCAGCATGTTCAGAATACGCGCTAAAATTGGCATATTCGGACCACCGGTCGGGTCAAAAAATGTGGCAAAAGACAATCCCATCTGTAGACCCAGCACTTCACCGGCATGGCGCACCACGGCAAAAGCAATCTGGATGGTTAACCCCAGAGCAACCCCAATCAATACCTGTTGGATCAGAACCCAGATCCCTGCAACGGAAAAAATCGGAATTTGCGGGGAGGGGATGCCGGGAACCAGTAAGGCAGTGATCACTAATGCCAGCCCGATCCTGACTTTTATCGGCATCTGTTTTTCACTAAAAATCGGCGCGATGCTGAACAAGGCCAGAAGGCGCGCCAGTGGCCAGAAAAAATCACTGACGAGGCGGGAAAGTGTTTCACTGTCAAATGGGATCATGATTAACCAATAATAGCGGGAATGCTGCTGAAAAGTGTCCGCATATAATCCAGCAACAGATTCAGCATCCACGGCCCGGCAACGATAATTGTGACAACAACCGCCAGAATTTTAGGAATAAACGACAGTGTCATTTCGTTTACCTGTGTCGCTGCCTGCAACAGACTAATCACTAAACCGCATACCAGCGCAGAGAGAAGCAGCGGCGCAGCCAGCGCCAGTGCGACTTTCATTGCTTCAACACCAAGTGCCATTACCGATTCTGGAGTCATAATTTTTCAAACCGTTTTTGATCTTTTTAAGAAAAATCCCGTCAGACGTAAAAACTTTGCGCTAACGAACCAAGCAATAACTGCCAGCCATCTACCAGAACAAATAACATCAGTTTGAATGGCAGCGATATTGTGGCGGGAGGAACCATCATCATCCCCAGAGCCATCAGAACACTGGCGACAACCAGATCAATGATCAGGAAAGGAATGAAAAGCGTAAAGCCAATCTGGAATGCAGTTTTTAGTTCACTGGTAATGAAAGCAGGAACCAGAACCCGCATCGGGACAGAATCGGCAGTTTCGAATGCTTCCTGATCAGCCAGACGGGCAAACAGTGCCAGATCATTTTCCCGCGTCTGACGCAGCATAAACTGACGCACGGGATGAGAGCCTTTCTCCAGTGCCGTTTCCAGAGAAATTTTGTCTTCACTGAAAGGCAGATAAGCATCCTGATAAACTTTATCGAATACCGGCGCCATAATGAAAAAAGTCATAAACAGGGCTAAACCCAGCATAACCTGATTCGGTGGGGCTGAAGGGGTTCCCAGCGCATTACGCAGTAAACCCAGTACGATGATGATGCGGGTAAAACTGGTCATCATCAGCAGGGCTGCGGGAATAAACCCCAGCGCAGTAATGAAAATCAGGGTCTGAACCGGCAGTGACCAGCTTTGCCCGCCATTTGCCAGCGGCTGACTGATGATACCCGGTAATTCCGCCGCTGCATTCATGGGAAACAGTGACAGTAAAAACGCCATAAACACCGCCGCCAGACGCGCCGGATAAATGCACGAAGCGAATTTTTGGCCTGTTATGTGATTGCCTATCATAAGAAAAACTCTATTTTTCATTGTCGTCCCTGTCGTTCTTAGTTTTTCGCTGAAGCTTATTTTTTAACAATTCACCGAAAGGAAGTTGACCGAAAGGAAGTGTTTTGAGTACGGTTTCCTTTTCCGTGTCATCAGGGGGAACAGGCAACTGATGTAACATATTGATCTGCTGAGGTGTCACACCCAGCACCAGCCAGTTGTCTTCGATTTCAACCACGACAACCCGTTCTTTTGGCCCAAGCGAACAACTTGCTTTTACATTGAGTAATCGGTGATTTTTGTTTTTGGCAGGCGCAAGTCCCAGACGACGGATCAACCAGGTTATGAAAAATATCAGTAACAGAATCCCGCCCAGAGCACTACTGATCTGCATCAGCGTCTGACCGGTAGAAAGGGGAGGAGTATGTGTTACTGCTGTACCAATCGGTGCGGCATCTGATGCCGCACCACTTTGGAAAGATGTATTAAGAGAAGGCTGGTTCGCCATCATGGTTAACGACTCAGACGACGCATGCGCTCAGAAGGTGTGATGATATCCGTAATACGGATACCGTATTTGTCAGATACGACGACCACTTCTCCTTGTGCAATCAAATAGCCGTTGATCAGGATATCCAGCGGTTCACCGGCCAGACCATCAAGGGAAACAACGGAACCCTGAGAAAGTTTCAGCAGTTGTTTGATAGTCATTTTGGTGCGTCCCAGCTCAACAGAGAGCTTGACGGGAATATCCATAATCAGATCAATATCAGAAAGCTGGGAGAGCGCATCCTGCGGTTCAAGGCTTTCAAAAATTGACGAGCCGCTGTCAGAGGCAAGCTGTGCAGCCTGTTGTTCCAGCGCCTCTGCCCACAAGTCTTCAGTCGAGCTGGTATCTGCGGGTTGTTTAGCATCACTCATTGGGCTTTTCCTCATCCAGAGCATTTAAAACAGGGTTAATCAGGTGTTCAACGCGCAGGGCATACTGCCCGTTGAGTGTTCCATATTGGCTGGTGAGCACGGGCACACCATCAACGTGAACGATCAGACGTTCAGGTTTTTCAATCGGCAAAACGTCGCCGCGCTTTAACTGGAGAATTTTTGACAGTCGCAGGGGAATATCAGCAAAATTTGCCACCAGTTCCAGTTCTGAGTTCTGAACCTGTTTCACCAGAATGTCACGCCACTGCCCATCTTCCTGCCGTACATTTTCCACCGGAGGGTTTGTCAGCAGTTCACGCAGGGGTTCAATCATGGCAAACGGAATACAGATGTTGAATTCCCCGTACAGGTCGCCAATTTCCACCGTGAATGGGGTGGTGACCACGATATCATTAGGGGAAGTCGTGATATTGGTGAATTTCACCTGCATCTCAGAGCGCACATATTCCACTTCAATCTTAAAGATGGAATCCCATGCGTCACGATAGGCATCCAGTGCCAGTCTCAGCATCCGGTTGATGATCCGCTGTTCGGTATAGGTGAATTCACGGCCTTCCACTTTGGTCGGGAAGCGGCCATCACCGCCGAACAGGTTATCAACAGCGATATAAACCAAACTGGGTTCAAAAGCGAATAGTGCGGTTCCCCTCAATGGTTTCAGATGCACCAGATTGAGGTTGGTCGGCACGGCCAGATTGCGGGCAAACTCATGATAAGGCTGGATTTTAATAGCGCCGACCGTAATATCCGGACTGCGGCGCAGCATGTTAAACAGCCCCATTCTGAATTGGCGGGCAAAGCGTTCATTGATGATTTCCAGCGACTGCAAACGCTCGCGTACAACACGGCGCTGTGTGTTCGGATCGTAAGGGCGAACCTCACTCTCTTCTGATGACGCAGTTTGTTCTACGTCATCCGCAGCAGCACTGTCACCATTGAGCAGAGCATCGATCTCTGCCTGTGAAAGAATATTGTCACTCATCGTGATTATCGCAGAATAAACGTAGTAAACAACACATCGGTGATCGCTTGATCAGGTTCACCGGGTATCAGTGTTGGGCTCAGTGTCTGTTTAATGTCTTCCACTAAACGTACTTTGCCGTCATCTTTTGCCAGATCAGTAGATTTCTGGCGGGATAACAACAGCAGCATACGGCTACGAACTTCAGGAAGATAATCATGGAAGCGCTGACGCGTTATTTCATCGGACAGACGCAACGTCAAGCCGACATACAAAACACGATCAAAATGATCTTCGTTGTCTATCAGATTGACGGTAAAAGGTTCCAGCGTCATGAATACCGGAGTATTAATGATTTTGGCTTTTTCTGCACTGTTACTGCCTGATTGCTTCATTGTCCACCAGCTATATCCTCCGATGGCGGTACTCAGAATGGCAATCAGTATTAACAGTATCATCCAAATTGGTTTTGTGCGTTTACGCTCGTAGCTATAATCAGACATGGACAGACAAATTCCTGTTTTCTGTAGTGGGTAAGGCATCGCGCATTCCGTGGCGGGAGTTCCTTATCCAACAAATTCAACATCAATTATCCCGCGTCTTTGTTCCGGCAATGGCAGGAACAAACGCGGAAAAAACCATTAACTCACTCGTTTGTTATCGGCTCTGTTTCATTTTTTTGCAGTGCTATCGCCGCAAATACTTAATTCAGGCGAAAATGTCTACGCCTCCCCGGCTTGAAGCGAGTTGCTGAGGTGTTAACCGGATCGTGGATTCATGAGTCGCCGGTGCCTGTGCTGCTGCCAGTGTGCCATTATTTTCAGTATGGCTTTTAGTCTGGCTGCCGGTATTGGCCTGCTGTTGTGGATCGGCGGCCTGTTCCTGTTGCCAGTTTCCTGAAGCATCACTGCCGACACTGCTCTGAGCCAGTTGGATGCCGTTTTCCGCCAGTGAATGGCGAAGGTTCGGCAGAGCGGCTTCCAAAGCGGCACGCACATGCTGATGAGCTGAGACAAAATGAAGTTGTGCCTGATTATCTTCAACATTCATACGGATATGCAGTGCGCCCAATTCCTGTGGATGTAAGCGTAATTCAGCCTGTTGCAGCCCGTTCCGGTTAAAAAACAGTACCTGTTGGTTGAGCTGCTGCTGCCACTCTTCACTGCCGAGATGAGCACTCAGTAAAGGCGCAGATGCACCATTGAGCTGAAACTGTCCGTTTGTCTGATTTCCCGCAGAGAGCAGGGGAGCACTAAACAGGTTGTGCAAAGCGTTTGGCGCTGATGCTTCCGCAGAAGCTGAGGCCAGTGCTGATGCGCCCTGTATTGACGTAAACTCTTTCCCGCTTTCCTTTCCGCTAAATGACAGCGTTGAGTTTTGTTCAGTCATACCATTAGCGGCTGATTTTGCTTTTCCGGTGGTCGATGCCAGCGCAGCACGGTTTGTCGTTGTCCCCTGGGCGGTGAAAAGATCGATATCGCCATCTGAATCATTCTCTTCACTGTTTTCAGTCGGATCTGTTGCCCTCAGCGCTATATCTGCCAGCGTCTTTTTGCCTGATAGCTTTCTGTCGGATTCGGATAAAGTATCTTCGATACTATTTTCCGTGTGCAGTAAACCTTCTGTGTGTTCTGAACCTTCACCGACTGACTGGCGGCTGATTAATCCGGCCAATTGGACAGGCATGGCGTTGATTAACATTTCAGCAGAAAGAAGGTCATCATCTTCGGATAAGGTAAATTTTGCATCATTGTAGGATGCAGAAGATCCTGATACAGAAGGCTTGTCCTGCATGGCGATCTGATCAGTCACTGCCCGTGAAGAAGATAAGTTTTCTTCCTCTCGTTTATCAGTGGCCTGTTTCTCACCAGATTCGCTATTGCTGCCATTTGTGCGATTTTTAGCGGTCTGAGCAGAAGTTTTCTGTTCTGCATTGAGATACCGGCCAAATTCAGTCGTCTGTTCTTTAGCAGTGTTACTGCCCTGAGGGGAGCTCAGCGCTGGCTGATTTTTCCCCGCATTTTTTTCAAGTGTTAAATCAGTAGGCAAAAGAGTGAGATTCATTGTTTCATTCTCCGTTGTGCACCACGTTGTGCGTACTCATCCATTTGTTTTTGCTCCATGCGATTCTGGTGTAACTTCAAACTATGTTCTGCCCGTTGTTGCAGCGTATCAAACGCGTTCAGACGCTGCTGTTTTTCCTGCCACTGCGACATGGCCTGCTCAAGCCGTTTTTTCCATTGGTTGAGCTGTAATCTGTGTTGCTCGATGGCCATTTCCAGCGTTTTCATAAACTGCTGGTAATTCTGCCAGGTCGAGCTGGACATGCCGCTGCTTAGTGTGTCGTTCAAACGTGTACGATACTCATCCTGATAACTCATTAACGCCGTGAGTTGTTGCTCCATTTGCTGATGGCTCTGGCGTATCTGCGCCAGTTGTGTCGCCGCTTTTTCCGCTGCGTCCTGAGCAAGTTCGCGCAAAGTCACAAGAGGGGAGTGTTGTTGCATGTATATCCTCAGCGTTTCAGAACATCTTAGCTTGGTAATAACTGTTGTAGCTGGGCACATGCTGCATCGTACTCACTGCGTTCTTCGATGGCCTGATGCAGGAACTGCGCCATATGCGGATATAGCTCAATGGCTCTATCCAGCAAAGGATCGCTGCCAGCAGCATAAGCCCCGACATTAATCAGATCCCGGTTGCGCTGGTAGCTGGAAAGCAGTTGTTTAAAATGCTGTACCCGCCGGTAATGGGTGTTATCAATCAGGGCTGTCATGGCCCGGCTGATTGAGGCTTCAATATCGATAGCCGGATAATGCCCGGATTCTGCCAGTGCCCGCGACAGAACAATGTGACCGTCCAGAATGGCGCGGGCAGAATCAGCAATCGGGTCCTGCTGGTCATCGCCTTCGGTCAGGACGGTATAGAATGCGGTGATTGAACCGCCATCACTGACACCATTACCTGCACGCTCTACCAGTGCCGGTAATTTAGCAAACACAGAAGGGGGATAACCTTTGGTTGCCGGAGGTTCACCAATTGCCAGTGCAATTTCACGCTGCGCCATGCTGTAACGTGTCAGGGAATCCATAATCAGCAGAACATGTTTCCCGCGATCACGAAAATCCTCTGCTATGCGGGTTGCATAAGAAGCTCCCTGCATTCGCAGTAATGGAGAAACATCAGCAGGTGCGGCAACAACTACCGAACGAGCCCGTCCTTCTTCACCTAAAATATTTTCGATGAAATCTTTAACTTCCCGGCCACGTTCACCAATCAGACCGACCACAATAACGTCAGCCTGCGTATAACGGGCCATCATGCCGAGCAACACACTTTTACCCACACCAGAACCGGCGAACAATCCCATCCGCTGCCCCCGCCCGACAGTCAGCAGAGCATTGATGGCGCGCACGCCTACATCCAGTACGTCGCTGATGGGGGTACGTTGCAGGGGATTGAGTGGTGGAGTGGTTAAGGGGGCACGATATCCGGTATCCGGGGCAGGTAAACCATCAAGAGGACGCCCGGCACCATCCAGAACCCTGCCGAGTAATTCCGGCCCCAGTGGTAAACGCCGTCCGCTACCAGCATCTTCACCATAAGCACGGGCATAGACACGGGCACCCGGCACAATGCCTTCAAGCTCTTCCAAAGGCATCAACAGTAACTTTTCACCATTGAAGCCGACGACTTCACTTTCGACTTCTTCAAGCGTGTTACCATTTTGCCGTTCAATCAGGCAGGTTGCTCCCAGCGGCAGATGTAAACCCGTGGCTTCCAGTACCAGACCCGTGGCGCGGGTCAGACGTCCGTAACGCCGTATTTTAGGCGTTTTTTCCAGACGTTTTTCCATGCAATCTAATGTCGCCAGCCAGCGCCCAAGTCTCGCAGTCATCACAGTTCTCCTGATCCCGCCAGACGGCACATTTCATGCCAGCGTGTTGCCAGACTGGCATCCAGATCGCCTTCATCAGCGCTGACCTTACAGCCGCCCGGATGCAGTTTGTTATCTGCAATCAGACGCCAGCCATGCAGAGCCAATATTTCGCCCAGTTGTTGTTCAACCAGCGGGATATCTTGTGGGTGAACCCGCAATTGAGGTTTGCCACTGAACATGGGTTCCTGCTGAATAAATTCACGGATCTGATTCAGCAGGGCAGTGCCGTCACACACGGCCGGTTGGCCGATAATATGCTGGGCTGCGGTCAGGGAAAGCTGCATCAGACGTGAAGCAATAACCGTGTCCAGACCATCCAGTGAATGACTGAAATCATTTAACAGCGCTTTCCATTGCTCAATCACAACCTGCTGCTGTTCTCCGGCTTCCTGTAATCCCTGTTCAAATCCGGCTTTCCGGCCTGCTTCAACACCCTGTTCATATCCACGGGCATGGCCTTCAGCAACACCCTGTTCATGACCCGCCTGACGTGCCTGTTCTTTCAGTTCATCCAGTATTCTGGCCTGTTCCTGTAGACGCTCCTGCTCACTTGGCTCCTGATTATCCGATGATTCCGTCTTATTCCGGTCAAGAGCTGCCTGTAATGTTTCCCACGGAGTCAGTTCACCCGGCAGCCATCGCTGCCAGTTTCCATTATTTGAATTATCAGACATAGGTATCATCACCACCATTCAGGATCATTTCCCCGGTTTCTGCCAGACGACGAACCACAAGCAGAATGGCTTTCTGTTCAGCTTCCACCTGAGACATACGAACCGGACCACGGGTTGCCAAATCATCACGCATAATTTCAGCCGCACGCTGAGACATATTGTTGAGGAAGTGGTCGCGCAGTGCCTGATCGCAGCCTTTCAGAGCAATCAACAGAGAATCAGTGGTAATTTCCTGCAACAGACGCTGGATACTGCGGTCGTCCACGCCGATAAGGTTTTCAAACAGGAACATTTCATCAATGATTTTCTGTGCCAGTTCACCGTCATAAGTACGGACTGCATCGATAACACTTTCTTCCTGCTGGCTCTTCATCAGGTTGATAATCTCTGCCGCAGTACGAATACCACCCATTTTGCTGCGTTTCAGGTTCTGACCATCCAACAGATTGTTCAGAACTTCGGTCAGTTCTGCCAGTGCGGCTGGCTGAACACCACCAAAGGTCGCAATACGCAGCATGACATCATTACGCAGGCGATCATCAAACATGGCGAGAATATCGGCTGCCTGACCACGATTCAGGTGAACCAGAATCGTGGCAATGATCTGCGGATGCTCATCGCGGATCATGTCAGCCGCAGATTGTGGCTCCATGAAGTTAAGCGTTTCGATACCGGTTGTGGTATCGCGGGATTCAAGAATATCTTCCAGCAGACTGGATGCACGTTCTTCACCCAGCGCTTTCACCAGCACACTACGGAGATACTCATTGGCATTAATGCTGAGAGCCGCGTACTGTTCGGCATCTTCTACAAACTGGGTCATCACTTCAGCCAGTTGTTGATTGGAGATTTGCTTCATCCCCGCCATTGCAATACTCAGTTGTTGTACTTCCCGGGAATTCAGGTGCTTAAACACCTCAGCCGCCTGATCTTCTCCCAGGGTCATTAACATGATGGCGCTTTTTTCTGTTCCGGTCAGGCTCATTGTTCGTTACTCATCCATTGGCGGATCACCAGCGCAACTACGCGAGGATCTTTTTCCGCAAGTTCACGGATACGCTGGCTTTGAATCTCAGCATTGACACGCTGGCGGGCCAACTGACGGCGCATGTTTTCATCCTGCTCAGCACTGGATTCAGTTGCTGGCTTATTCTGTTTTTTCTGCGCTTCCAGAGCGGCTTTTTCCGCAGCACGTTTTCTGGCAATTTGCGGCACGATCATCTTACGCCACAGCAGCCATGCAACCAGTGCTAACAGTAACCAACGGCCCAACTCCAATAATTTCTCCAGCAGGACAGGATGTTGCCAGAACGGCAGCGTTTCTATCACTTCGGCTGTGTTATTGAACGGTGTATTGACGACATTGAGGCTGTCACCACGCTCAGTAGAGAAGCCCATTGCTTCACGAGTCAGTGATTCAATCTGGGATAACTGTTCTGGTGTCAGAGCCTGAGTTTCCGGGCCGTTTTCCCCCTGAACAGTGGCATAGTTGACCACAACCGCAACAGAGAGCCGCTCCACGCCACCTGCCTGTAACTGGGTATGGCGGATAGTACGATCCACTTCATAGTTGATGGTTTCATCGTGACGATTATTGCGGTTATTACTGATCATGCGTTCATAGCTGTTATTGCCATTACGCCCTTTATCAGACTTATCGTCGCCATTTTTGGCATTTGGTTTTTCAATTGGTGCGCTTGGTGCGGCACTTGGCTGATTCGACAACGCTCCCGGCACACCACCGACTAATGGCCCGCCGCTTTGTTCAGTTGCACTGGTCTGTTTAGAACGCACGGCAGCCTGATTAGGTGGTTGGTTAGGCTTATACTCTTCCGCAGTTTCTTCACGGCGGGAAAAATCGACTTGCGCAGTGACCTGTGCATGAACATTACCACGACCGACAACAGGTGCCAGAATTGTTTCAATGCGATGCTGGAAGCGGTTTTCGACTTCCTGTATGTATTTCAGCTGGGTGGTATTTAAATCCCGCCCGTTAGCATCAGATTGAGTCAGCAGACGCCCGGCCTGATCCACAATGGTGACATTGCTTGGTGGCAATCCGGCCACACTGCTTGAAACCATATGGACAATGGCATTGATCTGCCCTTCATCCAACGCGCGGCCCTGCAACAACCCGACTGTTACGGAAGCAGAAGGTGACTTCTGTTCACGCACAAACAGGGAAGGCTTCGGTAATGCCAGATGGACACGGGCACTCTGCACCGGGCCGAGTGATTCGATAGTGCGCGCTAATTCGCCTTCCAGCGCACGCTGATAATTAACCTGTTCACTGAACTGACTGATGCCGAATTTCTCTTTATCCAATAACTCAAAACCCGCAGCGCCTCCTTTCGGTAAGCCTTGTTGTGCCAGTTTCAGTCTGGTTTCATGCACCTTATCAGTCGGTATCATGATAGCAGAGCCGTTTTCGGCAAAACGGTAAGGGACATTCATTTGAGTTAGTTGGGTAACGATCTCGCCGCCGTCCTTATCACTCAGATTACTATAAAGCACCCGATAATCAGGGCTGCGCAACCAGAGGAAAAGGGCGACGATAATAGCGATGGCAGCAGAGCCAGCAACTAATAATGGAACTTTTGGATCAGCTTTTATCCTGTTGATGATAGCGCTGAAACCCTTCTGTGGATTCTCAGCGTCGGTTGTTGCTGCACTCATAGACGATCCTTGCCTTGCTGGTCAACATGAATACTAAAAGCGTGGCGTAACAAAACAGACTCCCCATACGCAAGCGAAAACATTATTCCTATATCTTTCATTTTATTAAAAATTACCTCTTTGCTGACCTGATCTGCCTCAGTGATATCGTTATCTGTATCACCGGGAATTGATTGATTTGCCACCACGATGCAACTTAAAAACAATTGATATAATTAATCCCGTCATTATTCGCTGTTCACACATCTTTTAATGGCACAATAAGCTTCGAATTTTTACGTTAATTACCCGCTTTAGTTTGAATTGGCTATGTTACGGTGGCAGCCTGAAAAAACTGCCAACCAGCCCACGGCTAATATGGCATTTAATCACGTAATCAATAGGGTGATTTAACACGAGGTTTTTATGTCAATTCAGGCAATTGAAGGTGTACTGCAACAGATGCAGGCGCAGGCATTACAGGCTGCAAGTATCGCGAAGCCTATGCCGGTAAAAGGAGGCTTTGCCAGCCAGCTCACCGCAGCAGTAGAAAAAATAAATATGTCCCGCGTAGAAGCCGCCAAACAGGCACAGGATTTCACACTGGGTGCGCCGGGCGTGGAACTGAATGATGTGATGGTCAATATGCAGAAAGCCACTATTTCACTGCAAATGGGTATTCAGGTCAGGAACAAACTGGTCAGTGCGTATCACGAAGTCATGAATATGCAGGTTTAGTAGTATATTGGTTTGATTTTGTAGCTAGTGACTTCTGTTTGTGAATTTTTTGGGGCATATATGGGACAATAGTGAGCTATTTTGTTGAATAGTGTCCCATCCTGAATAAGGTTGAAACTTCTTTTTATTACATCACTGGCAGCCACAACAAAACGATGCTCTCTTTATGATGAAGTCACAAATATGTCACATGCAACGTTTAGTGTTGTGAAAACACAAAAAGAAAAAACCCGTTATCTTGTTGATAGATAACGGGTTCTTATATGGTGCGACTACCGGAATCGAAATATAATATAACTAACTAAATATATTAAATTTATTTTTAGTTATTGCTTTTATGCCCCTTTTAATGCCCCCGAATTTTTTTCCTTCTCCTATTTTTTCTATCTTACTAATTTTAATTATCTTTATTGGTTTTTTGTCTGTTTTATAATCGCATTGAAGCAAAAAAGCCGTGAGGGTTAAAAATGGTCAAATTGGGCGGCCATTTCACGCTCAGGGCTTTAGGTTAAAATTTATCATTTTTACGAAGTCGATCACAAATTAAAGCGGGTTATTCCTGTGGCTTAGCGCGGGCTTTCCTGTCTAATAATTCTCCGCTATAAGAATCGAAATAACGGCTGGGCCAGATCTCTGAGGGATGGATGCCAAGATAATCTGCAATGATCCATTCACCTTTCGGCCACGGTCTGCTGAATGCGTTTGCCAGTGTTGAGGAACCAAGCCCCGCTTCACGGGAAACTGCCGCTAAGGTTGTACCACGTTTACGTAATGCGGCGATAATGTCGGCCTGATGCCAGTCTTTTTTAATTTCAATCATTCCTGCTACCCCTTTCCATTAATGAATATTGATGGTGGCGATTCAAGCAGGGTTAGCAGACTGGGTTCACACCAGCGAGGCCGAAGCCTCCCCTGCCTGAACCACCATTGAAAAGGTGAGCGCAGGCGCACTGGCAGAAACATCCTACCAGTGTCAGTGAACACAAGGCTGCTAAACCTTGACCATTAGATTTTGCTAATGGCGGGAATACTTTAACGGATTGTTTTATCTAACTCAATAACCAAACGGCTAAGTTGAACGGCTATAAACCTGCTGAGCACAGTACCGGTGTACTTTAAATTTAGTTGCCCCCTGCGCGACCAAACTGAGAGTTAAACTCTTTTGTAGGTCAAGGCGCAGTGAATTTGGCTCTCCGTTATCACACAAACTTAGGGGAGAATACGGACGGCTAAATCAATCTTTGTTGTTTATTTTCGTTCGTGATCGCTTCGCTATCCGTATTTCCCCTCTGTTTTTTAGACCTATGTTACTTATTTCAAAACATTCCCTGCGTGTCGGTTAGGTTCACCGTTCCGTGGTGCGTCAGATTAATGTGTAGCAAGGCGAGGTAGTGTTGAGTTTTTGCAGGAGTTCGCGACGTGCTCAGCACGGCGATGGAATACTCCCCGTTCAGTACCTGATCCGCTCAGGATGAACGCCTCATTAATCGTGACGTGATGTGATTTCTCCTTTTTTTACTGCATCGGCCTGTTGCAAGGCAGTGTGTTGAAAACCAGACCGGACAATTGTTCATCAATCAAACAAAATGCCAGTCTGTACGGGTCAATGGCTTATTTCGAGCGGTTTCATTGAGTAATTAGAGGTTCAAATGGGTTGTAAAGGCAGGCCGGACGTGCTCTGGACGTTGGCCGCTTAGCGGCGTCACTTGGTAATCGCTGCGCTTTTACACAAGTGACGCCGCACAGTGTTCGGAACGTTTGTCATGCGTTAATCAAAACGTGGATAAAGATCGTACAGGGGTAAATTGTAATGGTAAATATGGCAGGAATAC
Source organism: Xenorhabdus innexi (assembly GCF_002632485.1). Classification (GTDB taxonomy): domain Bacteria; phylum Pseudomonadota; class Gammaproteobacteria; order Enterobacterales; family Enterobacteriaceae; genus Xenorhabdus; species Xenorhabdus innexi. The sequence goes on along the minus strand of NZ_NIBU01000007.1, from coordinate 28,670 downwards.
ATGCTCTGCATGAATGATAAACCGGTGCATAAATAAACCGGATAACTTTCATCGCCGGACGGAGGGTTGTTGTCCAGCGATATCTGCTTCCAAAAGTGTGCAGATGTACCGCATTGCAATGCTCTCCCTTGCAGGCTACGGGAGTTTCATTTCGCCACCCGAAGGCGATCTTTACAGGCGAGAAGATCATTAAGGTACAGCAAAATGTTAGCGGATTAGCCGGGCAGGGTCAACGCGGCTGCTGTTTTTTTGAAACCTTATCCAAGGTGAGATAAAAGTCGGTATATATCAATTAAATTAACAAATAATCCCATATCACAATCAAATCAGTGCAATTTGCTTTATTACCCATAAAGATTTTAAATGCAATGCCGATAAATGACGTATTTGTACAAGGAATGCGCAAAGTGAAAAATCAGAAGGAATCCCTGTACCTGCAAGAGCTGGCGTGGCTGCGTGAAAAGATGAAGTTAGCCGCCACCGAAAACCCCTCTCAGGCTGAGTTTCTGGAACATCCCAATGACCCCGATATCCAGCGGATTATGGAAGGTTTTTCGCTCCTGTCCTCCGGGGTACGCAGTAAAATCGATGATACCTTCCCCGAAGTGTCCCATGAAGCACTCGCCCGCATCTGGCCGCATACCCTCCGCCCCATTCCGCCGACGACAATATTGCAATTTACGCCTCATCAGGGGGTGCATCAGGGTGCGGTCATTATCCCGGAAAACACGCCGGTCACGGCGGCAGCGGGAGAACAGAATTTACCGTTTCGTACCTGCTGCGATTTGCCGGTTGAGCCGTTTGTGGTGTTGGATAAACAGATCCAAAAAACCCGCGAGTACAGCGATATTATCCTGACGTTACAGCAGACAGGCAGTTCGCCGCCGCTCTGGTCAGGCGGAAAACTGCATTTCTTTCTGGGCACCGATCCAGACCGGGCGGCTCAGTTAAGTTTGTGGCTGGATATGCAGATTGAAGACGTCTATCTGCGGACTGCGGAGGAGGAAATTCGGCTCAGACGCAGTGATTTTCTGGGCTGGGGTGAGAACTTACGTCATACACTGTTACCCACGGAAAAATCGCCCTTTGCCCGCCTGCAACAGATGACGGAATATTACTGTCTGCCCCATGCTTTCAGCTTTATGACGCTGGCTGTCCGAGAGCAACGGCCGTTGCAGTTAAACCCGGATAATACCGGCGAGCTGATTATCCGCCTGCACGGGGAGCTGCCGCTGGATGCGCTGGGGGATGCCTTTCAGCTTGGCTGTGTCCCAGCGCTCCATCTGGCGCCGATGGTCAGCCCGCCCATGGCATTGAAGCCGGGTCATGCCTGTTATCCGCTGGCGCTGGCCGATACCGTGCAGCTTTTCCGCATCAAAAGTATCCAGACCGCCAAGCAGCCCGGTGAAAAAGCAGCACAAGGCAGTACGCCGCGTGGCAAGCCCAGCTGCTTCCTGCCCATTGACCAGTTTCAGCCCAAAAGCGATTGGCTGTTGAACGAGGGCGATCCGGATAACGTTTACTTTCAGTCATGGATCACTGACGATTTGCTGGGACGCCGGCATCACCAGATCCGTTTTATGGGGATGGATGGTAAAGCGGCGCACAATCTGTCCCCCCAGACGGTGTGTGCCCATGTTTCCGGCTACCATATTCAGGCCATGCAATTGGGTGTCGGCGACATTACGCACACACAGGCTCCGGTGCCCGCCCATTTACACGCCCGCAATATCACACCGGTATCGCCCGATTTTCCGCCGATGGTGGCAGGTAAATCAGACTGGTTGCTGATCAATCTCTTAAACTGCCCGCCTTTTATGTTGTTTGATGCTGAATCTCTGAAAGGCTTTCTGCGCCTGTATGACTGTTATGCAGATCATGATCGCACCCTGAGCCGCCGTATGCAGCAGCATATCAACGGTATTGTGCATATTGAAGCGCAGTCTGGTGCGCGTATTGACAACACGAAAGCGGGACAGGGGCGTTCCATTAACGGCCACACCCTGCACATTACCCTTGATCCGGCCTGTTATAACAATGACGGCAGTATGTATCAGTTCTGCCGGCTGATTGACGAACTGCTGACGTGTTTCATTGTGCGGAATAATTTCATTCTATTAACCCTTTACCGGCAGGGTGAGTCACAGGTGTTATGGACATTCCGGCAGCGTACCGGGCTACGCAGTGAGATGTAATATCTTGATATTTCAATGAAAATAAGGAGATAAAATGCTAAAAAGTGGATTACGTTTTCTTTGCCGGGTAGGGGATTTGCCCGAAGAGACGTTTGCCGTGGCGGATTTTACCCTGCGGGAAGGGCTGTCTGATCTCTTCACGCTTAATCTGACGCTGGTTCAGTCGTTGCCCGTCAACCCCTTTAAACCCAAACCGGACATTGATTTAACGGCCCTGCTGATGCAGGAAGCGGTATTGCAGATTTTCCACGGGGAGACTGAACAGCGCAAAATCACCGGGATTATTTCCCACGCGGACTGGTGTGGCACCGATGGCAACAAAACCCTGTATACCTTCACCGTGCGCCCTTTTCTCTGGCGGCTGACACTGAATCAGGACAGCCATATTTACCATCGTCAGAATGTGCCGGATATCCTCAGCCTGTTACTGAAAAAACATTATGTTCGTGCGGATTCACAACTGGAAGATCCGCACCAGCCACGCGAATACACCACCCAGAAACGGGAGTCTGACTATGCGTTCTTCTGCCGTCTGGCGGCGGAAGAAGGGATCAGTTTCTGGTTTGAGGATGAAATGCTGTTTTTCAGTGACAGCCATCTGGGTATGACAGCTAACCTGCCACTGCAATACCAGCCCCAGCCGGACACTGCCCACGGGCAGGATGTGATTTATCAGGTGCGTCTGGGTGTCGGTATGGCACCGAAACGCAGTATTCACCGGGATTACAACCCGGACAGGCCGCTTTCTCAGGTGTATCAACTGGAAAGCAGCCCGGACTATCAGGCATTAGGCTCACTCACGCCGTATACCATTTACGAAAGTTACGGGCGTTTCCAGCAGGAAGCGGAAGGCAAACCGTTTGTGAAATACCGCCACGAAGTGCTGAAAAACCAGACGCAACGGGGCAGTGGACAGAGCAACTGCATCAAACTGCATCCGGGCAAAATCTTTGAAATCGACAATCACCCACATCAGCCGCTCAATACCCGCTGGCAGATCGTTGAAATCAGCCATCACGGGCGTTGTCCGCAGGCACTGGGTGACAACAGCGGCGAAGGCACGACGCTCAGTAACGATTTCAGTTTTATCGACGGATTTGCCGACTGGCGGCCACCGTTTCATTACAAACCGCAGGCGGACGGGGATGAAAGTGCCACGGTGGTCGGGCCGGAAGGGGAAGAAATCTTCGTCAATAAAGACGGTGCCATCAAAGTGCATTTTCACTGGAACCGCTACGACAAGGCCGATGACAGTGCCTCCTGTTGGGTGCGGGTGGCTCAAGGTTGGAACGGTAACGGCTTTGGTTTTATGGCCATCCCGCGTATCGGGCAGGAAGTGATTATTTCCTATCTTAACGGCGATATTGACCGGCCGATAGTCACTGGCTGTGTTTACAATGGCCTGAACCGCCCGCCACTGGACTTACCCTCTGCCAAAACCCGTACCACCTTTAAAACCAAAACCCACAAAGGCGACGGGTTTAACGAACTGCGTTTTGACGATGCCAAAGGCAGTGAAGAGGTGTTTATTCATGCGCAGAGAGATATCCGGGCACAGGTACTGAATGATGAAACCCACTATGTGGGCCATAACCGGACGCACCACATTAAAAATGATGCCCATTTACGCATTGATAATGAGTACCGCGTACAGGCAGGCCATGACATTTCACTGTCAGCCGGGCAAAAACTCCATATCAAGGCTGACGATGCGTTGCTCACCCAGAGCGGTAATGAAATTCACTTAAGTGCCGGCGCTAAAGTGGTGATTGATGCGGGGGCTGAACTGACCCTTCAGGCCGCCGGGCATTTTCTGAAAATTGACGCAGGCGGGATCAGCAGTAGCGCCGTAGTTAACTTTGGCAGCGGTGCACCGGGGAACGGCTCAGGCTGGGGCGGTCAGTTGCCGGATATGCTAGATAAACTGAAACAAACCACGGTGGCTCAGGTCGTAGAGCCAGTTTTGGCTGCACCACTGGAGAAAATTTGTATCAGCTGTTTAATGAAAGCAGCGTTAGACGGTTCTGCAATGGTTATCAGGGGGCAGTCATGATTTTTTCATCACCGCAACACTGGCAGGAATATCAGAAAACGCACCCCGATATGAAACGGTATGCGTTGGTTGATGGCTTGCAGTATGAGCGCCTCTTTGATGAGGAATTAACTTATTCAGCAGGATTGAATAATCCGCTGTTCCGGCGCTACCCAGATGCAGAAATTGCCTTTGCCGGGCCGTGGCTGTTTGACCTCTCGCACGACACGGTATTCATGGAGAAATTTTTAACACTGGAAAAAACCTTTCCCGCTGTTTCATGGATCTATACTAATCAGTCATTGGATGCACTGACCCGCCATTTTGAACCGTATTTTAACGTTCATCTGGAAAGTGGTGAAACGGCCCTGTTACGTTTTTACGATCCCCGCATTTTGCATCAAATGCGAGATATTTTCAGTCAGGCACAGTTAATTGAATTTACTCAACCGATTGATGAGTGGCATTACTGGTTGGATGGTCAGTTTTATTCAATGAAAGGAGCATGTTAATGATAAAACTCAGTAAGGAGCAGGTTGCTCAATTTATTAATGCCGAGGACGAGGCCTATATCACCCGCGTTCGGCAACAAATTCAGTCAGAACACGCTGAGTTGCTCAGTAATGAAAGCGAACATAACTTATTTAAACGGCTAAAAGAAGCCTATCTGGATTTAATCTCTATGGGGTTTAAAGAGGAAAAACTGATCCGATCTTACCTCTATTTTGTGGCGTTTAATCGCAGTTATCACGAATCTCCCGAAATTCAGAACATGCTAAAAGCGGGAGATAACCCAGAGCAGCAATATCGTGATTATCTGCAAATAATAGATAATTTAATGAAAAGGAAACATTAAAATGCCTTTTATTTTAGCTCCTGCTGTACCAGCATTTGCTGCTGCTGTGGAATGGACTGTTGTTGCTTGTGTCGGCGTATTAGCTGCTGTGGGCGTTATAGAAGGAACGAAAGATACCACAGCAGATGATATAGAAATTAAGCCTAAAAAACCGAAAATAAGAACAGAAGAAGAGATGGAGAATGATATTAAATTAGGCAAAGAAAAAGCGAAGTCTAGGCTTGAGGAAATTACAAAAACAGGCACGTTGACTCGTTCTATGGAAGAATGTAAATCTTGTCCTGCTAGCTCCGGAATATCCAAGGCTGAACATAGAAATTTCGGTAATATCATTAACTTACAATATCAGGTGTATATTACTCAGGCTGCCTCTGGTCCAGGATGGGTTATGGAATGGGATTATCTAACGGTTTCTTTTGATGGGTTTCAAAAGAAGTCTTGCTTATTGCAAGAAACAAAAGGCGCTTATGATCAATTTTTTATTGACGAAAATACAGTAAAAAAATTTTACTCTGGCATTAAAGGTACAGTCCAACAAGCACACGTACAAGATAATATAGTTTGTTTGACCCCGCCTAACAAATTAGCTTGGTATTTTATGGAGCCTCTCAGTTTTAAATACTTTTATAAGATATTTAGGCAGCTTGAATATACAATGGATATTTACCACCAACCTATGGCTTAAAGCTTAAATAAAATAGAGGTAACTAAAATGAGTGAGATTTCTCTACACGTAATAGTTAAAGAACAGGTAACACAAGAATTTTCTGATCTAACAGATGCAATGCGTTTCTTCCTTAATGAACTAAATAAATGTGATAAAAGAATTACTTCTTTCTATGCTCAAGGTGAAACTTTAGAAGAAGCTTTAGAAAATAAAATCATTGATGTTAATGGTTATGAAAATCCTAATATTTCAAATCTAATAGGAGAATACTTGCCCATTGTTGAAGGGATATGGGATGGTAATGAAGAGGATTCAATGTCTATTCTCTTTATAAATAACAAAGAAAACTCTTCTATTCATATTAGTGCTGAAAATCATATTGGAATATATGATAAAAGTAATCTCATTAATTTCATTAAGTCGGTAGCCAACAAATATACCTTGAAAATTTTTTCTGTTACATTTAATGGAACCGGCACTGGTGAGGAAGTTTTCCCCGACCGTCCGGCCGTTGGATGGATGCTATATCTTCCTTTTCAATTTGAAATACACCCTAGTCTACTGAAAAGTGGAGCTGAGTTTATCCTTATCTCTACAACGCTAAGCACAGGTACAATTATAATTACCAAAGATGATTACAATTGTCTGAATAAGGAAGACCAGAATCTTTCTAATGATATTGAGATCGCATTACGTGATTTGGGTTTTTTACCTTTATATACTGATATTTATAAAAATAAATAACACCACCATTGAATACAGGTATCGGCATTATATGCCGATTTTTTTCAATTTAAATAGGTATAATATGGCCAATAAAGCAATTATTCGACTAAATGATACAACAGATCATGGAGGTAAGGTCATTACCGCTATTGATAGTTATGTTTATCAAGGCGTGCCTGTTGCTGCTAAAGGTGATTTAGTAGCTTGCCCAAAATGCAAAGGTGTCTTTCCTGTAGAGGAAGATAGCAATGATTTACGATATCAAGGAAAATTTATTGCTCTGGAAGGTATGCAAACAGCTTGTGGTGCAAAATTGATTGCCAGCCAGAGCGAATTGCGCGCGTGATATCATGTTATGTGTAGCTAGCGTCAGCTTATCGCTGACGCTGGATTAATGAAATAAGTACACAAAAGAAATTATATAAGTAACACACATTCACTGTTCGCAAATTTCTTGAGTGATGAGATCAGGTTTTTGCAAATTAAATTTTAATCATCAATGAATTGTCAAGAGTATAAGAATATGCCATTTATCCTCATTATTTTTATCCAGATTTTGTGTGGTGTTCATGTTATCAGAACAAATCAGGAACGGTTTTGGTTATATTTGATTATTGGTTTACCCGGGATTGGCTGTACCATTTATACACTATCAATCATTCTTCCGGGATTCTTCGGTAGTCATTATGGTCAACAAGGGGTTAGCCGCATTCTCGATAAAATCGCGCCCGAACGCCATATAAACAGGCAACGTGATGCGTTAATGATCAGCGAAAACAGTGAAAATTATACACAATTGGCGGATGAATTAGCCCGGCTGGGGCGGTTACAGGAAGCAATACAAAACTATCGAAAAGCATTAACTGGGATCTTTGAGCATGATCCCACCATTATGGCAAAATTAGCTAAGGTTCAGTTTGATAATAACGACCCGATTGGCTGCGAAAAAACGTTGAGCGAACTGATTATGGCGAATCCTGATTTCCGCTCTCAGGACTGTCATTTACTTTATGCCAGAGCACAGCAACAGATGGGAAATCTGGACAAAGCGGAAGAAGAATATCGTGTGCTTGTTGAATATTATACCGGTCCTGAAGCCCGTTTTCGTTATTACGAGATGTTATGTGAAAAAGGCGATTTAATTTCAGCAAAACAGCAACTAGAAACAATCGCTATTATTGCTCGCCGTTCCAAACCACACTACCGCAAATTGCATAAGGTGTGGTTACAGCAAGCCTATCAGGAATTACACAAACTGAATTAGATTAGGTTTGAGGAAGGCATAGAATGATAAATACTTTCCCCTGTTTAGAATTCAGCTGACGCGCTGCGCTTGTCTTCTCCGTGTTACCGGGCTAATACATTAACCCAGTAACACGGAGAGCTGAAAGATCACCCGCCAGAAAAACCATTTTCCCCCTCTCCCTATTAAAGAATTAGTAATAAAACTGTTCACCCTGTTCACCTCTAAATATTTTCATTTAAATTCATATTGTTAAAGGGTGATGACTTGAAATCAAACTCATCACCACTCTTCACTCAACCCTTCACCGTTAAATCAGAAAAAGGTGAACAGGAGTGAAGACTTGTGAACAGTTTTAAAATAACTATTCACCCTACAATATATTGATATATCTGCTTTAAATCATAGGGTGAACAGTAGTGAACACTTTTTACTATTTTTATGAAATCTTTATCGGTGTGAAAAAATTATTCTTCTGGCAGGTTATCCCTTGTCAGTTTCGGCAGCCATTCGATGGCGGTGTCGATATTCAGATCCAGATTACTGCGAATGCCCTGTTTACTTTTCTTACGCAGGTAATGCTGGTTGTATTCAGCCAGTGCACCGGGCATATCCATACCGAATCGGGTCACGGAAACCGGTTTGTTCAGGTTGTTGCCTTTCATATAGGCAAGGTAGGCGTGATAGAGGTATTTACGGGGATTAAATGGCACGATTTCCGCATTGCCGATTAACAAACCATCAGCTTCATGAGAAGCCACCAGATAACCACAAAAATCAACCAGTGGATCTGTACCGCGTTTGATATCCAAAGCCTCTTCGGATTTTTGTTGCTCTGCCAGTAAACGCCTTGCCGTTTGTGGATCAGCAAATCGATGAAGCAGTTGCCGGATAATGACAGGCAGTTCTGCCGCGATTTTGTCCCGCAAAAGCGGATCGCGTTCGTTCTCCGGCACGACTTCGGAGAAATTGAAAATCACCCGACGCCGCGACACTCCGCCACTGCGATCACTGAAACTCATGGCGTTATTGTTCACCGCCAGCACTACAGCAGGAATGCGGGTTGAATAAGGCTGTTTGTGCTTCGGGTCAACGGCGACTTCATCCCCGCCTGTAATGGCCTTGATGCCGGAACCGTCGCCCACATAGCGGGTCTGGTCGGGCAGGATAATCAGCGAATACCCGACAATCAGCGCCCGTTCCCGTGGATTTTCCAGTGCGGCCATGCTAGCGGAAACGGTATTGCCTTTCCCTGCCAGCATCATGCAAATTTCAGCAAAGATACTTTTACCACTGCCTCCGGCTCCAGTGACTTCCAGAAACAACTGCCAGTCGTAACGGTTTGCCAGTACCATAAACAGCGCAGCCAGCACTCTTTCTGCTTTGTTTTCACAATGAGCAGTTGCCCGGTTGAGCCAGCGCCAGAACTGAGGGGAATGGCTTTGCAGGGTTTCCCCCGAAACGGGGGAATTGAATTCAACGTCATTCGCAAGCAGCAGCCAGTCATGTTTGTGATGAGGCCGGAACTGACCGATTTTCAGGTCAAATACCCCATTACGAAACCCGATTAAATGGCGTTCTGGTGCATTCATCATGGGAAGCTGTAATTTCAGGGCATCCACGGCAGAGCCAATGCCATGCGGTGAGTACGGCATTTTCTCTTCCATAAAAGCTGCTACCATTTCCCGCTGTAAATCGCGGTTACTGACCGGACACCAGATAATACCATCATAGTGATGAACGGTTTCCGAAGCGCCATCCAATGCCAAATCACCGTCATAACGTGCCAGTAACACTTCTCCGCGCTGACTGGCTCCCATCTGGCATAAGGTTAGTTTTGACGATTCGGCATCATTGGGCTGAATCGCGGCTTTTTTAGTTATGGGTGTCGGTTGATAAAGCCCCTGAGCAAAAGCCAGCTTTGCCGTTTCTACACCGTGTTGTTGGCGGTAATCGTCCCAATCGGCTTTATGCTCTGTCGGCGGCAACGTAATCCAGCCATTAACTGCAAGGGCGGTTTTTTCTGCCGAGATTTTGTCGGTATTCACTTTCGGTTTACCGTGTTTATCCAGTTCACCGGAGTGATGCCAGTCGTTATCGGCGGCAATAATGATTTTCGTGTCCGGCCAGCGTTCCCTGACTGATTGAGCAACGGAGAGCAAATTGCCTGCGTCCAGCGCTGCCAGAACAGCACCGTTACAGAGTTGGTTAACCGTGAGTGCTGTGGCGTAACCTTCGGTAATGATGACCGTATCGGGACGTTCCTCCAGCGCTGATAGAGCAATAAACGCGCCTTTCTTCTGGCTACCGGTGAGTAATTTTTTCTCACCATCCGGTTTGATGATCTGCGCACCTGTTACTTTTTTATCCAGTGTTGCGAGTCGCAACACTGTCGAATTATCAGCCAACAACATCTGATTAGGGCAATGCAGCCCTTTGGCGGTCAGATAGGGAGATTGTCCGGCAACAGTTTGCGCCATCAGAGCTGCTACTCCGTCGGCAATTGACTGTGTTGTTTGAATGGTTTTTCTGGCTGGCTTGGGTTCAGGCAAAGGTAATGCCAGTACATTCGCAACGATTTTTGCGGCCTCAGTAATAGAAATTCCTTTGGTTTTTGCCACCAAATCCAGTCCATCACCATAGTTGGGGTTATCACATTGGCGACAATGCCAGTTGCCATGATGGTGATCATCAATAAAGTGAAAACGATCAGTGCCGCCACAAATCGGGCAGGCACCATGCTTGTCTTTTGCCGGAATATCAATACCACAGGCAGGCAGCAGACTTTCCCAATGGTACATAGCAGATGTTTTCACGGTCTGGATCAGTTCAAGCGGTTTTTGATTAGCGAATTTTTGGACTGTAAATTTAGGACGAGTTTGGGTATGCTGTATGCCAGCCATCGTTTTACCTTGCTTAACGGTTGTTGGTCAGACGCCTCAGATGTGTTCGTCGCACATTGGGGCGTTGCTTTTTATATTACGTTTCTTATGTCATATTCTTTTGTGTGCGTTATGCCACCCTCGATTCAGCGATACGCTGGGCAATCCAGTTATCAATTTCTGATTCAATAAACGCGATGGAATGGGGGCCAATTTTGACCTGTTTCGAAAATTCCCCGTCATCAATCAACTTGTAGATCCACGCCTTGCTGTAACTTGTTCTGCGCTGAACTTCCGGCAAACGGATAAGATTTTCTTTCGGTGCTGTCATTGTCATATTTTTTCTCCTGTTACCGAGTCCCTGAGCGCTCATCGTGGACGTTGTTTGATGACAGGGGGATTATTTAAAAAGCAAGATTAAATGAGCAGCGTTAATTGTTTCTCTTATAATGCGAGTTAATTGATTGAAAATTGCACTATTGGTTTTTTCTGGTGCGAAGCGGTTTGGCAAAGTCATACGGTGTGATATGCCTTTCTCTGTTGGCATCCAGATAATCCGCCCACCACTGCACCATCAGCCGCCGCTCTTCCAAATGCTTAGAGGTGTGAATATAGGCGGCCCTGACCTTTTTTCTTTCGATATGGCTTAATTGGCGCTCTATCGCATCATCGTTCCATAATCCCGATTCCCCCATTGCACCCCGTGCCATTGTCCTGAATCCGTGTCCACACACTTCGGTTTGGGTGTCATAACCCATGACACGTAAGGCATTATTCACAGTGTTTTCACTCATGACTTTCATCGAATCATGGTTGTTGGGGAACATCACCTCACAACCGCCACTGATTCCATACAGGGTTTTGATAAGAGCGACAGCCTGACGGCTCAGTGGCACAATGTGCTCGGTTTTCATTTTCATGCCACGTTCAGAGAATCTGACGCCTTTAATGGGCTTCCTTGTGGCGGGAATTTTCCAAATAGCTCTTGCAAGGTCGATTTCTTCCCAGCGCGCAAACCGTAACTCACTGGAGCGAACAAACGTGAGTAGCGTCAGTTCCACCGCGATCCGGGTCATTACACGACCACGATAACGAGAAAGGCGGGTGAGAAAATCAGGTAAACATTCATGGGGAAGGGCGGGATGATGATTGGATTGCACTGTGGTGAGAGCGCCAGCCATGTCATTAGCGGGGTTGGACTCAAGAACGTCATTCTGGACAGCATAACGCATAATGGCTGTCACCCGTTGTTGTAATCGCTGGGCGGTGTCATGCTTGCCGTCAGCATCAACGGCTTTGATTGGGGCTAATAGCTGGCTGGTTCTTAATGTACCTACATCAAGAGAACCTATATGGGGAAAAATATAATTCTCAAGGTTGTGTAACACCCGGTTACTGTGGTTTTTACTCCATTGTTTTTTACTAGCGTGCCATTCACGGGCGATGCGTTCGAAGGGGTATGCTCCCTTCGATTCAGATTGTGCTCTTTTTTTCTCTGCTTTGGGATTAATCCCTTGTACAATCAACTTCTTGGCTTCGTCTCGCTTGGCTCGTGCATCAGCCAGGGACACAACTGGATAGACGCCAAAAGCCAGACGGTCTTCTTTCTTATCGGTAGGGCGGTAGTACTTCATGCGCCAATATTTAGCACCGTGTGAAGTGACCTCCAGATACAGGCCGCCACCGTCAGTCAGTTTATAGGTTTTCTCTTTGGGTTTTGCCGTCTCGATTTGTCGCGCGTTGAGTTTCATTTTATGGGGCATACTTATAATCGAAGTGTAGGTGCCACTGATTATGCCCCTTGCTGCATATTGATTGCAATAGACTAAGAAAGACGCCGAAATAACCTATGTGGTTAATTCGGCGTAATTTTATTTTAGTTGATTTACTTGATTGGACTTCAAGAAACTTTAATATGGTGCCGACTACCGGAATCGAACTGGTGACCTACTGATTACAAGTCAGTTGCTCTACCAACTGAGCTAAGTCGGCGAAATTTGGCGGAAGGATAGAGATTCGAACTCTAGGATGGTTTCCCATCGGCGGTTTTCAAGACCGCTGCCTTCGACCGCTCGGCCATCCTTCCATGGCGCGAGATTATGCCTATATCTCCGGGGGGTGTCTAGCCCCTGAAAGGAAAAAATTGTTATTTTTTTACTGTTTGCTCAATCTTCGAACGTTAATGGTCTTTTTATCCGCTAACCTGCTAGTATTACCACAACACAATGACTTAATTTAGTTGAAATTGAATTAAAATTAACCATATACACAATGGATTTCAAGATGCGTTGCGGCGGCAAGGGAGTGGATCGCCGGGAGCATAGATAACTATGTGACCGGGGTGAGCGAGCGTAGCCAACAAAGAGGCAGTTTGAAAGACTAAGTGTATAGATATCTTCACAATAAAGGTAGCCATCCAAAGAATGTATAAACAAGCAACAATTAAGCCATCTGCTATCCCCCGTTTTTATGCACTGTTTATTATTCTGCTTTTTACGTCTCTATTTTTATTTGGGTATAACTATTTTGATAGTTGGCTGATGGAGAAAAAATATGCTATCAGCAGTGTGGCAGACAAAATGCGATTGCAGATTAAAGATTATCGTTATCATGCAGAGAATATTTTTGAGCAATCTAATATGCCGTCATTCTCTTCTCAGAAAGCAGCACCCTCACTGGAAGTGAGTCCTAATATTTATTGGCTAGAGAGCAATAGCAAAAATATAGATGCGATTATTTTTGGACGTTACAACGATTCAAGCATTCAACTAGCGCAGAAATTGTCCAATTATCTCGAAATTCTCTGGGGTTCACGTAGCGAATATAAATCGATGTACTACCTTAATGGTAAGGATAACAATTTATTATTGGTGACAACTCATCCTATATTAAAGCCGGAAATTAAATTTAAGGAAAGTTATCTGACCCTGACTTCTGACTTTAAGCGTTCTGAGATGTTGGCTCAATCAATAGCACTGGATGAAAGAGAAAGTATTTCATCTATTAATGTATTACGTGGAGAGAATATTTATTTCTATACTTATAAAGCAGCATTCAACTCACCGGGGCAATTAACCACCGTTATCGCTTTTGATCTGCCGATTAATAATCTTTTACCGCCTGATATGTCACCGGCAAATTTTCGGTTGTACTTAAATAATGAATACAATACCGACAAAACAAATAAAGTTGATGTTTCGTTAAACGGTTTTTGGCTGGAGTTTTCTCAGCCACTTAATGTGATGCCGTATAAATTGATATATCAGGTTCCATTGAAAGCACTTGTTGTCGATTTATTGCTCAGAAATATTTGGCTGTTGCTTTCTATATTGCTGTTCTTACTTCTCTCATTCAGTGGGTTATTTTATATCCGTCAGCGATATATCACGCCTAACGCTTCAATGGATCAGGAGCTGAAAATCAAAGATTCTCTGGAGAATGACATTGTTTCTAATATACCTATCGGGCTATTAGTTTATGATTTTTCATCGAATCAGTTAATCATCAGCAACAAAATTGCTGAAAAGCTGATGCCTTATCTTGATTTGAATAAGGTTAAAGTCATGGCTGAACAGCATCATGGTGTTATTCAGACATCTATTGAGGATGCGGTCTATGAAGTGAAAATGTATAGCAGTAATTTATTACCTGAAACATATCTTTTTTTATTGCAGGATCGGGATCAGGAAGTCATGATCAATAAGCGTCTTCTGCTTGCTCAGCGTGAATATGAGAAAAGTGCATACGCCAGACGTTCAATGCTGCTGAATGTTAATAATGAAATAAAAAAACCCATTCTGGAGTTGAATGATATTGTTATCCAACTGAAAGAAAGATCACAAGATGAAGATATCCAATATTCACTGGATAGGTTGTTGGCAAAATCAGAATATATTACAGAATGGGTAGAAAATATTTCATTACTCAATGAGTTAGAATCGGATGATTGGAAACCGACTAATGAGATATTTTCTTTATCCTCGCAACTGGAGAATATATTAAAAATATCTTTTCCAACATTAAATGCTAAGAATCTGAAGTCTTATTATCATTTTAATATTCCTCATGAGTCCATATTCTATGGTGATAGAAAAGCGTTAAGCAAAATAGTTTCATTATTATTAAATTATGCAATTACAACAACCAGTTATGGTAAAATATCGCTCAATGTCAGTAGCTCTGGTAAAAATAACAGCTACATACAGATTGAGTTAATTGACAGCGGTTCAGGCCTTAGCAAGAAGGATCTGAACAGTTTGAATTATCCTTTCTTACATCAGTTAGCAGAAGACAAATATTATACTAATTCTGGATTGGCTTTTTATTTGTGCAATAAATTATGTAAAAAAATGGGAGGAAATCTTGAAATTAGCAGTAAACTGGGGCTGGGAACACATTATGTTGTCAGTTTACCCCTGTCTCAACAAGATGAAGATGTTGAGATCCCGCAACTGTTAGAAGGGATTATAGCCCTGATAGATATCAGTAACCCTGAAATAAAAAAAATAATCCATAATCACCTTGATAATTATGGAGCAACATATTTTGAAAAAAGCACAGAAAATGTTACGGAAGAATACGACATTATTCTTACCGATAAACAGAACAAAACAAAAAAGCCAACTATATTATTAGTAGGTAATTTAGTAGGATTTAAGCAAATGCAAACTGGTTTGGTTCAGTGTAATTACAATTTTGTAGGTGATGTTATCAATGCTATATCATTGTTAATTGAAGAAAATTTAAACTTAGTCGAGTCTGACGAGATATCCTCAGATCTGGAACCAGAATCAGATTTTGCTCAAAATATAGATAGCAATCTTTGTAATATCCTTAAAAGTTATTACACACAGTTGGTAGACAGTAGTTACAGGAAATTATTTATAGAGACGGTACCGATGGATGTTACTAAACTGTATACTGATATGGAACGCTATGACTTAATATCACTTTCGCAAACGGTACATCGCCTTAAAGGTGCGTTTGCTATGTTAGACTTTAAATTGCTAAAAACATCATGTGAGGCGTTGGAACAACACATAGCAGACAATAATGAAATAGAAATCAAAAGTAGCATCAGCCGTATTGATTCCTTTGTCACAAAGCTGTTGCAGCCAAGGTAACCAATAATATGAATAACCTTAATGTCATTATTGCCGATGACCATCCTATTGTTTTATTTGGCATCCGCAAGTCACTTGAACAAATTGAGTGGATTAATATTGTCGGTGAGTTTGAAAATTCAACTACACTGATTAATAGTTTGCCACATATAGAAGCAGATGTTCTCATAACGGATTTGTCAATGCCCGGTGACAAATATGGCGATGGCATCACTTTGATAAAATATATTAAACGCCATTATCCGACATTGGCTATCATCGTTCTGACGATGAACAATAATCCGGCTATTTTAAGTGCAGTACTTGAACTTGATATTGAGGGGATTGTTTTAAAGCAGGGAGCGCCTACTGATTTACCCAAAGCACTTTCCGCATTACAAAAAGGTAAGCAATTTACACCTGAGAGTGTTTCTAAACTGTTAGAAAAAGTGAATGCTAATGGTTACGGAGATAAGCGCTTATCCCCAAAAGAGAGCGAAGTACTGCGTTTATTTGCTGAAGGGCTACTTGTCACAGATATTGCAAAGAAGCTTAACCGCAGTATAAAAACAATTAGTAGTCAGAAAAAATCCGCGATGATAAAACTGGGAGTTGATAACGATATTGCGTTACTTAATTACTTATCTTCAGTCACCATTGACAATGATATGGTTAAATAGCAATCCGTTATTTGTTTTAAGTAGAAGGTCGGTGACTCAAGTTGCCGATCTTATATATGAAACTAATGTTTCTTTCAATTTTGTCAATGAGACTGGTTTTAGTAAACAATAATCCATCCCGACATCAGCACAACGTTGCCTTTCTTCTGCCATTGCATTCGCTGTGATCCCAATAATGGGTTTAGTATAACCTTCACTTCTTAAATATCTTGTGAATTCATAGCCATCCATATTGGGCATGTTAACATCGGTCAGAATAATATCGGTTTTGTTATTTTTCAGGTATTCGATAGCATCAAGCCCATCATGAGCCATTGCTGTTTTAAGGCCTAAGGAGTTTAATTGTTCAACCAGTAAATGCCGATTGATAGGATGGTCATCAACAACTAAAATTTTAATTGTGTTTAATTTATCATCTGCTTTGACAGGTGCTGTTGTTATGGAAGCAGGAGAAGGCATCATATAACTATTGCCGGACAGTAGGTTATCAATAAAGTCAGCGAAATCGCTAATCTGATAAGTGTTATGCAGCCAATAATTATTGTGAGTATTTTTAGGTTCTCCGATATGATGCTCGGATATTTCGATGCGATAACGAACAGAATTATTAGGTTCAATAAGTTTATCACTGACTAAAAATGTAGTGTCAGTAACGTGGTCAGCGTCGTATAAAGTAGTTTGAAAATTTGCTGTTGTAAGTAAATTGTACAGATATTTTTCTAAACAGTCATTATGAATAGCTAAGACTATTTTTTGTTGAGTATGATTTGGAGAGTATGTAATAGCACGGTATTTTTTCTCATCGTATCTCGCACCATATAATGGAAGCCGGATAGAAAAAATACTGCCAACATATTGTTGGGATACAAATTCAATATCACCATCCATCAGGTTGATTAGTTTTTCACAAATAGCTAAACCCAGCCCTGTACCTTGTGATGCATTTTCTTTATTGGTACTGGTTTGAAAAAATGGCTCAAATAACTGAGCCTGTAATCTATTTTCTATTCCTAGACCTGTATCTTTAATACTGATATACATATAGCCGTATCTTACTGTAATGGATATAATAATACAGCCTGTTTCTGTAAATTTAATTGCATTGTTTAACAAGTTAGAAATAATTTGCTGGAGCCTTACCGGATCATTATTAATATAGTCAGGAACATCTGGATCAACATAGCAATAAAACCCTAGATTTTTTTTCGCAATCAGAGGTAGGTAATTTGAAATTACATGGGATATAACTTCTTTGCAGCTAAATTCTTTAGCATCAATTCTAAGCTGGTTAGATTCTATTTTGGAGAAATCAAGAATATCACTAATGATTTTTAACAGCAGTGATGATGAATTATTCATTGTCGATAATAATCGCGCAGCTTCTGATGACAATGGATAGGACTGTAGTAATTCGAGATTCCCAATAATGCCATATAAAGGCGTTCTTAATTCATGGCTGACTGTTGCCAGAAACATTGATTTTGCATGGTTAGCCTGCTCTGCGGCTGAAGCCATTTCTTGTAATGATTTTTCCATTTTTGCCCGTGTGCTGATATCAATCAGCACACAGATTGCGACTTCCTCATTGCGATAGCGTGAATGCACAAAACTGATTTGCAGATGATTATTATTGCTAGTGACAACATCAATATAACTGCTGCTTTTGTCACAAATGATATCAATAATGCGTTTTTGATCTTCAAACGTCAACATTTGGGTATAGTTATGTGCAAGTTCATTACTTAATATATTAGCACCATCACTGATCCGTAAAATACTGATGCCAACAGGAGCAGAGGCGACAATTTTGTGGTTAAATTGTTCATTCTCTTCAAGACGAAGGGCGTTATCTTCAGCAGGAGAGAACATTTTCCTTTCAAATAACCAAACGAAAAAAATGATAAAAACCGCAGAGGTAATATTGAGGATAATACTATTAATGATTTGTAGTTTGAATTCATTAAAGATATTCTTCAGGGGTTCTGCATATATGACGCTGAATGATGAAGGTGCTAATCGCCGCTTTAACAATAAATGAGAAAAATCTTCACTATAGCCAAAATAAGGCATCGGCATATTGTAACCAATAAGGTTTGGTTTATTATTTCTTGTAGGGAAATATAATTCAGGTTTATTATAATCATTTAATAGTGTAAGAGTAATATTTTTGTTATGACTGGGAATAAAAGTATCTAGTCTGATAGATTGTTCTACACCTATCAATGTAATCATTTTTCCGTTGCTATAAATAGGAGCAAGAATATAAAAACTGCCACTATCTAAGCTTGTATTTGGTGCCGCCCAATAAGCATTTTGCTCTTTTCCTTGTTCCTGTTCAAATATCAGGCGTCGGTAGTTCTCATAAACCATTTTTTTTAGTATGTCAGGCTCTGTTATTGTGCCGCGAATTGGAAAGTTCACCATACACATACTTTGAGTATCGACTAAAAAAATCTGATTGATACCCTGTGGCATAACAATATTATCTTTCCAAAAGAAGAACAGCTCATTTAATGATTTAAAGTAACTTGTTGGATCATTGTGCAGAAAGTCACAATTAGAGTTTATGCTCAGCGGCGTATATAAAAAATGGGGGTTATTATATGGCAGGTTAATAGTCAGTTTTTTTTCATTTTTTTGAGATAAATGTTTTTCCGTCATATATTGGAGATCACGCAAAGAATTAGTCGTATTCCGAATATAGGAGAACATTATATCGTAAAAAGTATTATATTCTTGACGAATATCTGATTTAGCTTTATTAAAAATATTAGCCAGATAGAAACTGGTTAATAAGGCACCTAATGCCCATAACATAAAACCAAGCACCCGAAAAAGGTAGCGGGATATCTTTAATGATGTATGAAATGAAGATAGATATCTCAAGAGGTCGCCTGATAAAAATGTGATTAATAATAACTGTTAACAGCATATACTAGTGTAGCAGGGAATACAAAGTTGCGTTTGGTACTGAAAAATTACATAAAAAAGCAGGTATTTTCATACCCGCTTTTTTAATGTATCAATAGATCAGAAAAAGAGGATATTACTCCTGACTTTCTGCTCCGTTCCCTTCTTCATCAGAAGGTGCGGCTATATTACCGTCTTCGTCTTCTTCATCATCAGGTTCAGCTACACGCTGCAAGCCAACCACTTTTTCGTCTTCTGCCGTACGGATCAAGGTGACCCCCTGAGTATTACGACCGACAGTGCTGACTTCTGACACTCTGGTGCGTACCAGTGTTCCCGCATCAGTAATCATCATGATTTGATCGGTTGGTTCAACCTGAATTGCCCCAATCACACTACCGTTACGCTCACTGACTTTGATGGAGATAACGCCCTGAGTTGCACGGGATTTGGTCGGATATTCCTTCTCGGATGTCCGTTTTCCATAACCGTTTTCGGTTACAGTGAGGATTTGCCCTTCTCCGCGAGGAATAATCAGGGAAACGACTTTGTCTCCTTCAGCCAGTTTAATACCTCGGACTCCGGTTGCCGTACGTCCCATTGCACGGACGCCTTTCACGCGAACCGTACCATCTTCCAGTGTTTCTTCTTCTTCTTCCAGGAAGCGGACAACTTTACCCTGAGCAGAGAATAGCATCACTTCATTGCTGCCATCAGTGAGGTCAACACCGATCAGTTCATCACCTTCATTCAGGTTAACGGCGATGATACCGGCGCTACGCGGACGGCTGAATTCGCTGAGTTTAGTTTTCTTAACGACTCCGCTTGCCGTTGCCATGAAGATATTCAGACCTTCTTCATATTCACGCACTGGCAGAATAGCCGTAATACGTTCGTCCTGACCTAATGGCAGCAGGTTGACAATAGGTCGGCCACGAGCACCGCGACTTGCTTCCGGCAGCTGATAGACTTTCATCCAGTACATCTTGCCTTTGTTGGAGAAGCAAAGAATTGTATCGTGAGTATTGGCTACCAGCAGACGCTCAATGAAATCTTCTTCTTTGATACGTGCTGCGGATTTGCCTTTGCCACCACGGCGCTGGGCTTCATAATCAGACAGAGGCTGGTATTTTACATATCCCTGATGGGAGAGTGTAACCACAACATCTTCCTGATTGATCAGATCTTCAATGTTGATATCTGCTGAATTTTCAGTCAGCTCAGTGCGGCGTTTATCGTTATACTGCTCTTTGATGGCAAGTAACTCTTCCCGGATGACTTCCAGCAGGCGTTCAGGGCTTTCCAGAATGAACATCAGTTCAGCGATAACTTTCAGCAGCTCGCGGTATTCATCAAGCAGCTTTTCGTGTTCCAGACCAGTCAGTTTCTGCAAACGCAGATCCAAAATAGCCTGAGCCTGTTGTTCAGTCAGATAGTATTTGCCGTCACGAATACCAAATTCCGGCTCCAGCCACTCTGGGCGGGCTGCATCGTCACCGGCCTGCGCCAGCATGGCGGAAACATTACCTAATTCCCATGCCTGAGTAATAAGGTTTGCTTTTGCTTCAGCAGGTGTAGGAGCACGACGAATCAATTCGATCACCGGATCGATATTTGCCAGTGCAATAGCCAGTGCTTCCAGGATATGAGCACGATCACGGGCTTTACGCAGTTCAAAAATTGTTCTGCGGGTGACAACTTCCCGACGGTGGCTGACAAATGCAGAAAGAATGTCTTTCAGATTAAGCAGCTTAGGTTGACCCTGATGCAGAGCAACCATGTTGATGCCGAATGAAACCTGCAACTGGGTGAGGGAATACAGGTTATTCAGAACCACTTCACCAACTGCATCGCGTTTAATTTCGATAACGATGCGCATACCATCTTTATCGGATTCGTCGCGTAATGCACTGATCCCGTCGATCCGCTTATCTTTCACCAGTTCAGCGATCTTCTCGATCAGGCGCGCTTTATTGACCTGATAAGGGATTTCACTGACGATAATAGTTTCGCGGCCATTATCGTTAGTTTCAACTTCTGCGCGGGCACGGATATAAACTTTACCGCGACCGGTACGATAGGCTTCCTGAATACCACGACGACCATTAATGATAGCCGCTGTCGGGAAATCAGGCCCCGGAATGTATTCCATCAGGCCTTCAATACTGATATTTTCATCATCAATATAAGCCAGACAGCCGTCGATCACCTCAGACAGATTATGAGGCGGAATGTTAGTTGCCATGCCGACCGCAATCCCTGATGAACCATTCACCAGTAGGTTGGGAATACGGGTTGGCATGACATCGGGAATTTGCTCTGTGCCATCATAGTTAGGCACAAAATCGACGGTATCTTTTTCCAGATCTGCCAGCAATTCATGGGCTATTTTTGACATGCGTACTTCGGTATAACGCATGGCAGCCGCAGAGTCGCCGTCAACTGACCCAAAGTTCCCCTGACCGTCAACCAGCATATAACGCATGGAGAATGGTTGTGCCAGACGTACAATCGTGTCGTAAACAGCGGTGTCGCCGTGTGGATGGTATTTACCGATCACATCCCCAACAACGCGGGCAGATTTTTTATAGGGTTTATTCCAATCATTTCCTAGTACATTCATCGCAAAAAGTACACGGCGATGTACAGGCTTCAGTCCGTCTCGAACATCTGGCAGTGCGCGTCCAACAATAACGGACATCGCATAATCCAGATATGAGCTTTTCAGCTCTTCTTCGATATTGACCGGGGTGATTTCTCTGGCAATGTCGCTCATGGAGCCACTGTCCCTCATACTCCGAATTCAAAGGCTTAGAATTATACCACAAATTGACAGTTTTATAAAAATCAGATGCGGGTATTTCAAGATTAAGGTGTGTATAATAGTTTCTTATCACACATCCCCATAATACTGTTACATTTTCTGTGAATCAGTTTTCTGTGTACCAGTTTTCTGTGAAGCAGTTCCTAGGAGCGATATTGCTGATGAACGCCAAAACCCCCGATTCACACACTCAGTCACATGCTAATGTGGATCAACAGGAAATCGAAAAATTTGAAGCTGTTGCATCCCGATGGTGGGATTTGGACGGTGAATTTAAGCCATTACACCGTATTAACCCATTACGTTTGAACTATATTCTGCAACGAGCCGAAGGGCTTTTCGGTAAAAAAGTGCTGGATGTCGGATGTGGTGGCGGGATCCTGTCAGAGAGTATGGCTCGTGAAGGGGCGGATGTGACCGGTCTGGATATGGGTTTTGAGCCATTGCAGGTTGCCCGGCTGCATGCACTGGAATCCGGTATGTCGGTGACTTATGTGCAGGAAACCGTAGAGAGCCATGCCGAACAGCATCCGCACACCTACGATGTTGTTACCTGCATGGAAATGCTGGAACACGTACCTGATCCGGCATCGGTTATTCGTGCTTGTGCCAAATTGGTTAAACCGGGTGGTCATGTGTTTTTTTCCACCATTAACCGCAATAGAAAAGCGTGGCTAATAGCTGTTATCGGCGCTGAATATATTTTGAACATGGTGCCGAAAGGAACGCATGATGCGAAAAAATTTATTCGTCCTTCGGAGCTAATCGGCTGGCTGGATAAAACTTCTTTGAAAGATCAACATATTATTGGTCTTCATTACAATCCGTTAACAGATAAATTTCGTCTTGGACACAATGTGGATGTGAATTACATGCTTCATACCCAATCTGCTTAACATGAGTAATTAAAGGATTAATAAAACAGCAAATAGATATTATTTTTAAGTTTTTATTTTTGAATTTCTGCCGATAGGTTTGCGAAAGTAACATCAAGTAACTACGCAGGTTATCGGCTTTTTGACAAAATTAATCCTCAAGTTATCCACAAAACTTCCCGATCTTGTACACTTGATAAAACGCAAAATTTACATTATCTTGTTATTACAGTTTTATTCACCCCCTATATATTGTGTTTCTGGACGTTTCACTGCTACTAGTTCCCAACAGGATTTCAGTCATCTTGGGGCATTGTGCTGTCAACGGACAGGAAGAACAATTCTAGGCGAGATACGAAAAAGAAGGTGTATTTCCTCATGAACCAGAGTCTGCTAGTAACCAAGCGTGATGGGCATAAAGAACAAATTGATCTTGATAAAATTCACCGGGTTGTCACCTGGGCTGCCGAAGGGCTGAAAAATGTCTCAGTATCACAAGTAGAGTTGCGTTCCCAGATTCAATTTTATGATGGTATTAAAACATCCGATATTCATGAAACCATGATTAAGGCTGCCGCTGACCTGATTTCAGGTGATGCTCCGGATTATCAGTATCTGGCAGCGCGTTTAGCCATTTTTAACCTGCGCAAAAAGGCTTATGGTCAATTTGAGCCGCCAGCGTTATACGACCATGTTGCTCGTATGGTCGATTTAGGTAAGTATGACAAACATTTGCTGGAAGACTACTCCAAAGAAGAATTCGAGCAAATGGACAGTTTTATTAACCATCTGCGCGATATGGATTTTTCCTACGCAGCTGTTAAACAGCTCGAAGGCAAATATCTGGTACAGAACCGTGTTACAGGTGAAATCTATGAAAGTGCTCAGTTCCTGTATGTGCTGGTAGCTGCATGCCTGTTTTCCACCTATCCGAAGGAAACACGTCTGGATTATATCCGCCGTTTTTACGATGCGGTTTCTACCTTTAAAATTTCATTGCCAACGCCGATTATGGCAGGCGTTCGTACACCAACCCGTCAGTTCAGTTCTTGTGTTCTGATTGAATGTGGTGACAGCCTGGATTCCATCAATGCAACTTCCAGTGCGATTGTAAAATATGTATCCCAACGTGCTGGTATTGGGGTGAATGCCGGTCGCATCCGTGCACTGGGCAGCCCGATCCGTGGTGGTGAGGCCTTCCATACCGGCTGTATTCCGTTTTACAAGCACTTCCAGACAGCAGTGAAATCCTGTTCTCAGGGTGGTGTTCGTGGTGGCGCGGCGACATTGTTCTATCCAATGTGGCATCTGGAAGTAGAAAGCCTGCTGGTGCTTAAGAACAACCGTGGTGTTGAAGGAAACCGTGTCCGTCATATGGACTATGGTGTTCAGATCAACAAGCTGATGTATGAGCGTTTGATCAAAGGACAAGATATTACTCTGTTCAGTCCGTCCGATGTACCGGGGTTGTATGATGCTTTCTTTGCTGATCAGGATGAATTTGAACGCCTGTATACACAGTATGAAAATGACAGCAGTATCCGTAAAGAGCGTGTTAAGGCAGTAGAACTGTTTTCCTTAATGATGCAGGAGCGTGCTTCAACCGGTCGTATTTATATTCAGAACGTTGACCACTGTAATACACACAGCCCGTTTGATCCGGCTATCGCGCCTGTTCGTCAGTCGAATCTGTGTCTGGAAATTGCATTGCCGACTAAGCCATTAGATAACATTAACGATGAAAATGGCGAAATCGCATTATGTACGTTGTCTGCTTTCAACCTCGGAGCCATTGAAAATCTGAGTGAGCTGGAAGAGTTAGCAGATTTAGCAGTTCGCGCACTGGATTCTCTGCTGGATTATCAGGATTACCCGATTATTGCTGCTAAACAGGGTTCAATGGGGCGTCGTACACTGGGTATTGGTGTCATTAACTTTGCTTACTATCTGGCGAAAAACGGTGTTCGTTATTCTGATGGCAGTGCCAATAATCTGACGCATAAAACATTTGAAGCTATTCAGTACTACCTGCTGAAAGCGTCTAATAAGCTGGCTAAAGAGCAGGGCGCGTGTCCGTGGTTTGGTGAAACAACTTACTCACGGGGTATTCTGCCGATTGATACCTATAAAAAATCATTGGATGTGTTGACCAGTGAAGCATTGCATATGGATTGGGAAGCTCTGCGTAGCGATATCCTGCAATATGGTCTACGTAACTCAACCTTATCAGCGTTGATGCCATCGGAAACGTCTTCACAGATTTCTAATGCGACGAATGGTATTGAGCCACCAAGAGGTTACGTCAGCATTAAAGCATCAAAAGATGGCATTCTGCGTCAGGTTGTACCGGAGTATGACCGTCTGAAAAGGTCTTATGAATTGCTGTGGCAAATGCCAAGCATTGACGGTTATCTGCAATTGGTCGGGATCATGCAGAAATTTATCGATCAGTCAATTTCTGCCAATACTAACTATGACCCAGCGCGTTTCCCTAACGGCAAAGTTCCGATGAACCAATTGCTGAAAGATTTACTGCTCGCTTACAAATATGGTGTGAAAACACTGTATTACCACAATACCCGAGATGGTGCGGAAGATGTTCAGGATGATTTGGAAGAAGTTGTCGAATCAGCTGATTCCGATTGTGAAGGCGGCGCGTGTAAAATTTAATCTGAGGAAACTATGTCCTATACTACTTTTTCGCAAGTAAAAAATGATCAATTACAGGAGCCGATGTTTTTCGGCCAGCCTGTGAATGTAGCGCGTTATGATCAACAGAAATATCCTATTTTCGAAAAGCTAATCGAAAAACAGCTCTCGTTTTTCTGGCGTCCCGAAGAAGTTGATGTTTCCCGTGACCGCATTGATTACAACGCTCTGCCGGATCATGAAAAGCATATTTTTATTAGTAACTTGAAATATCAGACGTTGCTGGATTCTATTCAGGGTCGTAGCCCGAATGTTGCATTTCTGCCACTGATTTCTATTCCAGAATTAGAAACGTGGGTTGAAACTTGGTCGTTTTCAGAAACAATTCATTCGCGTTCTTATACGCATATTATCCGTAATATCGTGAATGACCCTGCTGTTATATTTGATGATATTGTCACAAATGAACAGATCCTGAAACGTGCTCAGGATATTTCGAAGTATTACGACGATCTGATTGAAATGACCAACTACTACCACCAACTGGGTGAAGGGACATATAACATTGCTGGTCAGGAAATCACAGTCAGTCTGCGCGTACTGAAAAAACAGCTTTATTTATGTTTGATGAGTGTCAATGCATTAGAAGCGATTCGTTTCTACGTCAGTTTTGCCTGTTCATTCGCGTTTGCTGAACGTGAATTGATGGAAGGCAATGCAAAAATCATCAAATTGATCGCTCGTGATGAAGCACTGCATTTAACAGGCACTCAACATATGTTGAACCTGCTGCGTTCTGGTCAGGATGATCCTGAAATGGCAGAAATTGCTCAGGAGTGTGAACAGCAGTGTTATGACCTGTTTGTACAGGCGGCTGAACAGGAGAAAGAATGGGCAGAGTATCTGTTTAAAGATGGCTCTATGATTGGCCTGAACAAAGATATTCTGAGCCAGTATGTTGAATATATTACTAATATTCGCATGCAGGCTGTCGGCTTGAAGCTGCCATTTGAAATCCGTTCAAACCCGATTCCTTGGATCAATTCGTGGTTGGTTTCTGACAATGTTCAGGTGGCTCCGCAGGAAGTCGAAGTCAGCTCTTATCTGGTTGGTCAGATTGATTCGGAAGTCAATACTGAGGATCTCAGCGGTTTCGAACTCTGATATGGCTGATTACAAAGTTACCCTGCCTTCGAGGCAGGGATTATCTGTCCATTACTCTTCCAGTCTTCACAGTAATCTGTTGGAAGCTTTAGAACAAGGCAAAGTACAGATTGAATACCAATGCCGTGAAGGATATTGCGGTTCTTGCCGTGTTCGATTGCTGAAAGGGAAGATAGGGTATCCTTGTAAACCATTAGCATTTGTGAATGAGGGGGAGATTTTACCCTGTAGCTGTTATCCCCTTTCTGATATCGAAATCGAACTCTGATTGATATTGAAGGTAATTTTCTATCCAGTAGATAAATCAGAAAAATTATCAGGTTTTATTGTCTTCAATATTAATATCATGATTAATAGTAAGTATGTCTGAAGGATGAATTGATATGCTTACTTATTTTTTCTCAAAATTTAATTTTCTCCTGCATTGCTTCTTGTTATTAATCCCCTAAGATAAGTCAAAGAGAAGGAGCATATCTATGTATAAAATTGATTATCACTCATACCGTTCAATTAAAGGTTTCAATCGCCGTCCTCGGTTTTTAGTAATGCATTACACCGCATTGAATTTCCAAAAATCTGTTGAGGCACTGACAGGTGAAGGTGTCAGTGCTCATTATTTAGTGCCTAACCCGGATGATCAAACATATCAGGCCGCAGGCTTTGACTGTATTCATATATTTAATCTGGTTGATGAGCTTGAAAGAGCCTGGCACGCGGGCATGAGTAGTTGGTCGGGGCGAAATAACCTGAATGATACATCTATTGGCATAGAAATTGTTAATGAAGCCAGTGATAATTGTGGTGTTTTTACTTTTCCACCATATCACCCAGATCAGATTAATGCGATCAAGGAGTTGGCAATTAATATACTACAGCGATATCCAGATATTACTCCGACTCATGTTATCGGGCACTCTGATATTGCTGTCGGCAGAAAAAGTGATCCTGGTCCGGCTTTTCCCTGGAAAGAGTTATATGAAGCAGGGGTTGGAGCATGGTATGACGAAGAAGTAAAACAAAAATACATTAAAGAGTTTAATCAGTCTTTTCCTGACAGAGCAGATATTTTAGAGAAATTCAATCAGTATGGGTATGATGTTCCCGACTTGAATGATAATGATGGTTATAAAAATCTGATTAAAGCATTTCAGATGCATTTTCGCCAGTCAAACTATGATGGTGTCTCTGATATAGAAACCATCGCTATTATATATGCTTTAGTGGAAAAGTATTTCTGCAAAGTCTAGGAAACCATAGAAAGGTTATTCTTGATATAGTTTTACTGAGTTATCATAGGCTATCGTTTTTATGAACACACGGTAAGCAGGAATTAATGGAAAGTATCTGCCTTTTATCGAAAGCCGGTTATTGGCTGGGCAGATTCTCTCTTTTTACCTAAATATAATTATAAACTTTATTGGGTATAATTTTATTTGATATTTCCATACTGGAAATTAACCAGTTGGTAATACTCATCTTAATAAGATATTGAGGTAATACCACTTTAAAATCCTATATCATGATTAATATAAATTATAAAGATAACTCTATCTTTGATGAAATTTCGTATTTCAATCGCACATATTATTATACTTTTTGTTTCATCCTTGCTCTTTGGCAAATGCTCATCTAATCTTAATGTTTTATTTATGATTTTTTACAATTTATTGAGTATATAAAGTGTCTTATAGCCAAAATATTTTAAACTACGTTATGTTTACAATAGAGTAAATTGTCTGGAATATAGATAAATAGCTATGCTTTCACATAGACAGGATCTTAAGCAATAACCGTTTATTTTTAGATAGAAAAAAGGCTTCATTTATGATCTGATAATCGTCGCCAAACAATAAATCAAAACCACG
>NZ_NIBU01000069.1 GCF_002632485.1 Xenorhabdus innexi | reverse complement strand
TCATGGGGGCACTCAATTTACACCGGATTGAAGAGACGGTTATTCGTGAATATCCGACGATTAACGCGGAAAATGTCGTCCTTTTTTTCCATGCCATTAGGGAAACCTATCCCTTCCAACAAAAAGTGCATATTATTTTGGATGGTGCAGGTTATCACCGCGCTGAATTAGTAAAATCAGCGGCTCAAGAGCTGAATATTCAATTGCATTACTTGCCCCCCTACAGCCCTAATCTCAACCCCATTGAACGATTATGGAAGTACACGAATGAGCAAATACGCAACAATGTCTATTTCCCGGATGCAAAAACGTTTCGGGGAACACTTCGACATTTTTATCATGTCACTTTGCCAACAAAAGCACAGGAATTGGCTACCCGACTGACTGATCATTTCCAGCGATTAAAACCTGCATCTTCAAGTTAATTGCGTATAGTCTGATTCATTATGGTTACTCCGCATTAATCGTGGGAACTCATTACATGTTTGATACGCGTATATTCATCAAAACCGTAAGCCGACAGATCTTTACCGTACCCTGAATGCTTGAAGCCACCATGCGGAGCCTCTGCTGTAAGAGGGATATGCGCATTAATCCAGACTGTGCCAAAATCAAGCTCACGGGACAGGCGCAATGTACGAGCATGATCACGCGTCCAGACACTGGAAGCCAGCCCATATTTCACATCGTTGGCTTTCTCGATGGCTTCTTCTTCTGTGCGGAATTTCTGCACTGTGATAACAGGGCCAAAAATT
Organism: Xenorhabdus innexi; assembly: GCF_002632485.1. GTDB lineage: Bacteria > Pseudomonadota > Gammaproteobacteria > Enterobacterales > Enterobacteriaceae > Xenorhabdus > Xenorhabdus innexi. Next base: position 15,004 of record NZ_NIBU01000069.1, on the reverse strand, counting down.
TCAGTCTGGATCATTTCATCGTGCTGCTCCAGACCGGTAATCACAGTAGGCTCAAAGTAATACCCCGGACGTTCAGCCTGACGGCCTCCGGTTTCGATCCGGGCATAAGCAGGCCGACGTGCAATAAACCCCTTAATTTGTTCCAGCTGGCGAATATTGTTCAGTGGCCCGTACAGCGCTTCTTTATCTTCCGGATCACCAAAACGGGTTGCTTTAGCTGCCGCTATTAGTTTCGTAATGAAAGTATCGTAAACAGATTCATGTACCAATACACGTGAAGCGGCTGTGCAGTCCTGACCCGCGTTGAAGTACCCTGCGATAGCAATGGTTTCCACCGCTTTATCTATGTCCGCATCAGCAAAAACAATGACCGGTGCTTTACCACCTAATTCCAGATGTGACCGGGTGAGATTGGCTGCCGCCGAAGAAGCAACCTGCAAACCCGCCCGCACGGAACCGGTAATAGAAACCATCGCCGGAGTTTTATGTGAAACAACCAGAGCACCCGCGCTGGCATTACCCAGTACCACATTGAACGTACCGGCTGGAAAAAAAGGCGCAGCCAGTTCAGCCAACAGCAAGGTGCTCTCCGGCGTTGTATCACTCGGCTTAAGCACTATGGTATTACCAGCCGCCAGAGCGGGTGCAATTTTCCATACCGCCATCATCAATGGATAATTCCACGGAGTAACCTGTCCCACGACGCCCAGCGGTTCACGCCGAATGCTGCTGGTCATACCGGAAAGGTATTCTGCTGTTGCCTTACCTTCTAAAAATCGGGCTGCGCCAGCAAAGAAACGGATCTGGTCAACTGAAGCCGCGACTTCCTCAGAGGCAATCAGATGCTTGAGCTGCCCGGTATTGCGGCTTTGCACTTCAATCAGGCTTTCAGCGTTTTCTTCCATTGCATCAGCCAACGCTAACAAGGATTTCTGGCGTTCAGAAGGAGTGCTCCGACCCCATACTTTAAATGCCGCTTTAGCTGACGCATAAGCATTATTTACATCTTCAATACCCGCATTAGGAGAACGTGCATAAGGTTTTCCCGTAACCGGACTTACCAAATCAAAATATTCAGAACCTTTAGATTCAATATACTGTCCATTAATAAAATGCCTGAGACTTGGTATCGACATGCTTATCTCCTGATAAGTTTGATGTGTAAAATACAACCTATTAATTTAATATATTTAATGGTTACATTAGCGTCAAATTTGTATCAAAAATGTAAAAACCGATAGGCGTTAGATACATAGGTGTAACTTTCAGGTATTTCTATCAGGAAAAAGATGTAAATCTGTGAGAGGGATCGAAGAATTCAGGCTTTTGAAGCTGTTTATCACTTACCCGTTGCTTGGTTAAATATTCGCTTCCTGTGAATACCCGCTTCCAATTCTTCAAGTTGGTATTCCTTGTACTATTTCTTTCTGCGTAAAAAAGTTCTGCGTAAAAAAAATATTGAGCAGACACTTAAATCACATTAATTATCCGCTGCTTTTTGAGATACGTTTATCCGATGGATTTCTTTATACTGAAGCGGGTAAGTAAATAACCTATACCCAATGAATTTCAAGATGCATCGCGTCGGCAAGGAAATGACAAATTCGTCGGGAACGAATTTGCCCAGCCAAAGGCTGGCCTCCGGTGAGAGGCAGGAGCCTCGGAGCCAATCCTCGGGAGCATAGATACTATGTGACCGGGGTGAGTGAACGCAGCCAACAAAGAGGCAGTTTGAAAGACGAAGGGTATATTCGCTATTAGTCATTATCATTTCAGTTCTCCATTAGTGATGAAGTAATAAGAATTCTTATTTAAATATCTTCATCAAAAAGGGGGCGATATGAATCTATTATTTAGCATCATTTTGCTGAAATTATCTTTAATCATACAGCCCACTCTGGCTAACCCGTTTGATCGGGTAAGATCGAAACTCCCCCCTTTTTTTCATCACCAAAGCACCCACGTCAAGAATCGCATTCACACGGCGGCATCAATTACCTGAAACCGAACCGGAGGAAACGACAACTATGACGATCTGGCTCGCGATAATTATCCTCATTTGGCCGGCCAAAATACAAGATAGTTGCCGCCCGACATACCAGCGTCAACTATATCAACCGATTTATGCAACAACACCGCTCTACACCATCATGCAACGCAAATTTTGATGAGGGCACGAATAATGAAGTTTGATAAGCGCGTGGAGAACCACGCACCTGTAGATCCAAATCCGGAAGATCCTTGGGTGGTTCGGATAGTTATTCGGTATGTCGATCGAGATAGCGGAGAAGACGCGTATAGAGTGGCGGTTGGCATCGCTATCAGTAGTAGATGGGTACTGACGGCTGAGCACATTGATGAGTCAATCAATGATGACCCTAACGAAGAATACGCTATGGAGGTATATCACCGACGAACACCGGGCGGCAGGCCAATAACACGCCCTGAATCCGGCCATTTTGTTGACAGAATCAATCCGATAGGTATGCACGGGGATCTACAGGCGCTTCACTTGGAAACAGAGCTTGAACTCCTATTCTATGCGCCACTAAATCTTTACTACCAACCGCGGTATAGCTCTGGGTCGGGCGAACACCGTCGCATAAGCCCTGTAGAACCTGATTCTATTCAGGGCATGGGCTTTGGTGGTGACGAAGGCGACCTCGTTAATTACCTTGTTGTTCCCAATAGGTTTCATCGGTTTGAGGCTACAACAGTAGATTACGTGGCTGCCGGTGCTGAAATGTCAGCAACTATCACTCCCGGAAGAGGTTCGACTACGGATGGAGACTCTGGTGGACCAATCATGTTTCAGGGTTCCGTTATTGGAGTTATCTCAGGGGGAATGCCACCCAATGCATCAGTTCCAAATCAAGTTGCTTTTACCCTTTTGTCGAATAGTAGAGAGGCTATTCAAAGCCTGATACCGGAAACAGCATCAACATCGCTGGCTACGACGGGGGCCTTACTTTCTCTTATTTGGACCTCTCAACATAATGAGGGGTGTGGCTGGTTTTCTCTCTTGAATGATAATTCAGAGACAACAGCCTGCTTGACTGGTTGGCGGATGTTCTATCAAGAGATGAAGGACGGGCCGTCGTGGTCCGGGGCATCAAGCAAGGACGTGAACGATCCGAAGGCACGAGAGTTGGAAATTCCCTTACCGGGCGACAAGAAGGATGCACTATGGCGGGCAACGGTGGTGCCGTTGATCAATGGCGAGCCACAACGCGTCGGCAAAGATGGTTATCCGGAAGCTAACCTGCCTGCCAGTCTGGTTGGCTCGGGCACGAGTCAATACACGATGCCGATCAACCTGAAGGTTGTGCCTCAAGGGGGAATGACGGGCATTACGCACGTCTCGTGGGATGCAGCTCACGTCGCGTCCGGCGCTAGACCTGCCGCGGGATATCAGGTGTTTTTCCAGAGCAAATCGAGTGGGGGGTGGTCTCCGTGGCAAAGCTCGAAGGCTACGGACCGGACCGAGGGCGATATCCAACTGACTCAGTCCTCAAGCACAGGGCCGTGGCGTGTGGTTGTACTGCCCTACTACGATGACCCACAGTCCCAAAAAACGGTTTTGGTCGGAGCAGATGAGAAGGGACATCCGTTTGAGGTGGACGCGACAGAACGCGGTGTATTGGTCGATAAGCCGAGGTTAATGGGTCAGTTCCCAACCGCGAAGAAAACAGTCTATGTGACCACGGGTACGGTTGGCAAAGTAGCGTTGACGGCATTATTCAATTACGTGGACCCTGCGGCGCAGGGCAATTCGCTGATCTGGGAATGGTCTTCGACGGGTCAGAAGGATACGTTTACGTCGGGCAGTAGCTGGTCAGCACTGTCCAGTCAGAACAGCACTCGGTTGGTGTTTGGAACTCAGAATTCTCCGGCACGCAAGGCAGACTCGGGGTGGTACCGCTTGCGAGCGACCAATACGCTAGGCACGACCACAAGCGACGCAGTACACGTAATCATCAGCGATCAAGTACTGCCACAAGTATTGGATCAGGGTCCGGTTTCCTATGGTACGGTGGTGGGATATACGGACAGTGCTGAAGACGCGGTAATTGAGGTGCTGTTCACCGCTCACCCTGCTCCCTCTCATGCACAGGTAATGTGGAAGAAATTAGACCCGGCAACCAAAAAATATACTCCAGACCTTAGCAAGCGCTTATTCTCACTACCGCTTCAATCATACGGGAAAGAGAAAGCACATCAGCACATTGCCACTCTGGTCTTCGGTCAGAAAAACATCTATCCGACTGAAGATGACTCTGGATGGTACATCGCTCACATCAAGACTACATTCGCTGACAAAAGCGAGCATGAAGCATATTCGCTTCCTGTCTTTGTCAGTATCGGCGCACCTGTCGACTTGCTGTGAAAACTAAGGAGTAAAACAATGAAGAAAAATCTGACATCACGAGTAAAGAATCTCATGGCACGTGTTAATACTCCAACACGGCTACGTACTCTGGCTGGTGGGTTGATTGCCGTTATTCTGGGTTTCGGGCTGAATGCCACACCGGCACATACGGCTGCATACCATCCGATCACCCTTATTAATAGTTCGGATAAAACCATTACTTTCCATCCGCATGATTGGAGTTGTATATATGAAACCGGCGGAGATCAGACCGTTGGGCCAGGCGAGAAAAAAACATTTACGATCGAAGACTCTAACGGTGTTTTCTGGCATGGGGGTTGCGATAGTCAAGACAAATGGGTTAGATGGCAGGTAACGATTGAGGGTCTGCCAGCGCCGACCTCATCCAAAACCTGGGGTCTGCAATGGCGTCACTTCATGAAAACGGGCAGTATGTCTTGGTTTACAGAAGTGACTAATGACCCTTCAATAACGCCATCTGGATTGGGGGTTCCAGTAACGGCGGCAGTATGCTCGCCCGGAGGCACCGCCACAGAGGATTGTTTAGGTACGAGCCACAATACGGGCCACATTTCCAACACATATCCCGTTTCTCTTTATTTTAATTTCGCAACAATAAACAAACAGGATTCGAGCAGAAGTGCTGCCTTAGCAGACTCTATATACTTCAGCGGTACAGGAGAATCTTCTGGACCCAGAGGAAAAGCTGCTTCCATCACTTTGTATGCAGGCTCACCGAAAGGATTGGCGATATCCGGTTGTGAGGACATAGCAGTAGACAATAAGTCAGGCAAATGGTCTTGCTCTTCGAAAGATGTACCCGTTGGCATCTCGCAGGTCGTCGCAGTCCAGAATGATGGGGTCGCTTCGCACGCCTCGACACAGTATGTGGTCTTCGATTCAGTGGCTATCAAAACGCCCGCCGCAGACAATGCTTTTTTATTTAAGACAGATGGACCATTCAGTTTTTCAGGCACGGCGACACCCGGTGCGACACTTACCATCCAGCCACGCGAGAAAGGCACTCCGGATGGAGCTGTGCCATATAACTGTACAGTATCGGTTGATTCATCGGGGAGGTGGACATGTCCGGACAAATTCCTCGGCAACATCAGCGGCTCCTATCAATGGCACGTGACACAAACTTTGAACCAGTTCAGCCATGAAGGTGCACAGACTAAAACTGGGTACTACCATTTAACTATCGGTCAGTCTAATATTTCGATTAGTCCGATTGGCCAACATGGGATTGTGGCAAATTGGCTGCCTGAAATACAGATTCACGGCAAGGGGACACCACACGATATAGCAGAAATTAGTGTCGAAAATATGAACCCTCCGTATACGCACCTCCTCTCGACGAATTGCAAAAAGAAACGCTGGCATATGGATATAAACCAACACTTAGTCGATTGGCACAAGATTTCTGACACGGGTAACTGGGGATGTAACTATAAACTTACGGAGGGGACTTGGAATGTGTATGTGTCGCAGCACCGCGCCTCTGACGATGCAGAAGTCGCGCCAGAGGTGTCAACAACCTTTACCGTCAAGCCCACCGCAGTTCTGTTCGTGAAATCCCCCGTGGATTGGGAAGTGTCATCGGAGAACTGGAAAGAGGATACCGTGACGTTCTCCGGAACCGGCACGTCGGGCGCTACCATCAGAATTACCACCGCACAAGGTTTTTCCTGTATCACACAAATAGCCGAGACTGATCCATCTCAGGAAATCCCCACTCACTGGTCGTGCAAAATGAAAGAAGTAACCGCCGAACGTTTGGATTTCACAGCAATCCAGTCATTCGATTATGGTGCCAGCCCCCCTATCACTGGAACCACCGAACGCCCGACGTTTAGGATTCCCGCACTGACGATGATTTCCACTGACGGCGGGCGTACGTTGGCTATCGCTAAGGACGGTTATCTTTACGCTTGGGGCATAAACCAGGATGGCGGGCTCGGGGTGGGGGGAGTCGAGAGCAGAAGCAAACCGACACGTATCCCGATGTCTAACAAAATGAAGGTGCAATCAGTCTGCACTAGTCAGATTGGCAGATATAGTTCTTCGCTCGCGTTGACTAAATATGGCTCGGTCTATAGCTGGGGTAATAACGATCTGGGACAATTAGGAGTTGGTGATACCAACGACAGAACGACACCGACTCATGTTCCGCTACCGGGAAAAACAAAAGCAAAGAGCATTACATGTTCAGAAAAAGGCCTATTTGTTCTGGGCGATAATGGTATTTTCTATGGCTTGGGCTTGCATACCTCGGACTGGACCGATAGGTTTCACATAACTCCAACACAAGTGAAAATTCCCGGTAATATTGAAGATATTGTTGATATTGCCGCTTCCAAAGATACTTATTTTATGTTAACGAAAGACGGTTCATTATATAAATGGTGGATCACTGACAATCTAATTATCGGGACAACCAGTAGCGTGCATCCACCAACTCTCATGAAGGAGTATGCTTCGCTGAATATTAAGTCTATTGGAGCTGTAACAGGCCGTATATACGCTGTAACTGATAGCGGGGAAGTCTATACTACTGACCATAACAGTACTCTGAGCATTGAACCATTTTCCAAAACCAATCCTATCCGGAAGCTCTTCGTTAATGACGGCAGTTGGTTATCCGGCCCGATTTACTATGCAATAGGTGTCGATGGACATGTCTACAACTGGGAAAACCGAACCCCGCAGTTGGTCGCCATGCCTGATGGGGTAAAAGTTAAGTCCTTGGCTGTAGGCGCTGACCCATACAACTCCATCTTTGCACTGACAGATGATGATCGAATTTATGCTTGGGGGGGAAACGATTACGGACAATTAGGCCTTGGTGACCGTAAGAACCGGAGCGTCCCCACACCCATTACCGAAGCCTATCGACACTAAAAACAGCTAACAATACTGGGAAATTACCCAACGCAGAAATATCATTTCTGAGATGATGTAACCAGTTTTAGTGGATACAGAGATCGACATAATCACCGGCTGACCATGAAGTCAGCCGGTATAAAGTGCAATAGTACAGAGTCACGCGACAAGACAATAGATAAGGCTCTAATCTGAACCGAACTTCAACACGTTATGCTCACTGCTTTTATCATTGCCTCGCAAGCCTGCGGGCGACAAGATAGCCGGATGTCCCTGCTAATCCGGGGCCGGGATGAGTTGAAGCCCCGATATGAAATACATTATTGATAAAAGTCTGATGTGCTTTCCCCCCCTTTGAAGAGGCAAAAGGACGCAGCCAAAAAAATTGGTCAGGAGAGCAAACTCCTGAGTAGGGATCTCCGCCAACCAGATTGCTGTTCAATACCTGTAAATCTGCCGGAGAATAGGCTCTGCGACCAACAATCGTAGATGAAAATCCCGGAATTACCGTCTCCAGACGAGCCTGTATGCGATCGGCGAATGCTTCACGAACAGCGTTATTCCATTTGCCATCATCGGGAATAGGAATGTCTCCCGCTTCATCCCCTTTCAGATGAGTAGGCAATTCCTGCATCTGAACCCATAAAATCCATCCCCCTTCAGGAGCACGCCCCGGATCAAGCGCAATCGGTTGCCCTATAGCCAGTGTCGGATGCTCAGGCAGATAACCATTATTAGCCTGTGTCACCGACAGACACACCTGTTGCATACTTTCCGTTAAGTGAATAAGCGGCACGTGGCATAATTTTGGATTGCTCCATGACGGAGGAGAATTCAGGGCAAAGTGAACCTGCATTCCACCACGTCCATAATGATATCCCTGTGCATTCTTTTGAATTGTAATGGGAACATTATCCAGTAAATGACCATAAAGCTGTTGTGGCGTAACATTACAGACTACGGCATCGGTGGCGTGATAGACCTTTCCCTCTGCTATTACTCCTGAAGCACGGCGTTTTCGCCCCCGCTGGTGAGTAATAATATGTTCAACTCGGGTATGAGTAAGAAGCTGCCCTCCATGCTGTTCAATAATTGTTTTCAACGCTTCAACAATGCAGATACTTCCTCCTTTCACTACCGGCATTCCTTCTGATACCACCGCAGCAAAAGTGAGTTTTCCAATCAGAGCGGAACTGGCATCATCCGGCCCCAGACCGGTATGCAAGACCCACGGCGCAACCAGAGTGCGGATAAAATCAGACTGTAATTCACGTTCCGACCAGCGACGGAATGTTTCCAGTGAATTACCGGCAAATTTCACCAGCCCATCAATGCCACGTTTTCGCCATTCACGAAACAGTAACCGGAGTACTCCGACACCATAGGGGTTCTGCCCCAATAAACCGAAAACCAGTTCAGCATCATCATGAAGAATCTGCTGCACCATATAACGAAATGTTTCTCCGTCTTTTCCTGCAATTGCATCAATCTGCAATGCAGCAGGCAGAATGCCCCGTCTTAACGCGATCCCACGACCATTCGGCTGAACCAGTCCGGTGGAATAATCACTTTGTCTGAACTCCAGACCTGCTTTTTCTAATGCCGGTTTCAGCACCTGATAAGCCGGGCTGCTCAAAAATAAGGGATACCAGCAGGAGAGCACATCATGGATATAACCGGGAAAAAGCTCTTCTGTCCGGATACATCCCCCCAGCACAGCATTCTGTTCCAGTACCAGAACAGATTTCCCCCATATGGACAGTAGTGCAGCGCATACCAGCGAGTTTATTCCACTGCCGATGATAATGATTTGTGGTTTAGAATTACTCATGATGTGATTCCATCAGAATGTTCAACCAACGCCAGAACGCGCAACGGGCTTCCCGACCCTTCCTCAATTTTAAGGGGGGCAGTAATAATGACTGTTCCGACGGGTGGTAATAAATCTAAATTTTTCAGGCATTGCAAACCGTATTTATTTGCCCCGTGCATCAGGGTATGACAAGGGTAAGCTACTGGCCATGAATAGGACTGCCCGGCATCAGTATTGATCGTTTCTACCCCAAAACCCCGGATATGACGTTTATGAATCAGCCATTCAACAGTTTCCTGATCAGGCCCCGGTGTATGTGCTCCATCATCACGCATGTTAAGAAAATTGACGGGATCATCTGCCCGCGTTGACCAATCAGTGCGGAACAGTAACCACGCTCCAGCAGGGATCTGTCCGTGTTGTTTTTCCCATGCCAGTAAGAATTCAGTTGTCAGCAGCCAGTCCGGGTTTTTTGCCACCTGTTGACTGGCATCCACAACAACTGCCGGAGCAATGAAGTTATGCAGGGGAATGCTGTCCACCGTATTATCCCGATAATCTTTACCGCTAATCCAGTGTGCCGGAGCATCAAAATGTGTTCCTGTATGCTCTCCGCAACTGAAGTTATTCCAGTACCAGCCGGGGCCATTTTCGTCATAACAGGAAATACGCTCCATTTTGAATGACCAAACTTGTCCATACTGCTCAGGCAACTGCAAGGCGGGAAAATCAGGTGACAAAGTCTGAGTAAGATCGATTATCTTCACAGTACCCTGATCCAACGCCGTGATGAACGTATTCAGCAGGCTTTTCATTCATACTCTCCCCTATCTTTTCCAATATCGTGCAATGCGGTAAACATACCGCCGTGAAAAACCAATGGCTTACCTTCAAAACTGGCAATACGCTTCACCTGACCAATCATCAGCAAATGATCACCGACATGTGTCTGCTGATGATTCGAGCAAACCAGTGTTGCTATCGCTCCGCCAATAGATGGGACTCCTTCCGGTGTCTCCTGTACGGGAATATCCTGAAATTTATTTTCAACCCTCGGGTTGGCAAAACGCAGAGCCAGTTCCTGATGGTCACAACCAAGAATGCTGACCGTAAAATATTCACAGTTGCGGAAGACAGCCAGACTGGGCGAGTGGCTGACCAGACTCCAGAGTATCAGCGGTGGCTCCAGTGAAAGGGATGCAAATGAATTGATAGTCAGCCCCACATTGCGCCCGTCAGCAGTACGTGTCGCAACAATGGCAACACCGGTTGGGTAACACCCCAGAATGGTACGTAATGCCCGTGTCTCAAACTCTGTTATTCCCCACTCGGCATCATGTAACATCGTCTGGCTGTTCTGAATATTTATGACCATATTGAACTTCTCCACACTGAAATCCTGCTTTTTCAGGCTGCTTTTTAAGTCAATTCCTTAATTAAGAATTAGCAACCGGTACATGTTGCATCTGTGAATCAATGTATGCTTCACATGCAACACTGTCCCGCCACCACGGAAACAGTACAGGGGGATGATTGAAAGCATTGGCAATCGTACTGGCCAGTGCCGGTTGCTGCTGAGCTACACCTAATAAATGCAGGATGTGAGGTTTTGGCGGGATAAGCAGGCTGTTTGTCCATTCCACCACATACTGGCTGTAATCCCAGAATTGCTCAAAGGTGGCATTCATCCACTCTACCGTAAAAGGTTTATCACCACGGGCAAGTATTGATTCGTAATAGACTTTGCAGGCTTTAGTCGCATTATTGGAGCCTTGTCCGGTAAGCGGATCGTTTGTCACTACTGCATCCCCCAGCCCGAAAATATGACGACCGGAAGGCAGTGTCACTACGGGTTTGCGTACTACCGGAGTGAACCGCCCGGCCAGAATGCCGTTCTCATCGGTCAGCTCTACTTTTTCACAACGGGCAGCTTCCCACGGCAGGAAAGTTTTAAGGATGTGCCTGCTGTAAGCCAGATGTTCCTGCGGTGTTCTGGCTTCATGCCAGCCATCCATTGCTCCTCCGGGTATCCCTTCAAAGACCATAATGTCACAGGGACCACTCAGGGTCAGAGCAGGAAAGACGAAATATTCACCCACTTCCGGGATCAGATTGAAAGAAACGCGTGAATATTCCGGCATCGGCAGCATACCATTCACATAAGTCAGTGCTAATGCACGCTGCGGCTTATCATAGGGAGAACGGGTTGCATCACGCTCCAGTAATCTCACGACTTCACCTTTGCCGCCCGCCAGAATAACCAGTTCATGGGTGGATACCAGTTGTTCCAGCTCAGCAACACCCACATCACGAATTTCCAGATTGCCACCACGGGCTGCAAACAATTCCATCCAGAAAGGCATTTTGATGCGCTGATCCGTCGCCTGCGCATACTTATCAAGCCGGGCACTCCAGTCAATGACTTTAGCGTCAGGAATTTCCGGATGAGGAATGGCGAAGCCGATACCTTCAACAGGCGGACATAATGTTTCCCATTTATTCAGCCCCAGATTTCGCTCAAACTGTAAAGAAGAATCGAACATACACTGGCTCGACATCACACGGCCATTCTGGACATCATCAGGTGTTCGGTTGGTAACTACGGTTACCTGATAGCCCTTGTCAAGCAGACCAAGGGCCAGAGGCAGCCCGGCCTGACCGCCTCCCACAATAGCGATACGACGCATGGTATTTTTTCTCCTACATAGTTTTTTGAGAATAAATAGTCGGTTGCGAATACATAGCGTTTTGCGAACATTGCTGTTGCGAACATTGCTGTTACGAACATTGCTGTTGCGACTCTTGCTGTTGCGACTATTCCGCCAGACGGCAGATGGCTGGTTTCGACTGCTCTGGTCCCATCACTGAATAGCCACCATCAACGGAGTAATCAGCGCCGGTCACAAAGCTCGCCAAATCAGAAAGAAGAAATGCCACTACCTGAGCGATCTCTTCGGGATCTCCCACTCGACCAAGTAAGTGATAATCTGCGGCGATTTCATCTGTTTTCCGACGATTGCCTTGGGTCAGCTCGTCCATGACCCGTGACCAAGTCCAGCCCGGCGAAACCGAGTTCACACGGATGCGATCAGCGGCGTAGTCCATTGCCATACTGCGGGTAACATGTAATAAAGCGGCCTTTGAGGTGGGATATAACCAACGGCCTGTCTGAGCAACAGAAGAGGAGACACTGGTGAAATTAACAATTGATCCTCCTCCGGCTGCCATAAAATAAGGATGTACAAACTGAGCGGCTCGGATAGCACTGATCACATTAATATTGAGTGCTGTCAGCCACATTTCACGACTGGAATCGGCACCATCATCCATATAAGTTGTCGCAAGGTTAACAAGACAGTTAAGGTGTCCGTAATGGGCCACAACCTCATGCACACCCTGAGAAAGTTGTTTGTCGTCAGTAATATCAACAGGCCAGAAATGAATGTCGCTGGGTCGGGCATCACAGGCTTTTTTTCCGCCTTCCCGATCAATATCAAAAATGGCGACCTTAACACCATATTCACTCAATATTCTGGCAACAATTGCACCCATTTTGGTTGCACCACCAGTCACAATCGCGACTTTATTATTTAAGCCCTTCACGAGTGATCCCCTTGTATCATATATCCGCCATCATTCTGGCTAATTGCGTAGCCTTGCACCTGAGTTGCTGACGGGATAACAACACTCTGAATAGCTAACTTATTGCATATTCAATGTGTTATATGATTAATCAGTAATTAGTAAATTATGCAGGAGATCATTACGTGAAATAGATAAGATTAAGTAGCCGATATATGCAGAAAAGATCCATTCAGTGCAGGTAATCAATAGTGATATATCATATGCCGCTTATAAAATATATTTTTTGCGGAAATAAACATATTCAATAGATATTAGCCACCAGCATCAATTAATTAATTTCACCACACATTAAATATTTATTATCCCTGAACACCTATGCACTAAAAAGGTTTGTTTTCATATTATTACCTCTAAAAACATTAATGTTAATGCATTGTATTTAATACATTAATTAGTTTTAAAAACCAACTGTTATATAAAAACAAATAAAAATTGTTACTGTAATGAATGAAATGTTTATGTTTTACTTATTCCCGATTTTTATTTCTTTTATCCGTATAATGTATAAAATGAGGTCACTATGTTCGGGTTAACTGCCCTGGAGCTTGCAAGGATACAATTCGCATTTACTGTTTCTTTTCATATTATCTTTCCGGCTATTACGATAGGCTTAGCCAGCTTTCTTGCGCTATTGGAAGGCTTATGGCTGAAAACTCGTAATGAAGACTACAAAACGTTATATCACTTCTGGGCAAAAATCTTTGGTATTAATTTTGGTATGGGCGTAGTTTCTGGTTTAGTCATGGCCTACCAATTCGGCACTAACTGGAGTTTTTTCTCTGATTTTGCCGGAAGCATTACTGGCCCTTTATTGGTGTATGAAGTGCTTACCGCGTTTTTTCTTGAAGCCGGTTTTCTTGGCGTTATGTTGTTCGGCTGGAGTCGGGTAGGTGAAAAACTCCATTTCTTCGCCACCTGTATGGTCGCACTCGGTACGCTTATCTCGACATTCTGGATTCTGGCCTCCAATAGCTGGATGCAGACCCCACAAGGCCATGAAATTATTGATAATCAGATCGTTCCCGTTGATTGGCTCGCCGTTATATTCAATCCCTCATTCCCGTATCGCCTGCTACATATGGGAACGGCTGCATTTCTTGCTTCCGCGTTCTTTATTGCGGCTTCCGCTGCCTGGCATTTACTGAAAGGCAATGACTCATCAGCCATGAAAAAAATGCTCTCAATGGCAATGTGGCTGATCCTGATCATTGCGCCATCACAGGCTGTTATCGGTGATTTACATGGCCTGAATACGCTGAAATACCAGCCAGCCAAAGTTGCTGCGATGGAAGGCCATTGGGAGAATCATCCCGGCGAAGCTACGCCACTCATTTTATTCGGTATCCCCGATCAGGAAGCAGAAGAGACACGCTATGCCGTCAAAATCCCCTATCTTGCCAGCATTATCCTGACACACAGTATTGATAAACAGGTTCCGGCTCTGAAAGAGTTTGCACCGGAAGATCGCCCTAATGCGTTTATGGTGTTCTGGTCATTCCGGGTAATGGTCGGACTGGGCATTCTGATGATTGTGGCGGGGGTCTGGGGGCTGTGGTTACGTTATAAAAAACGTCTGTATCAGAATCGGTTGTTTCTGCGCTTTATGCTCCTGATGGCTCCTTCCGGCCTGATTGCCATATTAGCCGGATGGTTCACCACGGAAATAGGCCGCCAGCCGTGGGTTGTCTATGGCCTGATGCGCACAAAAGATGCTGTTTCTGCGCATGGCGAATTTCATATGAGCATCAGCCTGCTTATCTTCTTTGTCGTTTACGGCGCTGTTTTCGGTACTGGTTATGTTTATATGATGAAACTTATCCGTAAAGGCTTCAATAATGATTCAGGAAATAAGGAGCTAACAAATGGGTATTGATCTTCCTCTGATTTGGTTTCTGATTATCGTCTTCAGTACTATGATGTATATCGTGATGGATGGCTTTGATCTTGGGATAGGCATCCTGTTCCCCGTGGTTAAGGGGCAGGCAGATCGTGATTTAATGATGAATTCAGTTGCCCCTGTCTGGGATGGTAACGAAACGTGGTTGGTACTGGGTGGCGCAGGTTTATTTGGTGCTTTTCCTCTGGCCTATGCCGTGATTCTGGATGCGCTGGCTATTCCGTTGACGATTATGTTACTAGTGGTACATTCTGCATTTGATAACCTCATCAAACGAGCTTGAAAACCATTAAGTTTTATGGTTAATTAGCACACCGTTTCAATGACCATCAGATACCCCTAATTTTTTATGTGGAAAGCGCCAGCAGTCAAT
>NZ_NIBU01000068.1 GCF_002632485.1 Xenorhabdus innexi | reverse complement strand
GATAATGCCTTCCTTTTCCACTTTCGCTTCCAGTGCTGCCAGTCGCTTTTTAAAGTTTTCCAGATTATGCCGTAACCAAATGGAGCGAACGCCACTCCCGGAAACAAAAACCCCCTGTTTACGTAATTCATTACTGGTACGTGCCTGACCATAAGCGGGAAACGCTAAGGCATATTCAACGACGGCTTGTTCTGTTTGCTCATCGACCCGGTTTTTGAGATTGGGAACGCGACGGGACTGATTGATTAGTGAATCAACCCCGCCGTTTTCGACTAATTCCCGGTAACGATAGAACGTATCACGAGAGACGCCCATGACTTTGCAGGCTCTTGATACATTCCCCAGCTCTTCAGCCAGATTAAGTAAGCCCACTTTGTGTTTGATAATTGAATTGCTAGTATGATACATGAGAGTGACCTCTTTTTGTTTTGATTTAAGTTTTGAACACCTTTAATCAAAGTAGGTAACTCTCATCTTTTCAAGATGAAATGTCAGATCGAGTGACGACTAATACATTTTAGTCAACTTATCCCACCAGCGCTCGTAAGCCTCCCTCTGCTCGTTCAGGTAGGTGTGCTTGTCGTACACCTGCCATATACCCGGTAATTTATGGCCTAACATAATTTCGGCGACATGTGGTGTAGTTAACTCAGATACGCCAGTGCGCATAGTTCTGCGTAAATCGTGGATTGACCAAGAAGAGTAAGTGTCATTAAAATGTTTTGACATTTTTTTGCTGAGATGTTCGATCATTTTACTATGCCAAGACCGTGAACATGGTTTTTTTTCAAACGTTACAAATAAATATTCACTCCCATAATTTAATTTCTTTGCTTGCTCAATTAATTCATTAGCCGCTGGGATAATGGGCCGAATAATAGGTTTTTTGGTTCGTCTTCCTGTTTTATGATTTATAGGAGGAACAGTCCAGATATTTTTTTCGTGATCAAAATCACTAACTTTAGCTTTTAATAGCTCACCGATACGGCACCCAAATAACAGGCTCAGTTTAATTATTAGTGCGTTACGTGGGTTATACTTAGAATTTCCGATAATATGAAAAAGCACCACCAACTCTTCTTCGCTTAATATCCTGCCTTCTATATCCCCATCAATATCGGTGCTGGCATCTTTCCCATTCAAATCACTTCTTTCTACGTCAGATAGCGGTGTGAAGCTAGTCATCCCTCGCCGAACAGCCCATTTATGGGCTCTTTTTGTATACATTAATATTCGCTTCCCTATGGTTGGAGTCTGCTGGGAAATATCTTCAATTAAAGAAAGCCAAATATGTAACGGAACCTCATCATGGGGTAACTCGCCAATTTTAGGGAAAATATGAATTTCGAAGGAACGCAAAATTTCATCAGCACTAACTCGATTACCGTCCATTACCGTGCTCCACCAACTCCGAATAAGCCCACTAACAGACATTGCATTCAGTGCTGTTTCTTTACGAACGAGCTTAACTACTTTAGGATTGCGGTGCTGCTCTAATTCCCCGCGATAAGAAATTACTGAATCACGAGCATCTTTTAAACTGGTCGCTGGGTATGTGCCGATATCAATCCGATCTCCTTTTCCGTTCCAACGATACCTAAATTGAAATATAATTTTTCCTTTAAGTGTCACACGAACAGACAAGCCGTCTCTATCGGATTTGGTAATCATTTTTTCTTGGTGTTTTCCATTGGTAGAGCGGAGCCATGAGTCAGTAATTGGCATAATATTGTCCTCAGAAAATAGCACTGCTTTTAATGTAGATTATGTACGCATTCATGTACACATTATTCATGAAACAACATGAATACCCATGAATAACGCTGAATATTGCAGGGGTGATAATGGATAAATAACACTGAAAAATCAACTTTATACATTGAAACCCATGAATGTATATGTAACCGCGTGAATGCATAGCAGTATTACATGCAATAATTGCAGGCTATGTGATAAAGAACAATGTTCAGCACGTTATAAATATTTTAATGCGCAAGGCGAAAGGATTTTTTATGAAGCTGAAGACCACGATCATCGCAACAGCGATGTTCTCCCTAACTACAATTACCACGGCAAATGCAGCTAAAGAATTAACACCAGAGAAAGCCGCTGAAATTAAGCCATTTGAACGAATTACAGTAACCGGGCGTTTTAATGCTATCTATGAAGCAGCAGATGCTGTTTCCCGTCAGGCAGATAAAAAAGGGGCTGACAGTTTCTATATTCAAAGTCTGGATGATCTTAATGGAAGTGGTAATTTACGTGTTGTCGCTGATTTATATCATAAGGATGCAGCAAAAATAGATAAGACGACTCAATATCGTATTTATCGGGGAATCAAAGAACTACCTAAAACTGAAGCTGTTATTCTGGAACCTTTTGATACAGTCACTGTGAGTGGTTATTTTCCTACTGATCCTGACCTGAAAGAAGCTTTGGCCAAAGCAGCCAAAAAGAAGAATGCCGCCTCTTTCTTTATTGCCCGTGATGTTGCCCCAAATAATGGTGGAAATCAGGTTGTCACGGCTTATGTCTATAAAGAAGATGCCCCAAAACGTCAGGTTCAGTCTAATAAAGCTGTGATCCCTGCCGATTCTGAGGCCGGACGTCAGGCTTTAGAACAAGGTGGAGAAGCGGCTGAGAAAGTCGAAATTCCGGGACTTGCTTCATCAACATCAACCAGTAATATCGTTGGCCGCTTTTTTGAAACCCAGTCATCAAAAGGTGGGCGTTACACTGTAACCTTGCCGAACGGAACAAAAATAGAAGAACTGAATAAAGCATCCGCTGCTCAAATGGTGCCCTTTGATGCCATTACTTTTTCCGGTTACTACACTACAGATCCTGAAATATCTTATCAGGTCGCTAAACGTGCCGCAGAAAAAGGGGCTAAATATTATCATATTACCCGAGAGTGGCAGTCTAATGGTGGCAACGTTACCATTAGCGCAGATCTGTTTAAATAACAATCTCATGATGTAATAACAACCTTACGAAAGAAGCATGCACGATTAATGTATGCTTCTTTTATCAGGGCTATTAAATTTATTACCTGATTGTCAATTAAACAACTTCCGTGAATGTTTATAGTTTGTTTCTTAAACGTAAAATTAATTATTTATTATTAATAATGTTTATATTGTGAACGTTAGTCTGTTTTTTGACAAAAATATCATCATGTTGTGAATTATCCCTGCCAGATGTTCCATTCCCCTGCTGCCACAATGTAACTCAGAATCCATTGGTTATAAAAAGGCAAAGAATTATTTATAGTTTATTTCATTAGAAAATATATATTTTTATGCATAATTTTTGTGTTTTTTTGCATAATTTTCCATTGCATACAGCCCTTTCACTCCGTAAAATCCCTTTGTTTTTAGACTTAACCACTGAATATTTCTGCATTCCATCCCATGAATGTAATAAATGTCCAATATGTGTTCGATATTCAGAATAAGTGTTCTGGCTAATCGTGTTGATTTTATCTGACTTTTAGGAACGTATCTTTGGAAAAGAAATTAAGCCTTACTTCTCTGACCGCATTAGTCTTCAGTTCGATGGTTGGGGCGGGTGTATTTAGTTTGCCACAAAATATGGCGAGCGCAGGAAGCCCCGCTGCATTAATGATCGGTTGGGGGATCACAGGCATAGGTATTCTCTTTTTAGCCATCTCTTTACTTTTATTGTCTCGTTTGCGTCCTGATTTGGATGGCGGCATTTTTACTTATGCCAGAGAAGGGTTTGGTGAGTTAGTCGGGTTCTGCTCTGCATGGGGGTATTGGTTTTGCGCTATCATTGCTAATGTATCTTATTTAGTCATCGTCTTTGCTGCATTAAGCTTTTTTACTGACACAGGAAGTTCCGTTATTTTTGGTGACGGGAATACTTGGCAGGCATTGATCGGCGAGTCTGCTTTACTTTGGTTTGTACACTGGCTTGTACTCAGAGGCGTACAAACGGCGGCGGGTGTCAATAAATTAGCAACGATAGCCAAATTGTTACCGCTAGGAATATTCATTGTTCTGGCTGTTATTGCTTTCAAAATGGATGTCTTTACCTTTGACTTTTCTGGCATTGAAATGGAAATCCCTGTCTGGCAACAAGTCAAAAATACCATGCTGATAACTCTATGGGTTTTCATCGGGGTTGAAGGCGCGGTTGTTGTTTCAGGTAGAGCGAAAAAACGTAAGGATATTGGGATTGCGACCCTACTGGCTTTTATTTCAGCACTGGGGGTTTATGTACTGGTTACCCTGCTCTCTCTGGGTTTAGTCACCAGACCAGAATTGGCAGCAATACGTAATCCTTCAATGGCGAATCTGATGGTAGGGTTGATTGGTTCCGCTGGCCAATTCATTATTGTTGCCGGATTAATTGTTTCTGTCTGTGGTGCTTATCTAAGCTGGACAATCATGGCTGCCGAAGTGCCTTTTATTGCTTCTTTACATAACTCATTTCCGAAAGTATTTAGTAAGCAAAATGACAAAAAAGCCCCAGCCTCTTCATTATGGATCACAAATGGCGCTGTTCAGATTGCTTTAATTTTAATCTGGTTAAGCGGGAGTGATTACAACACATTACTTTCCATTGCGTCAGAGATGGTTCTGGTACCTTACTTTTTAGTTGGTGCATTTTTGGCAAAAGTTGCCTTTGAACGCAGTAATCGCGTCTTACTATTTATTGCTACAGGTGCCTGCATTTATGGCTTATGGCTGCTTTATGCTTCTGGCTTAATGCATTTGTTGTTTTCAGTAATCCTGTATGCACCTGGGTTGCTTGTTTTTCTATATGCCAGAAAACAAATGGATGGTACTAATAGACTGAGTAACTTAGAAAAATCAGCAATTGCTATTTTATTATTGACCACGATCCCTTCTACATGGTTACTGATGCACTAATATCTATAGTGCGTTTTCAAACTACATTCACACTGCTAAAGGAAAGGGAGAGAAGCCACACTCTCCCTTTCTTCTCATTTCTCATAAAAAATTTTTCTCCTCCTACCATTTTTAGTTTTTTTAAAAGAAGCTCTGCTTAGCTTTTTGTTTTTTGTCTCTGGGATTGATGAGTGTTGTTTTAGGATCGCTTATTAGTATGTTGTAACTAAAAATGTGTTTTTATGCTCACTTAGTGAACAATACATAAATATTTATTCTGCTTTGTTATTACCCCTTTTTTTTAAGTATTCATCATACAAATCATGTTATACCAGTTATTATTAACACTCAGTTAACCTTCAATGGATATAAATATCGCTATTTTTAAAGTAAATAGCGATATAAGCTAACTAATGCTAAATGTTAGGTATTAATGCTATTTTTGAGACCCGCATCACAAATAAATAATATTTGGTTAAATATATAGTAAAAATATAAAATCACTAAAATAAGCACTTTTATCTTCATATTTATTTTCTGATATTCTTCTAAATTAATAGTTAATCTTATAAAACAGAATAAAAATACATTTACGATTGAATAATATTCGGGTTTCTGAACTACAATGCTATTAATAGAAAGATGGCAGCACAATGCTTTGAATATTGCACTTTGTCGAGTTATTATTTTGATCTTTGTTAATTGATCACTACTATATGCTTTGAAATATCTGTTAAAGATGAATCTTGGTACTACTTTGTACCATCTTTCAGATATCAATTTAGACTGCTCATTTGCTGTATTATATTTGTACAGCTTTAATGTTAATTAAATCAGCTATATCCCTGTTGTATTAATACAACAGGGATGGGATATATTAAAAATGAAAACCAAGTTAATTATTTCATCCTTATTTATTTCATCTGTATTTATGCCTCTGGCACATGCTGCCGATGGGCAAATTCAATTTAAAGGAACGATAATCGCTCCTTCATGTGAAATTAATCAAAATAACAAAAATCAAACTGTGAATATGGGTAACATTAGCACAACAGCATTTAACAAAGCTGGTAGCTACGCAGCTGCAACATCCTTCAGCATTAAACTTACTAAATG
Source organism: Xenorhabdus innexi (assembly GCF_002632485.1). GTDB lineage: Bacteria > Pseudomonadota > Gammaproteobacteria > Enterobacterales > Enterobacteriaceae > Xenorhabdus > Xenorhabdus innexi. The sequence goes on along the minus strand of NZ_NIBU01000068.1, from coordinate 9,856 downwards.
TCCAGAAGCTAATAAATTTGCTAAAGTTAAATTCGATGGGCAAGTTGATAATACTAATAAAAATCTTTTAGCGTTAGCGCATACAAAAGATGGATCTGCTGATGGTGTAGCTATTGGCATTTATGAGGTAAATAGTAATACTCCAATCCCTCTGGGGAGCACTTCTTCAAGAAAAACAATTGATAAAAACGAAGCTGAGCTGGAATTTGTTGCTAGATATGTTGCAACTAAAGATACAGTTACTGCAGGAGCTGCTAATGCAACAGCCAGCTTCACCATCGACTATAACTAATAATATATAGTACAAAGAACATCTAATTAATAACTATTACCATTCACTATAACCAGTGAATGGTAATTATGAAATAATTACCTTCATCAACATATAAGCATAAAAAATAATATAATCGGAGTATCCATTTTGAAATACTTTCGTATTTTGATTTTTATTATCATCTGTGTTTTCAGCATTAATACTTCTTTTGCCGGTATCGTTATTGGTGGTACTCGTGTTGTTTATAATGGTGACCGAAAAGAAACATCCATCTCTATAAATAATCCGGAAACAGATATTTCTTATCTTATACAATCCTGGATTCAGGGAGAAAATGATGAAACTAAAACACCTTTTATTGTCACTCCCCCTCTTTTCAAATTAACTGCTGGAAATGAGACAGTATTACGTATTATAAAAACCGGAGATAATTTACCAAACGATAGAGAATCTCTATTCTGGCTGAATGTAAAATCTATTCCGGCGACTGTAAAATCAGAAGAAAATCAGTTACAAATCACTGTAAGATCGCGCTTTAAGCTATTTTACCGCCCTACTGAACTGGCAGAAGACGCTTCAATTGCCTATAAATCGCTGAAATTCAAAGTTGAAGGTCATAAGCTGACAGCCGAAAACCCAACACCATATTATATTTCATTCTCTGACCTAACTATCGGAAATTCATCGAAAAACCATGAAATTCAGGCCGCTGGCATGATCGCGCCTTTTGGCCAATTAAGCTGGGATATTCCTGTTAAAAATGTCAGCTATGTTTCCTGGAAAGCTATCAATGATTTTGGCGGAATAACGCCTGAAGAAAAGCATACCTTTTGAGCATAACTTTTATACAATCTATCAGGACTAGAAAATGATTATGGATAACAACCGCCATTATCTTCAATACAATATTTCTGATAATTTGGCGTTATTTCTCAAACCAATTAAGGTGCTTTTGTGTGCATTGGCAACGATATGGCTTCTGCTTGCCGATAAAGTTTACGGAGAAGAATATTTCAATATCAATGCACTGGAAACGAACTCTGGTTTCCCTGAAGATATTGATTTATCAATTTTCATGCAGGACGACCTACAGCCACCGGGTCGTTATTGGGTCGATACTTATCTCAATCGGGAAAAAATAGATACTGGCAATGTTGAATTTGTTCTGGTCAATAATAAATTATCGCCCAAAATTACGCCAAAACAACTTAAAGAGATGGGAGTTAATGTCGATTTATTCCCGGTTTTAGCGGCTTTATCAGCAGAAACTGAAATCACAGATCTTAATCAGTATATTGCTTCTGCATCCTCTTCTTTCGATTTTAATAAACAACGTCTGGATATCAGTATCCCTCAGGCTGCTCTGCACAACAGAGTCAGAGATTATGTGCCTCCTCATTTATGGCAACAAGGATTAACGTCCTTGCAGGTTAATTATAACTACAGTGGTTCCACTAACTGGCTGGATGGTCAATCCGGATCAACCAGAAATAATTTTCTCAATCTCAGAAGTGGTGCCAACTGGGATGCCTGGCGTTTACGAAATTATTCGACTTACAGCAGTCAGACTAAAAAATGGCAGAGCCTGAACACTTATTTACAACGTGATATTCATTCCTTAAAAAGCCAATTGACTTTTGGTGATAGTTATACTCCCTCACCTATTTTTGACGGTTTTCAGTTTCGTGGTATACAACTGATTTCAGATGACAATATGTTGCCTGATAGCCTGAGAGGTTTTGCACCAACAATACGGGGGATTGCACAAAGTAATGCTCAGGTGACTATTAAGCAAAATGGTTACATCATCTACGAAACCTACGTTCCGACCGGCCCTTTTATTATTAATGATCTGTATCCAACAACTTCCAGTGGCAATTTAGAAATTATCGTTAAAGAAACTGACGGAAAAGAGCATCGTTCTGTGCAACCTTTTTCAGCTGTACCTGTAATGATGAGGGAAAGAAGCCTGCGCCATTCTTTGGCATTCGGAAAATATCGTTCAGCCGCTCAACATAGCAAAACCCCCTATTTTATGCAGGGTACAGTCAGTTATGGTCTTTCCAATCATGTCACATTATATGGTGGAACGATTTTCTCAAAAAACTACCAGTCCGTTGCTTTGGGAACGGGTTACAGCCTCTCTGATTGGGGTTCATTTTCTTTTGATGTCACTCACGCAAAATCCGCATTAACCTCAGACAGTAGCGCTTCCGGGCAGTCATACCGATTTCAATATGCAAAAGACTTAGTCCTGACTGGTACCAGCTTTACTTTGGCTGGCTATCGTTACTCAACTCATGATTTTTATGATTTCAAAGAAGTGAATGAGTTTAATAGTACAAATAACAACCGCCACAACATTAATAAACGCAGTAAACTGCAAATGTATGTCAACCAGTCTTTAGGGAATTTAGGTAGTGTGTATTTATCTGCTTTCCAACAAGACTTTTGGTCTCAGAAAGGTCATGAAAGGAATCTCAGCGCCGGTTACAGTACCAGCTACAACTCAGTCAACTACACATTGAATTACTCGTACAGTCAGTTGCCGGGAACAAATCACAATGATCAAATTTTATCACTCAGCATACAAATCCCTCTTGACCGCTGGCTAAAAAACAGCTGGGCAAGCTATAACCTGACTAATAGTAAAAAAGGAGAAACATCTCATCAGGTCAGCTTCAGCGGAACAGCACTGGAAGATAACAACCTGACTTACAGTATTCAGCAAAATTACACTGACCATGATAGAGCTATTGGCGGAAGCCTCAGTTCAGAATACAAAGGTGCTTATGGTCAGGCTGGAATGGGTTATAACTATAGTAAACAATCCAGACAGTTAAACTACAGCCTAAATGGTGGAGTCGTCGCACATCCTTACGGTATCACTTTTTCCCAATCCTTGGGGGATACATTAGTGTTAGTCCGGGCCAATGGTGCTAAAGGCATTAAAGTTCAGAACCACACTGGTATTGCAACTGACTGGAAAGGTTACGCCATTGTTCCCTATGCCAGTAGCTATCGCAAAAACCGTATCTCTTTGGACACATATTCAATGGCGGATAATGTTGATATCGATCTCAGTACACAAACTATTGTCCCTACTCAAGGTGCTTTGACACTGGCTGACTTCCAGACACGTATTGGTTATCGCGTTTTACTGACTCTTTCTCACGAGGGAAAAGAGGTGCCATTTGGCGCAACGGCTACATTAGTACAACAAAACGAATCAGATGAACCCAGCACCACCATTGTCAGTAATGATGGACAGGCATATCTCAGTGGTATTCCTGAATCCGGTCAGATATGGGTGAAATGGGGTCATAAAGATGCTCAGGAGTGCCACGTTAATTATCAGTTGCCTAAAAAAACGCCTGAATCCGGCCTGTATATATTGAACGCAACCTGTGAATAACAACGATTGAGCATTTATTTGATATTTTTACATATTATGGAAATGAATTATGGTTAACCGCTTCAAATTACTATTGGCGAGTATATTTATCGTCGGCATGATGAGCAGTTTTGCCAGCCAGGCCAATTATGGGGGGGGTGCTTGTCAATATTTTCCGGATTTTAATTCCGGCACAACACAAGTCTCTTTTGGTTCTCCTATCTATGTCCCGAAAGATCAACCTATCGGCACAACAATCAAAGAAGTTCGTCTGGATCAAATATATGACAAAGGCTATGTCGCCTATTGTAATAGACTGATGTCAACATCATGGGATCAACCTGATTTTAACCGTGCGCATTATAACTATGATGCGATTTATGAATCCGGCGTACCGGGTGTTGGTATCCGCATCAATAATTGGGGGCTAACTGACTTTGGTATTGGTTGGTTCCCCAGAGAATCAAATTATCCAACAACCTGCTATCCTCCTCATGGTTGGCATCATGGTTACACTTATTACTGTGGTCGTACCTGGGGTTATCTGACGGTACAACTTGTCAAAATTGCACCCAATACAGGTACAGGAAAGATTGAAGGTAGGATACTGACTAGAGCCAGATTAGGTCATAGTAATATTGTCCATTCATTTTATTTAGCTGAAACTCAAATTATTACCCCTACTCCGAGTTGTTCTCTCACACATAAAATAACCCGCGTTAACATGGGTAAATTTAAGACAAGTGAATTTCGTGGCATACATAGCGCCACTAGGTCAAGGAACTTCAACTTAGAACTGGATTGCGATTCTAATACAGAAATCACTATGAGGCTGGACGGACGCCCAGCAACAGGCGGTTCTTATAAAATTTGGGCATTGGATCATGATAGTGACAACATCACCGCAAAAGGTGTGGGCCTGCAAATTATTTTTCTTAGTCGGCTATTATCGATTGGTGAACCAATTGTTATTAAGCCCAGCGATCAAGTAAGGAATTTCTCGCTTCCGATGCAGGCCCGTTATATTCAGACTGAACCGCAGATAACACCGGGCAAAGCGAATGTGACAGCAACGGTTACGTTGACTTATCAGTAAATAACACGCCTTCTTTATTATTGAGGAAACAGGGGCTATAGGATTTTAATAATGAAACCCTACAGCCCCTGAACTATTAGGCCGCAATATTCTCCATCGCCTGCAATATACGTTTATCCGATATCGGATATGCCGTACCCAGTTGTTGAGCAAACAGGCTGATACGCAGTTCTTCAATCATCCAGCGGATTTCTTTTACTTCCGGTAATTGTTTCTGCTGAACCGAAAGTTTTGCCAGCCATTGTTGCCATTGTTGCTGGATATGTTCAATCCGGCTCATATGCGCTCTGTCCCTGTTTATATCAATTGCCAGTTTTTCTAATCGGCGTTCAATACCATTCAGGTAACGCAAAACATCGGCCAGACGTTTCCAGCCGTGGGCGGTGACGAACCCCTTAAAGACCAAGCCGGAGATTTGCTCTTTGATATCAGATAATGCCAATGCCAGAGCGATATCAACCCGCCCTTTCAAACGTTTGTTTATGGCAAACACCGTTGTCAGGATCTGTTCTACCTGTTTGGCGATATCAACCACTGCATCATTCAAATCAGCCCGAACTTTATCCTGCAACGCGGCAAATGCCTGTTCATTCCATGCTGGTCCGCCATTTGCTGCAATTAATCTGTCCACACCACAGGAAATACAGTCATCAATCAAATCCAGTACTTTTCCATATGGGTTGAAATATAATCCCAGTTTGGATTTATTCGGCAGTTTTTCATGCAGGTATTTAATCGGTGATGGAATATTCAGTAACAGTAATCGCCGTGTTCCTTCCCACATGGCATTAAGCTGCTCGGATTCTGTTTCAAACAGTTTAATACCGATGCTATCTTTTTCATCCACCAGCGCCGGAAAGGCTTTAACAGAATAGCCGCCACGTTTCTGCTCATAGCGTTCAGGTAATTCACCAAAACTCCAGATATGCAACCCACTTTGTTCAATACCATCATCCGCTACGGCTGAAAGTGTTTCCTGTACTTTATCTTTCAGTTTCAGTTTCAGAGCCGAAAGATCTTTTCCTTCCGCCAGCGTTTTGTTTTTCTCTCCGATGATACGGAAGGTCATTTTCAAATGATCAGGAACCTGCTCCAATTGCCAGTCATCACGTGACAACGTCACACCTGTCATGCGACGAAGTTCTTTTTCAAGACTTTCCAGTAGTGTTGCCTGCGGTTGCGTTACCCGCTCCAGAAATGCCTGTGCATAGTTAGGCGCTGGTACAAAATTACGGCGGATCGGTTTCGGTAATGATTTAATTAGTGCCACTACCAATTCTTGACGGATACCCGGAATCTGCCAGTCAAAACCTTCATCCCTGACCTGATTCAGAATCGGTAACGGAATATGCACCGTAACGCCATCAGCATCTGTTCCCGGTTCAAATTGGTAAGTTAAGCGGAATCTTAGATTATCCTGATGCCAATAGTTCGGGTAATCCAATGCACTGACTTTATTGGCATCCCCTTTAATCAACATACTCTTTTCAAAATTGAGCAGTTCAGGCTGCTCTTTACTGACCTGTTTCCACCAGCGGTCGAAGTGACGGGAAGATACAACGTCTTTACCAATTCGCTGATCATAGAAGCTGAATAATGTCTCATCATCCACCAGAATATCCCTGCGACGGGATTTATGTTCCAGCTCTTCAACTTCTTCGCGTAATTTAAGGTTAGCGCGGAAGAATGAATGGCGGGTCTGCCAGTCTCCTTCCACCAGCGCGTGACGGATAAATAATTCGCGGCACAGCATCGGATCAATCTGGCTGTAATTGACCGGACGCGCCATCACTATCGGCAAGCCATATAACGTAACTTTCTCTGATGCCATTACCGCACCCTGAGATTTTTGCCAGTGAGGTTCGCTGTAATGGCGTTTGATGAGATGGGATGCCAGAGGTTCGATCCATTCCGGCTCGATACGGGCGGCAATACGTCCCCAGAGCCGACTGGTTTCTACTAATTCAGCAACTATCACCCACTTAGGCGGCTTTTTAAATAATCCAGAGCCGGGAAATACTGAAAAACGGGCGTTACGGGCACCGGTATATTCCTGTTTCTCGACATCTTTCTGACCAATATGGGATAGAAGCCCCGTCAGTAACGCAATATGAATGCTACGATAATCCGCTTCCTGACTGTTAACCGGAATACCAATTTCTTTGACGACCTGCCGCAGCTGAGTATAGACATCCTGCCATTCTCTGACCCGCAGATAATTCAGGTAATCCTGACGACAAAGTTTGCGGAACTGAGAGCTGGAAAGTTCTTTTTGCTGCTCTGTCAGAAAATCCCACAATTTCAGAAAAGCGATAAAATCAGAATCTTTGTCAGCGAAACGACGGTGTTTCTCATCTGAAGCCTGCTGTTTTTCCAGCGGCCTTTCTCTTGGGTCCTGAATGGATAAGGCCGCAGTAATCACCATGACTTCACGTACACAGCCATGTGTTTTTGCTTCCAGTACCATACGAGCCAAACGGGGATCAATCGGCAATTGTGCCAACTGCCGCCCCATTTGTGTCAAACGGTAAGTGCCATCGGTTGAAAGTTCGGTGTCAATAGCCCCCAACTCTTCCAGTAACCGGACACCATCCTGAATATTACGTTTATCCGGCGCTTCGACAAACGGGAATGCACTGACATCACCCAATCCAATCGACGTCATCTGTAAAATAACTGATGCCAGATTGGTACGCAAAATTTCAGGATCAGTAAATTCCGGGCGGGATAAATAATCATCTTCGGAATAGAGCCGAATGCAAATCCCGTCAGAAACACGGCCGCAACGGCCTTTTCGCTGATTAGCAGATGCCTGAGAAATAGGCTCTATCGGCAAACGCTGGACTTTAGTTCGATAGCTATAACGGCTGATACGCGCATAACCGGTATCGATAACATATTTAATTCCCGGTACAGTCAATGAGGTTTCAGCAACGTTAGTTGCCAGAATAATTCGTCGCCCGACGTGAGGCTGGAAGATTCGATTTTGTTCGCTATTGGAGAGGCGGGCAAACAGAGGCAAAATTTCAGTATGCCGCAAATTCTGTTTACTCAACGCATCGGCGGTATCACGAATTTCGCGCTCCCCGCTCATAAATATCAGAATATCGCCCGCACTTTCACGGCCTAATTCTTCAACCGCATCAATGATAGCTTCTAACTGATCCCGATCACTGTCATTATCATCTCCTGCTATTGGTCGGTAACGAACCTCCACCGGATAAGTACGGCCTGAGACTTCAATAATTGGGGCATTACTGAAATGACGGGAAAACCGTTCCGGGTCAATCGTTGCAGAGGTAATGATAACTTTCAGATCAGGGCGCTTCGGCAATAACTGACGCAGATATCCCAGAATAAAATCGATATTCAGGCTGCGTTCATGCGCTTCATCGATAATCAGCGTATCATATTGTAATAGCAGACGATCCTGCTGTAACTCCGCCAGCAAAATACCGTCAGTCATCAATTTGACCAGCGTATTTTCACTCACCTGATCATTAAACCGTACTTTATAACCTACCGTTGAACCAAGCGAGGTTTCCAGTTCATCCGCGATACGGCTGGCAACAGAACGAGCCGCTAAACGACGGGGTTGGGTATGCCCGATAAGCCCCTTAACTCCCCTGCCCAGTTCAAGGCATATTTTAGGGATCTGGGTTGTTTTACCAGAACCGGTTTCTCCGGCAATAATAACAACCTGGTTATCTCTGATGGCTTTATAGAGATCATCTTTTTTCTGGCTAACCGGTAGATTTTCTGGATATTTAATCGAAGGACAGGCTGTTTGGCGATTAATAACTTTTTGTTTTGCCGTCGCAATATCCGCAGAGATAGATTGTGTTACGGCTTGTAGGGATGCCTGATTTTTTATTTTTGCGGCTCCCTGCAAACGTTTTCTTAAGCGGAATTGATCGCGCAACGGTGTGTGCTCAAGTTCCGCATATAATTCAGCAATAGTTGCTGTTAAAGGTGATTCCACTGTGATAAATCCTTGTGACGTTCTTAATTAAGTAGTGCTGTTTTGCTGAAAAGCACTTTATTGTCAAAATTTCTTTTACTATCAGCGTACTTTAGTAAATTGAGTTATAGGATAGGGTTTTAATACTGGAATATCAGAAGTGTAACATATCTTGAGTATTTCAATGTACCTCATATATACGCATTTATTTCCCTCAGCTTTCTGGTTAGAAATCGGTAACTCAATCAAATGTTCAATAATTTTGAATGCCAGCCTCGAAATATTGCGCTATTTACTGAACGATAATCTCACTAAAATGCCTGTTCTATAAAAACCGTTAACAATGTATTAGTTACAGTAACGCATTAAGGAATTAAAAATGAGTAACTTACTGGTTCTGAAATCCAGCATCATGGCACAAAATTCACAAAGTAATAAAATGGCAGACAATTTTATTGAGCAATGGTCAGCCAGCCATGCAGACAGTCATATTACCGTTCGCGATTTAGCTAAAGAGCCGGTTCCAGTACTGGATAGAGAACTATTAGGGGCTATGCGCCCAAGTGGCGCTGAACTGACTGAGCGTCAAAAAATGGCTCTGGCATTATCTGATGAATTGATTGCTGAATTAAAAGCACATGATGTTATCGTGATCACTGCACCAATGTACAATTTCTCTATTCCTATACAATTAAAAACCTACTTTGATTTGATTGCCCGCGCAGGTGTTACCTTCCGCTACACCGAATCAGGCCCAGAAGGATTATTAAAAGAAAAGCGTGTTATTGTATTAAGCAGCCGCGGAGGTATTCATAAAGACAGTGCATCCGATTTGATAACACCATACCTTAACGTTTTTCTGGGATTTATTGGTATCACTGATGTGGAATTCATATTTGCCGAAGGTCTGGCTATGGGTGAAAAACTAGCAGAGCAAGCCCATCTGGATGCCCGCAATGCAATCACCGAAATAATAGGAAAAATCAAACAAAAACAATCTGATGAAATTGCTGCCTGAGGCTATTACTACTTAGAGGCTATTCAGAATCTTTTTCACCCTGAACAGTTTTTCATGTAACCTACTGGAATGAGAAAAGTTTATGCCAGTGATATCAGTCGAGAAGTCTTTCA
>NZ_NIBU01000067.1 GCF_002632485.1 Xenorhabdus innexi | reverse complement strand
GGCAGATAGGGATTCAGGCTTTTGCGTCGTTAAGGTTTAGCGTCAGTGCTTTTGCCCAAGCTGGTGTTAGGGTCTTCGGTTCGTTGCGGGTCAGCCTGCGGGTTTTGGGACAGATAGGGATTCAGGCTTTTGCCTCGTTAAGGTTTAGCGTCAGTGCTTTTGCTCAAGTTGGCGTTAGGGTCTTCGGTTCGTTGCGGGTCAGCCTGCGGGTTTTGGGGCAGATAGGGATTCAGGCATTTGCTTCCTTAAGATTCAGCTTGGGTATATTTGGTCAGATAGGCGTAAGAATATTCGCATCTTTAGGAATGAGCTTAAATATTCTGAGTAGTATTGGTACGAGAGTTTTTGGCTCCCTTAGTACCGCCTTCAATGCATTATTTAGTAAAAGTGGGAAAAACAATACTTTTATTCAGTCAAGAAAGGATATAGGTGCATTAGGTAATATTGGTCAAAAAGTTTTTGGTTTTTTAGGTAATAGTATAAATACTCTGGCGAATATTGGCTCAAAAGGTTTAGGTCTTTTAGGTAATGCGTTTAGTGCTATTGGGCGGGTAATCATGGTTGTAGGACGAGTCATGATGGCAAACCCAATCCTTGCCATTATTGGTGTTATCGCCATGGCTGCTATTTATATTTGGCAGAATTGGGAATCATTGGGGCCAAAATTTATGGCCTTATGGGATAGTGTAAAAAATATTTTCAGTGGTGCTTGGGAAGGAATTAAAAACCTTGTCAGTAATGCGTGGGAAGGAATTAAAAGTTTCTTCATGAATGGCGGGTTAATAGGCATTATCTACCAAAATTGGGACAGTATTAAACAAAGTGCCTCTGAAGCCTGGGAATTTGTTAAATCAATAATAAGTGGAGCTTGGGAATCTGTTAAACAGAATACATCTGAAATCTGGGAGGGTGTTAAAAAAACAATTTCAGATAAATGGAATGAAATTGTTTCTGATGTGCAGGCTATTCCGGAAAAATTAAAGGTTGCTGGATCAGAAATGATCGATGCCATATTAGGAGGTATTCAAGAAAAATGGAAGGTGCTGAAAGATAAATTTAAAAGTTTCGGTGATGCGGTTAAATCATTTTTTGGTGGTAGTGACAAAAAAGATGTTGAGTTAAATACATCAGAGGAAATTACCAGGACTGAAGCCACCAAAGACTTAATGCCGGCTAAGAAACTCGATAAAGGTGGATATATTGCAAATGGTGAGATCGCTATTGTTGGGGAACGTGGGCCTGAGCTTGTCGCTGGCTCAGCAAGTGTCACCAGTCGGTTAGATACGGCGAAGTATGCAGCCTTTGGGGTTGCCATGAGTTCTATGACATTGCCTGTAGCCGCCCAGAATGCACCATTACATCCACAAAGCTTGCCTGCTCATGCCTATGAGGAGGTTCAGGCGAAACGGGCACAGAGCCAGCCACAGCAATTTAGTGGTGCGGCACCGCAATATAACATCTATGTCTATGGCTCTCAGGGGCAGTCCGCACAGGATATCGCCCGAATGGTCAGACAGGAACTGGAACAACGGGAACGTATGCAACAGGCTCGCATGCGTAGCTCACTTTCTGACAGAGGAGGAGATTTCTCATGATGGCAGCACTGGGTTTATTTGTTTTTATGTTGAAAACCACGCCATACCAAAGTTTTCAACATAAACAAAACTGGAGACATGCTTTTAATAGTCGTGTAGGTGCTCGACCTGCATGGCAATTTATCGGCCCGGATAACGATACGATAACTCTGACGGGAGATCTTTATCCTGAACTGACGGGAGGATCACTTTCACTGACCGCATTGAAATTAATGGCTGACAGCGGTAAAGCATGGTCTCTGATTGATGGCAGTGGCTCTATTTACGGCATGTTTGTTATCGAAAGTATTGATGAGACCAAAACAGAATTTATGTCTGGAGGTACACCCCGCAAAATCAGCTTTACCCTGACATTACGGAGAGTTGATAACGATTTGTCTGAGATGCTGGGGGATTTGCAGGAGCAGTTTTCTGATATTCAAAAGAACATGCCTACATATCAGAAAGAATTTTCAGCGTGGGCAGATAAGGGAATAGATAAAGCTAAGGGGGTATTCTCTGATTTGAAAGATAAGGGAGTCGATAAAGCGAGGGAGTTATTCTCATGATGGATTTCAAACAGTGGATGCCAAACACAGATTGGATACCTCAATTTGATTTGGTGACTGGTAAAGAGGGATCACCGGCTTTTCGTTTGGAGATCGATAATAAGGATATCACCGGAAAAATACAGTCACGTTTAATGTCTTTATCTTTGACGGATAACCGTGGATTGGATGCAGATCAGCTAGATATTGAGCTGGATGATGCAGATGGCAAACTCAAGTTGCCATCCAGAGGTGATATTTTGACATTGAAATTGGGGTGGCATGGCCATCCCTTAACGCCAAAAGGCCAATTTATTGTTGATGAAGTTGAACATGTTGGTGCTCCGGATCGATTGACCATTCGTGCTCGTAGTGTTGATTTACGGGGTGATCTGAACGTTAAACGGGAATGGTCTTATCATAAGCTCACATTAGAAAATATCGTGAGTACTATTGCGATGAGAAACCAACTCAGTTTTAAGATCAGTGATGCATTAAAAGGCATCACTGTGCATATCGACCAGACTGATGAATCCGATGTGAGTTTTTTGACGAGAGTAGCGAAGCAGGAAGGAGCTATTGTGTCAGTCAAAAATAATGAGTTGTTGTTTATTCGTCAGGGGGAGAATGAGACGGGGAGTGGTATGCCGATTGCTCCTGTGAAAATTATCCGTAAATCCGGCGATAATCACCGGTTTACACTATCAGATCGCGAGTCTTATACCGGCGTGATAGCGCAGTGGCTGGATACTCGCACAACGGCTAAACAAACAATAGAGTATACGCGAAAGGAATCAAAAAGCGCCAAAGTTGAAGTATCTGTCCAATATGAAAGCAGTAAAACGGATACTAAAAAAGATAAGCCTTCAAAGAAAGAACTACCTAAAAAAGATGAAGGTTCTAAAAACAAGGATAAAGAACCCCTTAAAAGAGAAAAAGGAAAGTCTAAAAATAAATCGGGAAGTGTCAGCTTAGCGAAGCCGAGTCGAGTAGATTTATCGAAAAGCAGAGCAAAAACGCGGAGGCCTTCTTATACCCAGCCTGCCCGTAAAGGGGAAAGTCAAAGTGATAGAAGCCTCAGCATTGACGGCCAGTTTTCTTATGAAGAACAACAAGAATCTGCGGTTGAATCTCATCAGGTAATTACTGAGCAACAAGAGTCCAGACAATATTTACAGGGTTCAAGCGAGAATGTTCTGACGCTTTCTCGTATGTATTCGAGCAAAGAAGAAGCAGAACGTGCTGCTGAAGCGGCTTGGAAGAAACTACAGCGAAATGTGGCACAGTTCTCGATCACCTTAGCAAAAGGTCGTGCGGAACTGTATCCCGAAATGCCGGTGCATATTAAGGGGTTTAAACCAGAGATTGATGGAACTGACTGGACCATTGTTAAAGTGACTCACAATCTCAATGATAGCGGGTTCACTACGTCATTAGATCTTGAGGTTAAACTTGATGAGGTCGAAATAAAACCAGAAGCACAAGATCTCAAAATAAACACTTGATCTCGGTGTGAGATCTTTGGTATATTGTTCACCAGACGAGATGGTGTTATTTCAAGACTGTTATTCCAAGAACAATGCTTTCAAGAAAGGTGAACAATTATGATTAAGTGTCCTCTTTGTAATCAATCAGCGCATACCCGTAGCAGCTTTGAGCATTCCAGCCAAACAAAAGAGCGCTATAATCAATGCCAGAATATCAACTGTGGAGCAACGTTCGTCAGCCATGAAACGTTTGTGCGCTTTATTTCTAAGCCGGGTGATGTTGAGTGTGTTACGCCGCATCCGAGGGCAAAAACCAAAAGACAACCTCGCCAGAAAGCTGCGCCACAAGCTGCTGTAACTCAATAAATAATAAAAAAACCTTGCTCCAGTTTTTGCCACCTTTATGGTGGCTTTTTTATGAGGATGGATAATTAAAGGTTCTCTAATTGAGAACTTTATGATTAAGGTATAACAAAAAATGCCTACTCTCATGAGACGCCCGCTTTTCAGCGTAGCAGGCGTCTGTCTATCTATGGCAGGATTACTTCTGAGATTCCGCCTGTAAAATTCTTTGCATCTCATCCTTTACATGGAGTTTTTCTTTTTTTAATCGCACGACTTTTTCGTTGTAGCCAGCTCCATTCGGGCCTTCAAGCTGCAATATTTCTTGGTCGAGGCGGTTATGTTTTTCAAACAAAGATTGGAAACGGGGGTGGGAGTCTTTCAGGTTGGATACTAAATCACGATCTTCTGCGAATTCTGGAAACATGGGACCTCCAATTACGAAGTTTACTACCACACTATGAGTGTAGCAGCCCATTGTAATACCAGATTTGAGAGATATCACATAAAAAATATTTTATAAAAATGACGTATCCCTATGATTGTTAATGTAAATTTATTCCAAATTTTTGGTGGGTTATTTCTTTTAAAAATAATTGATTTAAAAATCAGTACCTTGCTAAAAAAGCATAATTTATTCCTGAATTTTCGCTGTTATGATTCTCTTGCGTTGTTAAACATATCAAGAGGTGAAAAAATGAAAAAATATCTACTGGCTTTAGCTGCTATGACCGTTTCTGTTTATGCTCAGGCGGATAACACTAATGATCTGACTCATTTTCCTGAACCTTCTGAGGGTATGGTTCGTAGTGTAATTACTTTGGCACCTGAAAAGGACGAAAATAATTACATGGTCGAATTGATGATTGGTAAAAGTATGATGGTAGACTGCAACCAACATTGGTTTGGCGGGCAGCTTGAAACCAAAAATCTGGAAGGTTGGGGATATAATTATTACGAACTGGATAAAGTAGTTGGTCCAATGTCAACCAAAATGAACTGTGTGGATAAGACAAAAACCATGAAGTTCATTCAGGTGAGTTTAGGTAAGGATGCGTTTGTTCGCTATAACAGCAAATTACCAATTGTGGTATATACACCGAAATCTATAAAAGTGAAATATCGTATTTGGCAGGCATCAGATACGGTCAATACAGCAGTAAAAAAATAAATTATTAATTAAGTAGCTCAACAACCTGAGTTTAATATCAATAAACTCAGGTTGTTATGTTGACTTAATAAACATTCTCCATCTTATAGTGAAACTATTACGCTCAATATTTTCTTATTACCTATCTTCTGCTGATGTTTCCTTGCACATATTTGAAAATACTAACTAAACTTTGTTTGGATTCTTTTGCATTCATGCAGTTATCGTTGAGGAATCATATAATGTTTAAAAAATTATCAGCAGAGTTCCTAGGAACTTTTTGGTTAGTGTTCGGAGGATGTGGAAGTGCAATTTTAGCTGCGGCATTCCCACTGCTTGGAATTGGTTTTGTGGGAGTATCTCTGGCTTTTGGTTTAACTGTCGTGACTATGGCATATGCTGTCGGCCATATTTCGGGGGGGCACTTTAATCCGGCTGTCACATTAGGCTTATTTGTGGGTGGACGTATTTCATTCAAAGATGTTATTCCTTATATTCTTGTGCAGGTCATTGGCGGAATAGCAGCCGCAGCAGTATTGTATTTGATAGCCAGTGGGCAGAGTGGTTTTGATGCGACAGAAAGTGGTTTTGCCTCGAATGGTTATGGAGATCATTCTCCCGGAGGGTTTTCATTACAATCTGCCATTATCATTGAATTGGTATTAACTGCATTTTTTCTGATTGTGATTTTTGGAGTAACAGATAAAAATGCGCCCAATAAATTTGCGCCATTGGCGATTGGTTTGGCGTTAACTCTAATTCACCTAATTAGTATACCTGTCACCAATACATCAGTTAACCCTGCAAGGAGTACAGGAGTTGCTATTTTTCAGGGAACCTGGGCGATAGAGCAGTTATGGTTATTCTGGTTTATCCCTTTGATCGGTGGAATTGCTGGTGGCTTGATATACAGATGGTTATTACAAAAAAATGAGTAAATGATGAAAGTTTTTATATTACTAAATGCCACGAGATTGTGTGGCATTTTTATGAATAATTTAAGGTAAATTAATTCTTATAGATAAAACGTTTAAGAATGTTGTGGCAGTATATTTATCAACATTAAAGTTATTAAGTGGTTTGTCTTTACTAGATAAAGAAATTATCCATATGAATAAATATATTAAAAAGTTAAGGAATAAAATACTTTACCATATATGTGACTTATTTCCTGAGTTTGTTACAAAATCAATTTATAAAGAAAGATTAAATAAAAAACTTAATCTGGTAACGCCGATTACATTTAATGAGAAATTACAGTGGTTAAAACTAAATACATATAAGGATAACAAGCTGGTTACTCAATGCTCTGATAAACTTGCTGTTAGAGACTATGTGAAAGACAGGGGGTGTGAAGAAATACTAATCCCTCTTTATGGCTTTTGGGATAAGGCCAGTGATATTGATTGGGCCACTCTTCCGGATAAATTTGTTATGAAATGCAATCATGGTGCGTGTTATAACATTATATGCAGAGATAAAAATAATCTTAATATTACTAATGAAGTTAATAAATTAAATTGTTGGATGCGAGAAGATTATTGGCGTAAATCTGTAGAGATGGGATATAAAAATATACCTAAGAAAATAATATGTGAAAAATTTATTGAAACAAAAAGTGGAGTGTTACCTTACGATTATAAAGTATTTTGTTTCAATGGAAAAGCTGAGTTCGTTATGGTGTGTGTTAATAGGGGATCAGGAAAGCCAAAATTCTATTTTATGAATAGAAATTGGGAAATGTTACCTTATGGCGTTGACTATACTGAAGTTAAACTTGATTGCCTGACAAAGCCAGAAAACTTTGAAAAATTATTCTATTACGCTGAAAAGCTGTCACAGCCATTTCCATTTGTCAGAGTTGATCTATATCTGAATGATAAAGTAATAAATTTTGGTGAATTAACTTTTATTCACTCTGCGGGTATGGATAAAGAGTTAAATAATAAAAAACAGAATAATGTTGATGAAATTATGGGTGATTTAATTAAATTGGATTTTAATAAGATAAGTTAAATTTAGAATTATATTAAATAATTAATATAAGGATTTATTTTATGAGTAAAGATGTTCCTAAGATATCTGTAATAATGTCTGTTTTCAATGGTTGTCATTTTTTGTCTGAAGCAGTAGAGTCAATTTTAAATCAGTCGTTTTATGATTATGAGTTTATCATAGTTAATGATGCCTCAACAGATAATACAGATCAGGTTCTTTTTGAGTGTCAGCAGAGGGATCATAGAATAAAAATAATTAATAACCTCCAGAATATAGGGCTTGCTGCTTCTCTAAATATCGCTATATCAGCATCCAGAGGAGAGTTCATAGCAAGAATGGATGCTGATGATTATTCATTCCCGGATAGATTAAAGAAGCAGTATGAATTTATGGTTAAACATGCTGATGTTATTGTTTGTGGTACAGCGATGAGTATCTATGAAGAACCGGATAATAATAAAATCCCACCTTTGAGCCATGAGGAAATAATATCCCGTATAGCATTTGATTGCCCATTTTATCATCCTACAGTAATGATGAGGAAAAGTGTCTTTTTGAAATTTGGAATTAAATATCCTGAAAATTACAAAAGGGCACAAGATTATGGATTATGGGTAAGTTTATTTTTATTAATAATTGATAAAGATTATCGGTTTACTAATCTTCCTGATGTTTTATTAAAATACAGAGTACACCCTGATAAAGTAAGAGAAAAACATTATAATGAACAAATGCTCTATTCAGCTGAGTCTCAGTTTAAATTAATGTCTTGTTTAGGTATTAAAGTTAATTTTAATAGTTTGGCTGAAATAAACTTAAAAAATAAATTATCAGGCTATGAAGTTATCAGGCTAAGTAAGGTATTAAAAATAATAGCAGTGAAAATAATGCAATTATTGAATAAGGAAGATCGCGGTTATGTCCATGATATATTAATTGCAAAGAAATATAAATTATACTCTAGAGCTAAAATAAATGGCTTATTTGGTATTTTATTAAAATTATATTCCAGATTTTTCTATTTTTATAATAGAAGGACAATAAAGTCGTTTTTATGAATTTTTTGTTGATTTATTTTTAGGGGGCAAAGAGAAGTTACAAATGGTTGCTGTTGAATCTGAGTGTAGCTACGAAAGGGAAAATTGACAGTCGACAGTAAATATAAGTAATCATTAGTTATATTACGGGGTTGATATGGCGCCTATACTATCTATTATTGTTACAGCTCATAATTTTGAAAATTTTATTTTCAATTGTTTGATAAGTATAAAAAGATGCATTGGATCTAATATCGATGGTTCTATCGAACTCATATTGGTTGATGATAAGTCATCAGACAAAACATCTGAAATTATGTTGAATTTTTCAAAACAAGAATATAGGTATGCTAAATATTTTAGAACAGAGTTTGGCAATATTGGAAAAGTCAGGAGTTTTGCTATTGAGAACAGTTTTGGCAAGTATATAACGTTTATCGATGGTGATGATACTATTCCTGAATTTGACCTTGATAAGGTAATGGTTTTTTTAGTGCATAACGAAGTTGATATCTTGATATCAAAAATTAATGAGGTATATAAAGACTCTGATTATGTGGCTCAGTCAGATTTCATATTGCCATTAGGAATGACACAACATCAAGCAATTAAAGAGTTTTTGATTCATAAAAAGTTTCAGGCACATTTATGCAGCAAGTTTTTTAACAGGAATTTATTTAATAATATAAAGATACCAGCAATGGCCTGTTATGAAGATGCATTTATATTTCCTGATATCTTAATGAAAAGTAAAAAAATATTTATAACAAACTCTATTTTTTATAATTATATAAAACGTATTGGTAGCTTATCAAATAACATTAACCATAATAAAGTTAATGTGATGGCTGATGTTATTTTTCATATGAATAATACCTTTGGTGAAAAATATAAAAACCTTATTGTTACTCACGCTGTTGAACATCTTTTAAAAAATAAAGATCTATTATCATATGAAAGAAGTAATTATCTTAAAAAAATGATAAAGGTAGTGAGTAAGGCTTCATATTTTCTGGATCCCCATGTAAGATTCAGTTTTAAGAAAAAAATATTAAAGCTGTAATCTAACATTCTTGGAAGAGGAAATAATATGAATCAAATTATGCGTTGGGAACGAGATGAATATTGGATTACAACGGATAAGAGTAAAGTTGATATCCATTTTGTGCATAGTCACCTTACTCAATTATTTTGGGCACGAGGAATTGAATTCGAAAAAGTTAAAACTGCGATAGAAAATAGTGTAAATTTTGTACTGTTTCACCAGGATAAAGAAATTGGATTTGCTAGATTAATAACTGACTTTTCTACATTTTCCTATATATCAGATGTATTTATTATTGATGAGTACCAGAAAAAAGGATTAGGACGCTGGCTGATGGAATGTATTTTACAGCATCCAGCCGTTACCGATGTGAAAGATGTAACATTAGTAACGTCTACAGCAAGCTGGCTTTATAAGAAACTTGGCTTTGAACCTGTGACAGCACAAGATTTTGTCTGGACGTTAGGGAAAAAAGAAATAATAACGTGATTAAAATAAATGTGTTAATGCCAATCAGTTAATTTTTCCGGATTACGCATTACCCAGATATCACAGATACGGCCATCTCTGACACAAGTTGAAATGACTGAAATGGTGCGACCAGCGGCTTTTCCAACCAGCCCTGGTTCTCCATTGACAAAAACTTCCTCGATCTGAAGGTCATTTTGTCGAGTGAAGGCGGAAAGGAAAAAATCAATAACTGCATTCCGTCCAAATAGTGGTGTAACCGATGCACTGACAAAACCACCACCATCGGTAATAGCATTTACTCGTTCATCCAGAATGGTAACCAACTCCTGTATATTACCGGTGAGCCATGCTATCCGGAAAGCAGCATTTACCTGAGCATGTTCTTTCTGAGAGGAGGGAAAATGCTTTTTCTGGTTAATCCTTTTTCGTCCGGATGAAGCCAGCTGGCGGCATGCTTGTGGTGTTCTGCCGACAATCTCACTAATTTCTTCGAAAGAGTATTGGAATACATCATGGAGAATAAAACTGACTCGTTCGGCTGGTGTCATTTTATCGAGGACGATCATTAACGCCATAGAAACTGAGTGTGCAAGGATAAGCTGATCGGCGGGATCAACGCTTTCATGTTGTTCAGTCGTAGATCCTAAATTTTCTATTTGTGAAGCAGGTTCAGGCAACCACTCACCAATATAAACCTCGCGTTTTGATTTGGCTGACTTAAGTTTATCGAAGCAGATTCGGGTCAGAGTTGTTCTCTGCCAGGCTATCGGGGAGATTATTTGCTCGCGTTCAGCCGATGTAAGTTTATACCAGCGCAAATAAGTTTCCTGTACGGCATCTTCTGCATCCTGAATAGTTCCCAGAAATTTGTAGGCCAGTAATTCAAGCTTGGAGCGTTTAGAGTATATTTTCTCTGATTCATTATAAAATGCATCTCCCGCCACTTTCTTATTATCCACTTTTGTATTTCCTCAATGTTGATATATCCAAAATAATATGACGAGAAACAAGATGTAAATGTCAGGTCTCTTCATTTGATAATAGGTAAAAATTTTCTGTAAAACGTCTGACATTTTGTAATGGATCTTCGTCTTTATATCAGACTCGACAGAATTGATCGCCAAAAAAGCGGTGACTTGAAGATGACAGATATAACCACTAAGGAGACATGTAATGCCAGAATCTGAAGTTACATTTATCAATATTATAGAAGTCGATCCAAAGAATCAGGCAGAAATTATCAAACTTCTGCAAGAAGGAACTGAGTCCGTTATTAGCAAACGTCCGGGTTTTATTTCAGTAACATTACTGGCGAGTGGAGACGGTAGCCGTGTTGTAAATATCGCAAAATGGAAAAGTATTGCTGATATTCAGGCAACACAGACTGACCCTGAATCGGCAGAATTTGCAAAGCGTACTTTAGTTCTTGCTAAGGCTAACCCGGGGATTTATCAAATTGTCGGACAATATTCGGTCTGAGATTATAAATATGAGCACACTTTTACAGCCTGATTTTGATCAGGCTTTTTTATATCGCATTTCTTTAATATCAGAAAATAAAGTCAGTAATCCTATGAATGCCATAAAGCAGCCTACCCATAATGGTGCTTTTAATCCCCAACCTAAACTGATGCATAATCCACCTAAAGAAGCCCCAATGACAACACCAAGTGTAATAACAGAAGTGTGCATCGTATTCACAAATGGGCGACCGTTAGCTGTTCTCATAACTCGTGTTACCATGGCTGGATTCATTGTGACGCCAACTAAGCCTATTCCGATTAATGATAGAGTTGCTGGTAATTTTTTTTCAGCAAAAGTACCAAATAACATCAGAAATAAAATTAATAGTGTTAAGCCAGTTACTAAGGTAATGATCGTATAACGTTCAGCTAATTTTCCAACAATGACATTGCCTATTATTGTAGCAATGCCATAGAGAGTAAGCAGAACAGCAATAGTTTCTTCTCTGTAGCCTGTCACATCTTTTAATATGGGTGTGAAATAAGTAAAGGCAGCAAATGTAGCACCAATTATCAGTAAACTTGTGGAAAATACGCGCCATAATTCTGGATTATTAAGACTTTGAAATTCTGTTCGTAAACTGACTGAAGATTGTTTTGGAATGAACGGTAGCCAAAATAAACTCATGACCCCGGCAATAGTTGCGAGAACAGTGGTTGCCCAAAAACTTATTTTCCAACTAGCATATGTGCCTATCAGATTCGCCATTGGTAATCCTAATATAGTCCCTATCATAATACCGGAGAGCACAATAGAAATTGCCCATCCTCGTTGTTGCTCTGACATAATTTCTGCACAAATAGATAAAGACACACCAAAAAAGGCTCCAGAAACAGCTCCGGTTATTACCCGTGCAATTGCCAGAATTGTATAAGAATCAGCTAATGCTCCAAGCATTTCACCGATAATAAAAATCAAATAAAGGATAAGTAATGCCGTCTTTGGTGGTGTTTTTAATAGTCCTAACGTAAGTAGCGGGCCGCCAAAAGCCATTGCCAAAGCATATAGGGAGACCAGATAACCAATTTCAGAAATAGAAACATGTAAATCATCAGCCATCATTGGCACCATACCTGTGACCTGAAATTCACTGGTGACCATAGAGAAGATACCAAATGCCAGTATATAAATAGGTAAAGGGAGCGTACTTTTAGTGATTATTGCTGGGATAGCGATATCGCATTTACATTTTTCCATTTTATCGCCTTCTTCTGATCTGATATTTATTTTGTAGTGGTGATTACAAAATTATCTTACTTGCGAAAATTGATCAAGAGATTTATGTTATTCTCACTACAGAAATAAAAAGAGGGTATATAATGGCAGCACGTGGGCGTCCTTTGAGTTTTGACCGTGAGATTGCTCTGGAGAAAGCAATGGAGGTGTTTTGGTCTAAAGGATATGAAGGAACACAACTTGTGGATCTAACTGCGGCAATGAATATCAACCCTCCTAGTTTTTATGCAGCATTTGGTAGTAAAAAACAGGCTTTTTATGCGGCAGTTGATTTATATATTAAAACAGTAGGTGCTAAAGCTATGGATAGCCTTAACAGCGCAGTGAATGTAAAGAAAGGGCTGCGGACAATGTTAGAGGTTTCTGTGGAAGTGGCTACTTCTAACCAGTCAGGCGGATGTTTACTCGTCCTAGGAATAGTCAATCGTTTGCAAGAAAACGAAGATGTGTATGCATACCTGAAAGACGTTCGCGAATATACTTGGAAGGTAATCAATACCCGGATAGAAAAAGCGGTAGCAGATGGTGAATTATCTGCTGAGACAGATACAGGAAAGTTAGCATCTTATTTTTTGGGGATTATGCAGGCTATTTCATTTCAGGCTCGTGATGGAGTTTCAAAAGAAGGTCTTATGTGTTTGATTGAGCCTGCTATGGCTGCAATACCCTGAAAAATCGTTAATATCAACGCAGATATATCATAGTCGAATAAGCTGCCAAACAGCCAGTATTTTCAATGGGTTTCAAGATACATCGTTCCAGTCAGGGGATTTGCTCAGATCCGATGAGAATCTGTTGTTTCAGTTATCTACCGGAAGCATAGAAAACCATATTGTTATAAAAATGCTGACTGGAATGAATGAACGTCGCCAACAGAAAAGGTAATTAGAGAGGCTAAGAGTCATTATCCGGCTTTCAATTCACTCCAGTGACTGATAATGTGCCCGACGATACCATAATCGCGGGCATCTTCTGGCCCCATCCAGAAATTACGGTCGGTATCTTTTGCTACTTTATCTATAGGGTGCCCGGTAGCTTCACTGATAAGTTGGTTTATCCGACTGCGCATTTTTAATATTTCTTTTGTTTCAATCTCGATATCAGAGGCTCTTCCCTGCACGCCACCTAAAGGCTGGTGGATCATAAATCGGGTATTGGGTAGGGAATAGCGATGTTCTTTTTTGGCAGCAAGGAAGAGAGTAATACCTGCACTGGCAACCCAGCCAGTCCCAATCATAAATATCTTTGGCTTAATGAATTTAAACATATCATGCAGAGTATCCCCAGATTCAACGTGTCCCCCCTGACTGTTGACGAAGATTTTTATGGGATCATTGTTAATCTCTTGTAGTACAAGAAGTTGAGTTATCACTTTTTCAACCAGCTGTTGGTTGATTTCACCAGAGATAATGATAGAGCGTGATTGAAGTAATTTATCTTGGGAAAGTGGGGGATGATATTATTTTTTTCTGGCGTGTTTTCTGTCATTTTTATTCTCACTTAATAAATATTTTTTGTGATGATAAATAATATAGCCTTAAAAATATTTTTTGTATCCAAATATTATTGGAGAAATAATCTGATTTTTATTTAGCAATATGTTAGGGGTTTTTCTTACCTATAAAAGGCATAGTGGAATAAGTTATATACGATGTGTGTTTTTATTTATGCATTATTTATTTCTTTTTTTAAATTTCTCTTTTGTTGCATTTTTTAGTCTTATTATAGGTTTTATCGCCATCTCAGCTTGAGATAATCATCACCGATGAATAATTTAAGATGGGAAATGAGTGGTATTGTTATTTGGCACTCTATTATTATTTCATGAAAATTTATTTCGGTAGTGACAATTTTTACGATTACTAAATTTAATTGTCAATAGGTTCATAGTAAGACATTAGTTTTGAACTTTCATGGCCTGATTTTTAGACGTAGATTAAATTCCCGTCAGATGATTGTTACTACTGAATCATCTGACGGAAAATTCTTCCACTTTTATGGTGTGCAGAAACTATTATCGATCTTTAGATGGTACAGAAAAATATCAGGCTTTTTCCTTAACCCCTTCGACTGAAATTATTAATTCGACTTCCTGAGATTTTGGCCCTAAGTCGGTTTTAATATTAAAGTCTTTCAATTTAATTTTTCCGTTGGCTTCGAAACCTGCGCGATAACCTCCCCACGGATCTTTACCTTCTCCCATCAGCTTTGCTTGCAGTGTGACTGGTTTGGTTACACCATTCAGTGTCAGTTCACCGAGAATATTGTAATGTTCACCCTCTTTTTCCACTTTGGTTGAGGTAAATTTAGCTTCCGGGTATTTTGCTGAGTTTAAAAAGTCAGCACTACGTAAATGCTTATCACGTTCCGCATGGTTGGTATCTACACTGTCAGTTTTTATGATGACACTGACTTTATCGGCGGCCGGATTTTGGTTATCGAATGTAAAATTACCGTCAAATTTTTTGAAATTACCATAAACCCAGCTCATACCCAGATGCTGGATACGAAATTCAATAAAGGCGTGTTGACCGGCAGTATCAATTTTATAGTTGGATGCCATTGCTGAGCTTGCGCCCATTAATAAAACACCAGTAGTCAGGCCGATTAACGTTTTTTTGAACATAGCGATTCTCCAAAATTTATTTTGTGTCTGGCGGGAAACCAAACATTCTTTTTAGCGTACTGTCACGATCAATAAAGTGGTGCTTTAAAGCTGCCAGCCCATGCAAAAGGGAAAGGATAACAAGCAGCCATGCAAGATATAGATGGATAATACCGGCGGTATCTGCCTGTACCCCTTGTTTTACCAGTGTGGCGGGGATTTCAAACCAGCCAAAAACACTGATGGATTGACCATCAGCGGTGGAAATAAAATATCCGCTGAATAAAATACCAAACAGGGCAATAAAAAGAGTGAAATGAGCCAATTTTGCACTGATCCGCGTAAGCTGGCTGTAACTGCTCAGAGGTTTTGGTGGGGGGGAAATAAATCGCCAGATAACACGAATTATCATGACAATAAAAATTAAAAAACCAATGCTTTTATGCAATTCAGGTGCACGATGATACCAGCTATCATAGTAGCTTAGTGTCACCATCCATAAACCCAGAATGAACATTCCATAAACAGCAAGAGCAATTAACCAGTGGATCAAAACAGAGACATGACCAAATTGTTTGGAAGTGTTTTGTAACAGCATATTGTCTCCTTATTTTTCGATCACTTCAAAATATAATCTACCTGAATATACGACTTACCCGCATAACAGGCATTGAATATTATAATAGATGAAAATTCAGCATTGTTTTTGTGAATCTTCACCAAATAATTTGCTGGAGAATATCAAAATATATCAATAACGAAGATAATTTCTCAGTTCTTTATGAATTAAAAGAAAATGGAATATTCATATTTCTATTTGGTATATATAAAATAAATAACCTTAATTAAAGTTAGAAATTTAAATTCAACTTTTTTATTTTTGAAATAGATTAAATTCATTAAGTGATTTGGAGTAATGTAACGATAGTGAATTATTTTCATGGAAAAAATAAACGCTGTTAATTTTTTAATTGTTTACTCTTATTTTAATAAACTGTAATGTTTCTGTGTTGCAATGTTTTATCATCATACCCGATATATTTTTTGTTTTATCCAGTAAATGGAAAAGTAGGGATATATAAGGGTTAACAGAGAGAAATAAAATGTATACATTGTGGATAGCTAATAAAAATTACTCTTCTTGGTCACTACGTCCGTGGATTTTACTCAAGGCACTGGGAATACCTTTCAATGAACAGCTAAGTTATTTTGAAGATGGTAAAAGCAGCCATGAGAAATTCAAGGCATTTTCACCAACCGGTCTTGTCCCTTGTCTGGTAGATGGTGATATTACAGTTTGGGATACGCTGGCTATTGCTGAATATGTTGCAGAGGATCATGCTCAGGTATGGCCAGAAGATCGTATTGCCAGAGCGTGGGCAAGAAGTGCTGCGGCAGAAATGCACTCTGGTTTTACTGCATTACGTCAGATTTGCTCAATGAATTGCACAAAAACAGTGGCATTAGCCGAAATCTCCCCTGAATTACAGAATGACCTCGATCGGCTTGATGAGCTGTGGTCTGAAGGGTTAAGTAAATTTGGTGGTGAATGGCTGGCAGGGCGCTCTTTCACCGCAGTGGATGCATTTTTTGCGCCGGTAGCTTTCCGGGCTAAAACTTACGGATTGGCATTTTCGCCGGTGAGTCAGGCGTGGATTAATCGTATCCTTAAACATCCGGCAATGGTGGAGTGGGTGGAAGCCGCACAAAAAGAGCCTGAAATAGCACATTGATAGACCATTTTATTCCGGCTAAGAAAACAATAAATTATTAGAGGGCGCACATAGATAGGCTCTTAAGAATTAAGCCGTTCAAAACACGCATCCAATGTTTTGTTTTTACATGATTTTCTTTGTGGTGTTTTGAACGCGTTCTGGCATAAATATTCTTGTGCTTTTTCCAGCCAAAAATACGTTTCCGACCACGCCTTTTGGAGCAGGTTTTCTATGATTGGTTTGAGCCAAATGTCTGTATTTTGAGCGGCCTTGAACAAGGAGACGGCAGAAAATAACCGGCTTGCTAACGAACGCCTGAGCAGCAATGCCAGTAAACTGAGCCAGATGAGTCCCGTGGTTATCGTTTCTTTCCTTGTGGTAAATCCGTGCCAATTTGTATGCGATTTTAGCTCTTTGAACAATAGTTCTATTTGCCAGCGGCAACGATAAATATCCATGATCTCACTGGCGGTAAACTCGTCCACCGATAAATTTGTTAGCCAAAGACAGAAACGTTTTTCTTCGGCAAACCAGCGGCGGACAAGACGAAACTCATAACCCTTACGCCGACATATCAGATCCAGCACTTCTGAGCGGTTGGTTCTGCGTGTGATGGATTTCAACGGTTTACCAGACAGTTTGGGCAATAATTTTCCCTGCCCATTGCGGGCTGTCATTATC
>NZ_NIBU01000066.1 GCF_002632485.1 Xenorhabdus innexi | reverse complement strand
ACCTGCTCCAAAAGGCGTGGTCGGAAACGTATTTTTGGCTGGAAAAAGCACAAGAATATTTATGCCAGAACGCGTTCAAAACACCACAAAGAAAATCATGTAAAAACAAAACATTGGATGCGTGTTTTGAAAGGCTTAATTCTTAAGATCCTGTCTATGAGGGGCACCTACACTTCGATTTTAAATGTGCCCCCAAAATGAAACTAAACGCCCGACAAATCGAGACAGCGAAGCCCAAAGAAATAAGCTTAAAAAAAGCCATCTAGTGTGATGCTTACCGCACCAAAGTGAATGTTAATCAAAGTATGCTAGTACCCTGAGGTACTGGTTTTATTCCCTATCGCAATGCAATGTGGTGTCAGGAGTATTCCAACGACATTAATTTATAAAGACGGAAAACCGGTAGAGTCTCTGATAGGAGTCGCTACACTATCACAATTTAAAAAGTTAGTTTCTCAAAATATGTAATTAAAGCTTAGTTGTTCTTGTGGTTTGGAAAATATACCCATCCTAAATTATCATATAATGAAATATTAATATATAGGTAAGGTAACTCCTGAATTTATATATAATCTCTTAAAATATAAACGAGCTCCGGTTATTTCCTCCATTGAGGAATAAATAAATCATTATAATCATGGTGCAATGTTTAGGTTAAAAATATTTAAATCATTTTAAGGGAAGAGTTCAGCATGAAAGCTATTAACGTGTTCAGTCTGGTTACATTGTTATGTCTTGTGTTAGCGGGTTGTGATAACGCCAGCATTGATACAAATAACATCACCAGTACTAATATATATACCAACGCCAATACAGCTATAAACACCAACACTAAACCCAAATCTCCTCTCTATGATAACGAGAACGGTCCTTCTGAAAGTCAGATACATAGTGCTATTAAAACCCACTTTAATGAGTGGGATAAATCTGATCGTAAACTGAATAATCAATCAGGACAGCTTGTTTTCGAATCAGTAGAAAAAGTGGGATATTGTGAGCCATCTCAAGCTGAAGCAACGAAATTGCGCTGTCCGGTTAAAATTAATGTTAGCCAGAAAGGACGGTTTAATTCCGAATCAACACAGCATGAAGTCAGCCAGAAAATGTATATTTGGCAGGAGGATGGGAATTGGGTGGTCGATTTTCGATTAAGAGGGCAAATTCGGGCCGCTATAATATTCGGTGGTGTAGGTTTTGAGGTTAAGCACTTAGAAGATGTAGAGTGAACATATGATTTTGTTGTTCATGGTATGTAACCAGTGATGTTACATACCCATACTGATTAAATTGAAATTTTTGGAAGCTGATTTATCTAAGCTTCCAATACATCCTGCTTGAAACTCAATCCCGATAATACATGTGAAAAAGCTTCACCAGATATTTTCCTGTGGGAGATCATCCCATTACAGCTCCTCGCCTCTTCTCTCTTATCATTACTTTTCGCATTCAACGGTGATATTCCGTATCGCATCATGAATATCCTGATATTTTTTTGGTGAAACCCCATAATTTTCCAATCTCTGGAATATTCGTTCATTAGTTAATTATCATAGCGGTTATCATTGAGGCATATTCTTTCGATCATCTGATTTTTCCTGAGTATCTATAAACAATAATTTTGTACAATATTCAACATCTAGAAAGGGATATCGTGAATGTGAATTCAATTTAAAGGAGTTATGAGATGATCTTTAGTAAAAATAACTTTTGGCTCTTGAGAAGTAACCGATTAGCAGGGAATGAAGATAGCGTCTGTAGCAACTGAGTTAGGGTTTAATGATCAAAGTCACTTTCATCGGAACTTTAAAAGATTAGTCGCAGCGACTCCTGCTGAGTATAAAAAATATAAGTAGTATTTTAAAAATATGGCACTATGAAATATCAGTCATAAGATAAATCATTTCTGAACAGCTGTGATATTTTTCCTCAGTAATTTAATACCTATCTCCCCTATTGAAAATATGTGGGATTTTTAATCTTATCCGTATAATATACGCGGCTCTATGATTATTGGAGAATACTATGCAACTTTCAGATTTAGGAAATAGAATCTGCATTATGGGGCCTTCGAATAGTGGTAAATCTACACTTGCGAACTTAATCTCCACAAAATGTAATTTAAAAGTCACTCATTTGGATCAACTTTTTCATTTACCCAATACGGATTGGCAGGAACGCTCTGTTGATGAATTTATCTCGTTGCATGATATGGCAATCAAAGAAGAGAGTTGGGTTATTGATGGAAACTACACAAGATGTCTGCCACAACGCTTATCCAGAGCGACAGGAATTATTTTATTAGATATCTCAACGCCATCAAGTTTGCTTCGTTATATAAACAGGACATTATTCCAGCGAAAACGCTACGGTGCATTGGAAGGTAATCAAGACTCCATAAAATGGCAAATGCTTCATCACATCACTGTTGTCACCCCCAAAAGCAGAAAACGCTATGCAGCAATGTTTAAGGAGTTGACCATACCCAAGATAAAGCTGGTTTCTATTCAGGAAATGAAGAAACAATTTAATCAGTGGGGGCTGACCTGATAGTGACTTACATTTGGGTTCTCTTGCGTAGTGTGAATTTTTACTGTGAAATATTTTGTTAGAGTTATATAGTCATTAGCTGTCGATGTTAGCATTTGAACTAAAATAAGGTATTGTTATGTATAAAACTTTCAGCTTCAGACAGTCTAATTTATGGTATGGCGATGAATTTTATTCTTCGGATGGCAGCCGAGTTGGTCGGTGTCAGGGGATTATCTTTTATATCTTAGCAAATTTATATGAAAGTGAAGGCGACAACATTACACCGGATAAAGCATTTGAGTTAACTGAAATGTACGTGAAAATGTTTAATCTGACAAAAAATAGAATAACGGGAATGCCAACAATAATAGAAAACATCAGTAAGTTGGGGAGTAAAATTAGTCAATTACAGAAAAACTATGGTCATCTTAAGCCAATAGGGTTTACGTTAAGAAATTTTAGTGAAAAAGGGTATGGTATCATATATATGAAGGCATTCTCTAGAGCAGAGAATATACCATCAACGGTTCATGCAGGTGGGATTTTTTTTCACCAGCGAAATGAAATGAAAAATTATATGAAGGATCATCAGGAATTAAAACCAAATCATGTCGGGCTTCTTGTTTGGGATAATTCAAAATTATTCATATTTGATCCTAACACCGGCGGGCAACTAGTTGATAAAAAATATTTTACAGCTCAAGGTATTGAAGGTCGTTTAAATCTTATGTACATTACCAATAATCGACCCACTAGAGTTAGAATCATTTTAATAGTTAAGCCTGATTTTTTTAATGAAAAAAATTCATATTTTTCAGACGCATTACGTTAGCATAATTAATGTTATTTTGGATGTGTTATTTTTGCGATATATAACAAAACCATGAATTTTATCTTCTCATCTAGCTGAAAATTAAGATATATCAATCCTTTTATCTGTTTGCTTTAGAGTTGTGGTGAGATTTATTTAAACTATGTTCATAATATATTTAAATAAAAAAGACAATAATCATGTAATTTAATATATCAATTGCCGCTTTGATATTTGATTGGGAGCAGCATGAACAAGCAAAAACTGATGCAGCAAATCGTTGTCGCTATTCTGCTTGGCGTGATAACGGGCTGGGGATTCAATCATTATCTTGATGCCAGTCAGGCAAAAGAAGTTGCCTCATATATCAGTATTATTACTGATGTGTTTCTGCGCCTGATAAAAATGATTATCGGCCCGCTTATATTTTCCACGATTGTCGCCGGGTTAATAGCCATTGGCGGGTCAGCATCCATTGGTCGGCTTACTATTAAAGCAATGATATGGTTTATTGTCGCTGGGTTGATTTCGATTAGCATTGGTACTCTGATCGTTAATCTATTTGAGCCGGGAGTCGGGCTGAATATTATAATCCCACAGCATGAAAGTATTAATACCGGCTTAAATACCACTGGATTTTCCCTGAAAAACTTTATCAGTCATATATTTCCCAGCAGTTTTGTGGAAGCAATGGCAAATAATGAAATCTTACAGATCCTTATTTTTTCTATCTTTTTTGGTTCAGCATTGTCATATATTTGCCGGAATAGCCAAAAATCAAGCCCTATTGTAACCATTATTGAAGATCTGGCTCGCATTATGTTCCGCATCACAGACTATGTTATGGCTTTGGCTCCAATTGTGGTATTTGCTGCTATTGCCTCTGCGATTACGGTGGAAGGAATGGGATTGCTTTATGAGTATGGAAAATTAATTGGTCTCTTTTATCTTGGGTTACTTTTACTTTGGTGTGTTTTATTGGCTGTCGGTTTTCTTTTCCTCGGCAAAGATATCTTTTCACTGATGAAGTTTATCAGAGAGCCTATCATACTGGCTTTTGCCACCGCGAGTAGTGAATCGGCCTATCCAAAGACCATGAGTGCACTGAGTAGCTTTGGCGTACCGAAAAAAATCTCCAGTTTCGTTTTGCCATTGGGTTACTCATTTAACCTTGATGGCTCAATGATGTACCAATCCTTTGCCATTCTCTTTATTGCTCAGGCTTACAATATTGATTTGAGTATCACCGAACAGATCCTGATTATGTTGACGCTGATGGTCACCAGTAAAGGCATAGCTGGTGTAGCTCGCGCTTCTGTTGTAGTTATTGCCGCAACTCTCCCAATGTTCAATCTACCTGAAGCAGGTATATTACTGATCCTCGCAATTGACCAACTCCTCGACATGGGACGTACAGCCACCAATGTGGTAGGTAACAGCATTGCTACGGCAGTTATTGCTAAAATGGAGGAAAAACGAGGTAGTGCAGCCAGAAAAGAAGATGTATGAAAGACGAAAATATATTCAATTCTGTGATTACAGCAAGTGATTCATGACAAATTGGTGGTCAGGTTACTGTCCATATTTTTTCATATATTGCCAAAGTCGTTCGGAAGAAAAATTATTCCAGTGTCTTTCATTTCCTGATATATCTGACAATACGGAAAATATATTTATGATCGGAATTACTATTAAATAATGCTTGTTTTTATTTAAAGTTTTGGTGTTGAAACATTTACTATGAAGACCAGTAAGTGGTTTAACTATTTTTTATCTTAGGTGGAACAGATATGATATCTATAGTTAGGATTATATGCTGATTTATGCTAATGATAATCAAATATTTTCCTAATTTATATGATAATCAATGCATTATTTAACTGGTTTTTTGTATGCCATAGTGGCATACGATTTTGTGTAAATTGATTTTCTGTGTCACAATGGTATGAAGCTTGTTTATTGACCAGTAAAGGTGGAGTAATGTCTACTTACTCAGAACGTAAAGAAACTCGTTTGGTTGCTAGAACAGCTATGGAAATACAATAGATGATACAAAGAGCGGCTGATTATTCAGGCTCAACCCTATCTCAATTCCTTATTGATGTAGCAATGGATAAAGCACGAAATGTCATTGAACGTGCAGAAACATTACAGCTCTCAATGGCTGGTGCAGATGCACTATTTTCTGCCTTAGAAACCCCGCCAAAAGCAAGTAAAAAACTTATTAAGGCTGCGAAGAATTACAAGGATGTAGTTAATGTCCATGATAATTGAAGAAATTATTCAACAAAATAACCGCAGAGCATTTGATTGTGGCACTAATGAATTAAATCAATTTATACAACAGCAAGCCTGGCAGAAAGCTATAAGTCATATTGCAAAAGCTTATGTTGCTTGCCGGGCTTCAGAACTTACGGATATTATGGGATATTACACATTAACTGGTTATTCTGTAATAACACCACCTACTCACAGAAATTATAAGAGATATCCTCATCCACTTAATGCTATAAAATTGGCTCGTCTTGCTGTGGATCTCTCATTTCAAGGTCAAGGAATAGGTGAGAAATTATTAATTGATGCTATTTACAGAACTATATTAGTCTCACAACAAGTATCAGCGATTGGTTTTTTTGTTGATCCAATGGATTCTAAAGTCATTTTTTTTTCTATCAGTAGTATGGTTTTTTATCAGTTGAACCAGAAAATAATTTTTTTCTCGAAAGGTGGTTGCCTATCCAAAATTGTATGAAAATTTTGAGTGTTTTGTAGTTGTATTGACTAAAACTATTACCTGAATAACATTAGCAATTATCTTAATAATGAATATTATTCATCTCGTTTTGGGGAGTTGAATGATCTTAATCTGATTTAATTTGAGTTAAAATAAACAATTATAAAAAATCCCACCTGAAAATAAATAATATTAATGTATTATCCGCCCAAAAAAAATTGATTGGTAACAACTGAAGTGAATTTCCTTTCCAATATCCTCCAATATATTGAAAAATAAATATATTTAACGGCTGAAAAATAATCAGCAAAATGTTGTTTCCAGCTGGAAGAATGAGGTGCAAAATAGTGGGGGATGTTACCACCCACGAAATGTTAATAAAAAATGGCATATTGCCACTATTTCGGCTTTCAATTTCGGCGTACTGCGTTTATCATGCGCGCTTCGTAATTTCAACCGGCGCCACTGGCTTTGAGCTTCAGCGGAGATAGAGTTGCTTCCTGCTGGCTGACACAGTCTTTTCCCGTGGCGGTTCTATCTGCATTATTCCAAGGGATAGATGATAGCATAAATGACTGAGAATACCTCTCTGATACCACTCGTTGAATTAAAGTCCTTAAGTAAAGGCTTCGACGGCAAGCAAGTTATTTCACAGCTCGATCTGACAATTAATGATGGCGAGTTTCTGACCATTCTCGGGCCATCCGGTTGTGGCAAAACCACAGTACTTCGTTTGATCGCCGGGCTGGAAAATGCTGATAGCGGCAACATTCTATTGGAAGGGCTGGATATTACTGATATCCCGGCTGAGCACCGTCATGTTAATACGGTTTTCCAGAGTTATGCCCTGTTTCCTCACATGACCGTATTTGAAAATGTTGCCTTTGGGCTGCGTATGCAGAAAACACCGGAAAAAGAGATTGCTCCGCGTGTTGAAGAAGCTCTGCGTATGGTGCAGCTTGAAGAGTTTGCTCAACGTAAACCGGCGCAGCTTTCCGGTGGGCAGCAGCAGCGAGTGGCGATAGCCCGTGCGGTTGTCAATAAACCCAAAGTTCTTCTGCTGGATGAATCGCTGTCGGCGCTCGATTATAAGCTGCGTAAGCAGATGCAGAATGAGTTGAAAGCGCTCCAGCGTAAACTTGGTATTACTTTTATTTTCGTCACGCATGATCAGGAAGAAGCGCTGGTCATGTCTGATCGCATTGTGGTTATGCGCGATGGGCATATCGAACAGGATGGTTCGCCGAGAGAGATCTACGAAGAACCTAAAAATCTGTTTGTTGCCCGCTTTATTGGCGAAATTAATATTTTTGATGCCAAAGTATTACATCGTGTTGATGAGCAACGGATACGTGCCGATGTAGAAGGTCACGAGTGTGATATTTTCACTGATTTGTCAGTCACAGCCGGACAGACATTGAAGGTACTGCTGCGCCCGGAAGATCTGCGGGTAGAAGAGATTAACAATGGTGAGCAGATATCTGGCCTGATTGGTTATGTTCGCGAACGTAACTATAAGGGAATGACGCTGGATTCCGTGGTCGAAATGGAAAACGGCAAAATGGTGATGGTGAGCGAATTCTTTAACGAAGATGATCCAGATGTTGACCATTCCCTGAACCAGAAGATCGCAGTTACTTGGGTAGAAAGCTGGGAGGTTGTGCTGGTCGATGAAGAAGTCGCGTAAGCCATTCCAGAACATCATCATTACAGGCATCGTATTCTGGCTGATGCTGTTTGTCTTTCTGCCGAATCTGATGATTATCGGCACCAGCTTTCTGACGCGTGATGATGCCAATCTGGTACAGATGGTATTTTCTCTGGACAACTATAGCCGCCTGTTCGATCCACTGTATGCAGAAGTGCTGATACATTCGCTGAATATGGCGGTTATTGCAACGCTGTGTTGTCTGGTGATCGGCTATCCGTTTGCCTTTTTTCTGGCGCGGATGCCGAAAAAACTGCGTCCGTTGATGTTGTTCATGCTGATTCTGCCATTCTGGACGAACTCGTTAATTCGTATCTATGGTCTGAAGATGTTCCTCAGTACCCGCGGTTATATGAATGATTTTCTGTTGTGGGCAGGCATTATTGATAAGCCTCTGCGCCTGATGTATACGCCGGAAGCCGTGGTTTT
The DNA here is from genome assembly GCF_002632485.1 of Xenorhabdus innexi. Taxonomy (GTDB): domain Bacteria; phylum Pseudomonadota; class Gammaproteobacteria; order Enterobacterales; family Enterobacteriaceae; genus Xenorhabdus; species Xenorhabdus innexi. Next base: position 9,711 of record NZ_NIBU01000066.1, on the reverse strand, counting down.
AGGGCTGGTCTATATTTTGCTGCCATTTATGGTGATGCCACTCTATTCAAGTATTGAGAAGCTGGATAAGCCCTGTCTGGAAGCCGCGCGCGATTTGGGAGCAGGGAAGTTACAGACTTTTATTCGTATCATCGTCCCCCTGACAATGCCGGGTATTATTGCTGGCTGTCTTTTAGTTCTGCTACCTGCCATGGGGCTGTTCTATGTGTCTGATTTGATGGGTGGTGCGAAAAACCTACTGATTGGTAACGTGATAAAAAGTCAGTTCCTCAATATTCGCGACTGGCCGTTTGGTGCGGCAACCAGTATTTGTCTGACTCTGGTAATGGGCATCATGTTGTGGGTCTACTATCGTGCGGCGAAGCTGCTGAACAAGAAGGTGGAGCTGGAATGATCGGACGCTTGTTGCGCGGTGGCTTCATGTCCATCGTTTACGCTTATCTGTATATCCCGATTATCATTCTGTTGGTAAGTTCGTTTAACAAGTCACGCTTTGGCATTAGCTGGCAGGGTTTTACGACAGAATGGTACAGTCTGTTATTCAATAATGACAGCCTGCTGCAAGCAGCCGGGCACTCCCTGACAATGGCGGTTTTCTCTGCGACATTCGCCACACTGATTGGTTCATTGACGGCGGTTGCTCTCTATCGTTATTCGTTTCGCGGCAAAAAATTTGTCAGTGGTATGCTGTTTGTGGTGATGATGTCGCCGGATATTGTCATGGCGATTTCACTGTTGGTACTGTTTATGTTGCTGGGCGTTTCTCTGGGCTTCTGGTCACTGTTGTTTTCTCACATCACTTTTTGCTTACCTTTTGTGGTAGTGACGGTTTACTCCCGTCTGAAAGATTTTGATGTCAAAATGCTGGAAGCTGCCCGTGATTTGGGAGCAAGTGAATTAACGATCCTGCGTAAGATTATTCTGCCACTGGCGATGCCAGCAGTGATGGCGGGATGGTTATTGAGTTTTACTCTGTCAATGGATGATGTTGTTGTATCTTCATTTGTGACAGGGCCGAGCTATGAGATCCTGCCACTTAAGATCTATTCAATGGTAAAAGTCGGTATTTCACCGGAAGTAAACGCACTAGCGGCGATTTTGCTGGCTCTGTCACTGGTATTGGTGCTGATTAGCCAATTTGTGATGCGTGACCGTACGGGTAAGTCTTAGTAATTATTTATTAAGCGCGGCAAAATTGAGCCGCGCTTTTTATGAATTGGGGTTCTATTTGAAATCTTAGCAAAATTCTCGACTCATAATTGCTCATCTATTAGTTAATTCTTTGTTTGATTTATCAAATAAACTCACTATATCTGCAAATTCTGCATCCAGCTCCTCACGAGCATGCGAAATAGTGAATGTGTCCACAATTCCCCCCTGATGATTTGTGTGTTTTATATACATTTCATCGTATTGTACAACCTAATCGTAATACTTGTACAATCCATTAACCTATAAAATAACAAGTGGCTTTACCCCATGAAATGACGCTCTTATAATAGCCGCCTTTTTGGGGTAGGTTCATGCGAACCTGCTATATACGGGAATATTGCGATAAGAACGCACCAACTGCGGGGAAACACTATATGAAAAAATGCGTGAAAAACAGCATGAAAAAGTGGTTCTGTCTGTTAGCCGCCGGGATGATGGCATTAAGCATTGGTTCGGTAAATGCTGCCGACGCCAATGATGGTAAGACACTCTATTTTTACAACTGGACTGAATACGTTCCACCTGGTCTGCTCAACCAGTTCACTAAAGAAACCGGAATCAAGGTAATTTATTCTACTTATGAATCCAATGAGAGCATGTACACCAAGCTGAAAACCTATAAAGACGGCGCTTATGATTTAGTTGTTCCATCTACTTACTTTGTCTCCAAAATGAGTAAAGAAGGGATGCTGCAAAAAATCGACACCAGCAAGCTCAAGAATTTCCATAATCTTGATCCTAATCTGCTGCATAAGTCGTTTGACCCGAAAAACGAATATTCCATCCCTTATATTTGGGGTGCGACGGCTATTGGCGTTAACAGCGATAATATCGATCCAAAAACGATTACTGCTTGGGCTGATTTCTGGAAGCCTGAGTATAAAAACAGTCTGGTATTAACGGATGATGCCCGCGAAGTCTTCCAAATGGCCTTGCTGAAGCTGGGATATTCCGGTAATACGACCGACCCTAAAGAGATTGAAGCCGGTTATCAGGAGCTGAGAAAGCTGATGCCAAATGTGCTGGCGTTCAACTCGGATAACCCTGCTAACCCATTTATGGAAGGTGAAGTTGATGTCGGCATGATGTGGCCTGGCTCTGCCTATGTTGCTCGTCAGGCGGGAACACCTGTTGATATTATCTGGCCGAAAGAAGGCGGAATATTCTGGATGGATAGCTTGGCTATTCCGGCAAATGCCAAAAATGTCGAAGGAGCGATGAAGCTGATTGACTTCTTATTGCGTCCAGAGATTGCGGCACAAGTTGCAGAAACCATCGGTTATCCGACACCAAATCTGGCGGCGAAAAAACTGTTGCCAGCTTCTGTATCAGGGGATAAGTCACTGTATCCTGATGAAGCTACTATCCAGAAAGGGGAATGGCAGAGTGATGTTGGTAATGCCAATGTCCTTTATGAAGACTATTTCCAGAAACTGAAAGCGGGTCAATGATTCAGTATTGAATTGAAATGAGAAGGGAGCATCAGGCTCCCTTTTTTAATACTTGAGAATTACTGTTGAAAGACCTGATTGCGATACCAGATAATGAAACTTTTCGATGGGTAATAACCTTTTTGTTTATGAAGGAGATTTGGAATGTTCTTTAAATGCGAACGTCAGGATAAAGTAGGTTGGGATAGCTGGTTTGATGATGAAGATACTACGTCTGATTTTATGGCTGACAGGGATCAGCCAAATGAGCAAACCAGAGACGAGAGTTAATGAGCTATTTTTAACGAGATGAAAATCAGTTCAATAAGTATTTTCTTTACAACCTAAATCCTCGTAGTTAAAATCGTCTCCGCTAAATCTTCCTGAATTATGCTGCTGCAGGAAAAACAATACTTCTTCCCCCTAAAAAGGAAGAAGCGATTTTATGTTTTTCTAGGTAGCTTACATGTCTACATTTAATCGTTTACAAAAACGTCTATCCCGTCAGGGAATTGAAACTCATTACGAAAACAATATTTATCGTATCAGCAGAAACCAGATTGAAGCTGAAATTCTGTTACCTGAATCTTTGCCATTGGAAGAAAAAGCAGTCAAACAATTGCTTGATCTTGCTGCGGTGAGGGTTCCCGGTAGTGATGCTAAGGTTTGTCGAGCGCGGGCTACACCAGATTTTCATCCTGGCTCGACAGCCCCCGTTGGCAGTGTTGTGGCAACGACAGAAGATATGGTGATTCCGGCGGCAATTGGTACTGATATTAATTGTGGTATGCGCTTACTGACCACGGGAATAAGTTATGAAGAAGCTGAAACGCAGAAAGAAGCTTTGATTCAGCAGCTCAAAAACGTTTTATTATTTGATCAGCGTAACGTACCTGTTACTCCGAAATCATTTAATGCCCTATTTGATGAAGGTCTGGCGGCATGGTTACAGGAATTACCTCTGCAGGGAATTTGGCAGCAGGCTGATTTCAGTCGAATGCAAGCTGAATTAAGTGCGGTATTGAGTACACATGCTGTAAAAGCTCATAGCCGATATGCCCCAGAAGCATTTTTTGAACAGCGGGAAATCATCCGGCCAGCGAGCCTGGGAACTGTCGGTTCCGGTAATCATTTTGTTGAGTTGCAGATCGTTGACACTATTTTCGACAGACATGCTGCTTATACTGCCGGTCTGCGCGAAGGCGAAATATTGATAATGATCCACACTGGTTCACGGGATGTCGGGTTCTATGTTGGTCAGCAGTGGGCTGATAAGGCAAGAACGCTTTGGCCTGCGACAGAAAAATATCCGGCTTCCGGTCTGTTTGCTCTGACGGCAGAGCATGCTCAGGAATATTTATCGGCAATGGGGGTTGCTGCACGTTATGCGTGGGCTAATCGCATTGTCCTGACTGAGTTAGTGCGTTCGGAATTACAAAAGATATTTGAGCAGGATAAAAGCCGTCTGCTTGTTGATCTCTCGCATAATATTATTTTCCCTGAGCAGGGAATGAATCTCCATCGTAAAGGTGCAACACCAGCACGAGCAGGAGAGTTGGCACTAATTCCGGGTTCAATGGGAGATTACTCTTATCTGGTGATGGGAAAAGGTCATTCAGATTGGTTGTGGTCGTGTTCTCATGGTGCAGGTCGTTCAGTGCGTCGTCAGGAAATGCGCAGTAAGGTGTTTAAGCCACAAAAAAATCATGGTTTGCCGTGGCAGTGTATTACTCTGAAAAGTGAGCGTTTAAGGGAAGAAGCCCCTTCTGCTTATAAACCGATTACTCCTGTTATTGAAGTGCAGGAAAAAGCCGGGCTGATTCAATCAGTGGCAAGAGTCAGACCGTGGATTACGTTTAAAGCCTAATATTTTTGAATATTTTAAGGCTGGTTTTGACCAGCCTTAATTATCATTTTTTTAAGATAAAGTTTAATTAATTATGATTTTTAATAATTTATTGAATGATAAATTCCATATGAAATTGTGAGTGCATAGTTATTTTATTTTTTTATTGTTTTAATGAAATAAATGACTTAATTAGATTCTTGTGGATTAAAAATAAAAATTTATTTTTATGAATTAATGTATTAACCGCATTTGTTTACTCAACCAAAAGTAAACGGGCTATTAGTAGATAATTCAACTGGTGCTTTTATTTTTGCATTACGTTGAGTAAATGTTTTCATAGTCTATTAAGTCATAACCATTATTTATGTTAAATTTGTAATCGCATCATTCAAAGCTATACTCCAAACTGCAAGAGTTGATTTCGGGTTAAAGTACTTCTAACCAGAGGGTTTATATATGAAGAACTTGAAGTTATCAGTTGCGGCATTACTGGTGTTGTTTTCAAGTGCAACACTTGCAGCGCCCGCAGTACCAACAGAACCAGTTTCTAAACCTGTCACACCTGTGGAAAAAAGTATAAAACCGGTAAAAAATAAAATCGGTTCATTAGAAAAGAAAATGCAGAAAGTGCAAAAAGACAGTAAGAAATCGACAAAAGCCAAGAAAAGGAAAGCGACTCCCACAAAAGCGGTGAAGACCGCGCTTTGTAAAGATGGAACATATAGTAAGAGCAAATCACGTAAAGGTGCATGCTCTCGCCATGGCGGGGTTGCTAAATGGTTGTAGTTTTCTGTTGATTTTTTATCATATCCGGTTAGGGAGCTTAGGCTCCCTAATTATTTTCTGGTGATATCGTTTTAAATTGCCTAAATGAATATATTCACTTTCATAGATAGTAATACTATTACCAATATTAGTAGTCTGTTTTTTATTTAAATGATGTATTTCATTATAAGAAGAAAGAAATCAATAAGGGATATATTAAATCAATTGATTCAATATGGCCTTGTTATTTATTTAACTCAACCATTGAAATATAACTGACCATAAAAATAGATAATTAGGAATAGATAAAATGATATCTGATAATTTATGTAGTTTACCTAATGTTTCATTAAAGGCGTAAGCATATCTGAAGGTTGCTTTTTATTTGAAAATAAATAGGTTAATAAGTATTTCTTGATTGTAGATTTCCTTTTTTATGCTTTAAATAGCCGGATAAATAAGTGTTGTTTCAGGATAAAACTCCAATAATGATTACACTTATTTACTATGTTAAGTGAAAAATATAGATTATTATCAGTAACGTGCTAATATTCGTTACGTAAATAGCGTGTGAGAATCACGAATACAGATGGCTATAGATTAATTGCTTTGTTAATATTCGTGTGTTTTTCACACAGAGTAATAAAACGAGGAGAAGCAAATGCCCTCTCAAATGATGATGAGGACAACTGCGGTCTTCGCTTTCTTTCTCTCTTTAATCTTTACTGGTTTGAGCAGTGCTTCAAAAAATAGCTCAAAAATGGAAGAGTATTCTCACAGTGGCATTAAACATCATTTGCCTAATTTGCGAAAATATCCTTCTGGTGTGCCCAGAAAGAAAGCGTTTTTGAACATTGTTGTCCCTGTAATTGATAAGCATAATAAACAGATTATGCGAGACCGTACATGGGTTCTGTCACACCGTCATATTTCTCGATGGTCTGCACAGGATATCAGAAGATTGAAAGGGATCTGTTCCGATTACAAAATGACTTGTTCTTCACCACAACATACTGATTGGAAAAAGTTACTTAGCAGAGTTGATATTATTCCAACCCATTTTGTTGCTACTCAGGCGGCGGCAGAGTCTGGCTGGGGAACATCAGAACTTGCGCAGAAAAACAATAACTTGTTTGGAATGCGCTGTAGCTCATGTGGCCGTACCAAAGGGAAAATCAAAGGCTATTCTGTCTATGATTCGGTTGAAGACTCAGTCATTGCCTATATGAAAAATATGAATACGCACCGTGCTTATGAGTCACTGCGTATCTCACGGGCCAAGCAACGAACGGATCAGATACCGCTGAATACCAGCAAACTTATTGATAACTTGCATGGTTATTCAGAATTAGGGGCTGTCTATAACCGTTATTTACATAAGGTATTTAACGGTAATAAGGAATTGATTTCACAGGTACTGGAATACGATAGTTAGCACCAATAAAGGCAAGTAATATGGTCATTTATCAAATAATCCGCATCGGATTAATTTCGCTGCGGATTATTTTTTATTATGACATTTTCAATGAATTGATTCGGGAGTACATTCCAGCGGAAACGGTATGCAGATAATAAAAAGGCAATTGGTATATTATCTATTGTAAATAGAAACAAATTCCATAACATAGAGAGGATCGGAATGGCGTTTTTCCTACAATGATAAATGGTTAGTTAGAGCCTGATATGAACTTCTTTTCTTTTGAGTTTCTTGGAGCATTTGTTACTCTGCTCTTTGTTTACTGGCTGTTACAGAAAGCCCCCAGACTACAAAATGGATTGTTAATTTTAGTTAGTTATTTATTTATATTTTCTTTTGTAGAAAATTTTGTTTATGTTCTATTCATCTATACATTGTTTATTTACTTTTTAGCCAATATTCTCAGTCGGTATTTATCTCATAAAATTATATTCACTTTGCTGACATTGGGTATTCTTGGCTGTTTTACTGCATTTAAATACTATTCTTTCTTTCAGGAGGCAATACAGCAGACATTAAGTAATATAGGCATTAATGTAGAACTGCCTGTTCTCGAACTGTTATTACCGCTGGGATTGTCATTTTATGTTTTCCACTCAGTCAGTTATGTCGTTTCTGTTTGTAAAAAAGAACTCCCTCCGGCTTCATTACCTGATGTCATTTTATATCTTTGCTTTTTTCCAAGCCTTGTCGCAGGGCCGATCAATCGAGCCAAAGATTTTCTGCCACAGATTCAGGCATCATCCAGAATCATGCTGGAGCCTCTGAAAGCCCTGTTTTTGATTGCATTGGCTGTTGGAAAACTCTTTCTGCTGAGTTCAACACTGACTGAAAACTTTGTTAATCCGGTATTTGACGATCCGGCTGGTTATCACGCAGGTCAGGTTTTGGTCGCTATTTATGCCTATGCATGGAATATCTATTTCAACTTTTCCGGCTATACCGATTTGGTAACAGGTATAGCATTATTGTTGGGTTTCAGAGTACCGCAGAATTTTAATGCGCCGTATCTTGCTGAGAATCTACAGGTGTTTTGGCATCGCTGGCATATCAGTCTGTCCACCTTTATTCGTGACTATGTTTATATCCCTCTGGGGGGAAATAAAAAGGGGGCTATCCGCAAAAATTTTAATGTGTTTGCTGCGATGGTTATTTCCGGCCTGTGGCATGGTGCGGGAGTAAATTTTATTCTTTGGGGTGCCATTCATGGTCTGGGGCTAATCTTCCATAATATAAAGAGTGTTTTGTTCTCTTCATCAGGAAATCGCCATAAAACGCGGGTTAAAAACCCTGTTTCGTTCTTTTTATCCCGTGTAATAACGTTCCATTTTGTTTGTCTGGTATGGGTATTTTTCCGAAGCCCAACACTGAGTGATGCTTTAGTTCTGCTGAAACAACTCTGTTCCGGTGATATCTTTGCCTCTTTGCTTTCCAGTTGTGCTTTGTTGTCCGTCTTCTGGGGGTTATTTATTGCCTATCCATTACTGGTGAAGATCAGAAATTCAATTGAAAGGAATACCCTGCATATTTCATGGTTCTATTATCCAGTGCCACTGGCACTGATCCTTACATTGGTATTTATGTTGTCACCTTCCGGAATGCCTGGGTTTATCTATGCTAACTTCTGAATTTACCGCTACGCTTAAAAACGCCGGGCAGGTCATTTTCATCGTTTTTGTGACTACGTTACTGTTAATCTGGCTGAATCAAAACTCACTGGATAATTTCTGGCAGCAGAAATATCACCGTAATAGCCCGTGGACAGCCCTGCAAGGTGAGCCGTTATGGGATTTGGGAAATAATGTACAACAGGGAGCCATTGTTGCGGGTGAGTCATTTATGGCGTATGCAAGGGGCGATCATCAGGAGAAGTTACGGCAACCCACTGATGATGGCAGAGTTTCCTCCGCATTACGGCCTGAATTTCAGGTTGGGCTAAATTTTTTGCAGGGTTATATCTATCCGGTAGAAGCGCGTTATTTAAAGTTTCCTGATCTATTAAGGAGAGATATTAAAATCCCGTTATCACCTTTATTGGCCAATAATCAAAAGAACAGTCGTCCGGTTGAGGTTATTCAGAAAACGGAGGTCAGATTAGGGAGCAAAGATAAGGTGCTGTTTGCAGGAGACTCGATGATGCAGGGGGTTGCACCGCATCTGAAGCGCCGTCTTTATCAGGAATATGGTGTTTCCGGCATTAATTTGAGCCGACAGAATACCGGGCTGACTTATTCTGGTTTCTTTGACTGGCCGAAAACGATCCATGATGCGTTAAATCAGGATTCTGATATCAAATTGGTAGTTATATTTTTAGGCCCGAATGATCCGTGGGGGATTCCGGCAAATCCCGGAGAAAGTTACCTGAAATTTGCGAGTGAAAGCTGGGAAAGTATTTATCGCCAGAGGATCGAAATGATTCTTAACGATGCCCGTGAGCATAATGTGGCTGTTATCTGGATTGGCCCGCCTAATATGCGTCAGAAAAAGCTTTCCGGCAGTATGGCTTACCTTAATACGTTGTATCAGGCAGAAGTGGCAAAAATGGGTGAGATCTATATCTCCGTCAATGATATTTTCAAATATCAGTCAGAAAGTTACTCAGACTATATTGGCGATGGCAGCAGTGCAATCAAACTCAGAAGTGGTGATGGTATTCACTTTAGTTTGAGCGGACAAAAAGCCATTGCGGACGCTATCTTTTCATTGATCACCATTATTCAGGAGCCAGTTGAGGAAAATGCAGCCATTTAGACAGTTCCATAAATTTTATCGGCTAATGGGTGCAGGTTTAATCATTGTGCTCTCCATGGGGTTATTTTCATGCCATGAGAAAAAATCTGTTCCTTTACCTGAATCTCAGGTAACGCAGATAAATTATCAGAGGCTATTCAGTATTTTTTCTGCGCAGCAGTAAGACAAGGAATGCCAGATTGACGAACTGGAGACTGGTATTCAAATCTCCCTCGCAGTTCTTCCAC
>NZ_NIBU01000065.1:14025-18118 GCF_002632485.1 Xenorhabdus innexi | reverse complement strand
CTCTGGGCAGGGCGTAAAAAAGAAGACGTCACCGGCCGCCGTCAATACCCGGACATTATCGGCATGCCGCAGGTCATTAAACGGGCGGGGACTATCAGCGAGGATGCGGCTGCCGATAACCCGTATGCTGACAGCTGGCTGATGAAACTGGAGCAGGCCCTGGTGGCGGCCTCGGCCACTCTTCAGCAGAGTATTGCCACCTTGCAGGAGACGCTGAATGCCCTGCCGGCACAGGTGACGTTATCCGCAGTTTCCTCCGTTGAACCGCTGAATATCGGGGTCTACAGTCACTCCCCGCTGGGTTACCGCTGTGTCTGGCTGTTGGTCGGTTTCGACCAGCTGGCGATGAAAACCTTTCAGGCCTTTCATTACGGTTTTATTTCCCGTTCAGAGCGGGATGCGTTGCTGCATAACGGCAGCCGGATTATCCGCCAGATTTATGGTCTGGTGCGTTCTTACCGCCCCCTGAAGGTGACCCGTGCGGATATTGAGGAAAAAACGCCGGCCGGCCTTGAGGCCATTAAATGGCTGGGTGAACCGGACCCCGATATTCTGTCAGGCCGGTTGCGCTCTGATTTTTCACCGTTCCGGCGCACGGTGACTCAGGATACCGGGAGAGCGTGATATGCCGCTGTATTTATGTGAAAAACCCTCTCAGGCCCGCGATATCGCCCGGGTACTGGGGGCGAAACAGCGCGGACAGGGATGTATTTTGGGGCAGGGGGTGACTGTGACGTGGGCCATCGGACATTTACTGGAGATGGCGGCACCCGAACATTATGGTGAACAGTTCGGTCCGCCATGGCGCATGGACCCCCTGCCGGTGCTGCCGGTGCAATGGCAATGGGCGGTGAAAAAAGAAACCGCTGACCAGTTTGCGGTGATTAAGCAGCTACTGAAACAGGCCGACGAAGTGATTATTGCCACCGATGCTGACCGGGAAGGAGAAGTGATCGCCCGGGAACTGCTGGAATTCTGCCGTTTCACCGGTCCTGTCAGGCGGCTGTGGCTGTCTGCGCTGGATGAAACCAGTATCCGGCAGGCACTGTCGGCGTTATTACCGGGGGAGCACACCGAGTCACTCTGGCAGGCCGGACTGGGGCGGGCACGCGCGGACTGGCTGATGGGCATCAACCTGACCCGCCTGTATACCCTGAAAGCACAGGCACAGGGATTTGGTGAGGTGTTGTCTATCGGACGGGTACAGACGCCGACACTGGCACTGGTGGTGAACCGTGATAACGACATCGCCCGGTTTGAATCCCGGCCCTACTGGCAGGTGGTGGCCACATTGCAAAAAGAGGACATGGGCTTTCGGGCTAAATGGCTGCCGGCACCCGATAACTGTGATGAAGAAAAACGCTGTATTCAGGAAGATATCGCTCATAGTGTGGTTCAGCGCTGTCAGCAGGCACAAGATGCTGTGGTGACTGAACTCACGCAGAAGCGGGAGAAAACCCCGCCGCCGCTCTGTTTTGATTTGGGGACACTCCAGCAGGTGGCTTCCCGCCAGTGGGGCATGGGGGCCGGTCAGGTGCTGACGATCGCCCAGTCGTTGTATGAAACCCATAAAGCGACCACTTATCCGCGCACGGATTGCGGTTATCTGCCGGTTTCAATGCGGGAGGATATTCCGGCCGTGTTCACGGCACTGACCCGTACCGATCCGGCAATGAACCCGATTATCAGCCCGCTGGATGCCAGCACGTTTTCCCGTGTCTGGAATGACAGTCAAATCACCGCGCATCATGCCATTATTCCGACCCGCCATCCCTTTGATATCACAAAACTGACGGCGGATGAACTGAGGGTTTATCAGTTGATCCGCCGGTATTATCTGGCGCAGTTTCTGCCGGTGCAGGAAACGGATGTGACTGACGTGACATTGACGCTGGGCGGGCAGGTCTTTCAGGCGACAGGGCGGGTCAGTGTGGTGGCGGGCTGGAAGGCACTGTTTACCGGTGAAAAGCAGGAGCAGGACGATAATACGGCCCTGCCGGCACTGAAAAAAGGGGAACGCTGTCCGGTGACCCGGGCAGAAGTTCAGTCCTGTCAGACGCGGCCACCGGCCCCCTTTACCGAAGGGACGCTGATTGCGGCCATGAAAAATGCGGCGGCATTTATTCACGACCCGCAGCTTAAAAAAGTGCTGCGGGCAAGTAGCGGACTGGGCACGGAGGCCACCCGGGCGGGCATCATTGAAGGTCTGTTTAAACGTCAGTTACTGATGCGAAAAAAGAAAAATCTGCATGCAACGCAGCTGGCCCAGGAGCTGATTGCCGGGCTGCCGGATGTGCTGACGCATCCGGGTATGACCGCACTCTGGGAACAGTCACAGGACGACATTGCACAGGGGCGGGCCACACTGGCGGGTTTTATGCAGAAACAGGCACAGTGGCTGACCCACTTGGTGGAGAAGGGGAAAACACAGTCAATCCGGTTTACCCTGCCGAAAACCCCGGCGTGCCCGCGCTGTGGCGGCCCGATGCAAAAACGGACGGGGAAAACCACGCCGTTCTGGGGCTGCACCCGTTATCCGGCCTGCAAAGGGATGCTGAATGCCAGCGCGGTGACCGGTTCGCGTAAAACCCGGCGGGAAAATTCACCCGGCTGAAAATAGGATTAGGGATTGAACGCACGGGCAGATGCTTTAACAATCATGCCGTTATTCACCGAAAACTCCCGTAGCCTGAAAGGGAGCGCAGGCATTGCGGTACATCTGCCCCCCTTTGAAAGCAGATATTGTCAGTTCAGTGGCAGTGAAGGTTTTTTATTCTTTATCAGGACGTCAAACGTCGTCTGATGCCTGACGGGAAAACTTATTCCCGTCAGGGAAGCGGATTTTCTCCGTCATCGCTTATTTTTATTTCCATGGAGAACATCGTATGTCTGAGAACACCACCGCCTTAACCAAAAATGACTATTTCAACCTGAATATTAAAGGACTGGGCTACCTGAATAATATCCGCCATGTCAGCACCGCCAGCGGGACGTTCCTGAGCTGTGTGATCAATGCGCTGAACGGGCCGAGTGATAACCCGGTTTATGTGCGTTTTGATATCACCGTAGTCGGCAAGGAAGCGACCAGTCTGATCGGTCGTTGCCAGAAGTCCGTCGATGAGGATAAAAAAGTGTTGCTGGGTTTTACCTTAAGCAATCCGTCCACCGATATCTTTACCCTGAAACGCGGTGATCATGCCGGCGAACAGCGTGTCAGCCTGAAAGCCCGTCTGATCAAGGTCGATTGGATCAAAATCGGTCAGGAGAAAGTGTATCAGGCCGAACAATCTGACTCGATGCCGCCTCAGAACGGTATTACGCAGAAAGAATATGCCGAGAACTCGTTCTGATATTCCGCTGAACAGCCCTGAACGTTCAGGGCTGTTCGTTATTCATGACCCAAAATAAAAGGATATCGTCATGCATGCTGCACCGATTGGGGTTCTGGCCCTGCAATATTGCCATAAACAGTTACCGTTAACCGTGTTGCAAAGCCGTGCGGGATTTTATATCGGCACGCTGGATGAGGGGATGCCCTGCTCCCGTGAGTCAGTCGAGTATTTTGCCTGCCGTGAGCAGGCCGAATTTGCCCTGAAGCAGGGACAATGGACACAACGTCAGTCAGTTTAACCGATAAGGAAACAGGTATGTCTTCACGCGGGATTAACAAAGTGATTTTAGTGGGATATCTGGGGCAGGATCCGGAAATTCGTTACCTGCCCACCGGCGGGACCGTGGCAACACTGTCACTGGCGACCTCCGACAGCTGGCGGGATAAACAGACCGGTGAAATCCGGGAGAAAACCGAATGGCACCGGATCGTTATCTTCGGCAAATTAGCCGATATTGCGGCGGAGTATTTGCAGAAAGGGGCACAGGTGTATATTGAAGGTCAGCTGAAAACCCGCAAATGGCAGGATAACCAGGGGCAGGATCGCTACTCAACGGAAGTGGTGGTGAATGTGAATGGGTCAATGCAGATGCTGGGCAGTCGTGGGGAGGCAAAGAACGCAACACCTCAGCAGACCGGACATAAACCGGCACAGAAGCAGTCTCCGTCTCAGGGCGCTAATCAGGAAAGAAAAAACACGCC
>NZ_NIBU01000065.1:0-13925 GCF_002632485.1 Xenorhabdus innexi | reverse complement strand
ATTGACTGCTGGCGCTTTCCACATAAAAAATTAGGGGTATCTGATGGTCATTGAAACGGTGTGCTAATTAACCATAAAACTTAATGGTTTTCAAGCTCGTTTGATGAGGTTATCAAATGCAGAATGTACCACTAGTAAAATTTGAAATTAATTTACTGATGTTTTGGAGAGCATCTTGCCCGTTTTTTATAATATTGTGAGCAGCCAGACTGCCTGTACCAATAAACCGGAGTACTCCCGGATTAAACACATCCTCACTGGGTTCTTCCAGCACAGTAAGAAGCATGTTTTCCGTCTGCTCATCATCCAGTTCAAGGTCAGGGATATTTAGCCCCTTCCACCGATCATCATTGTTCAGAAGATAGTGAGCATACACTTCTCCATGCATTTCAACATCCATTGAATCAAACAAGCTGGAACCGAATATCTGAGAATACTGATTAGCCTCACTGAATAGCTCCGTCACATTGACATCACTGTCTTTTGAAGCTGACTGTAAATCGTTAAGCTCCGAGATGATAAAGTCACGCTGGCGTTCCATAAACAGCTCAATATTGATAGAGCCAAGTCGGATTAGGTTCAAAAGTGTAGCATTGAGAGAAGGGTTAAATACTTCTCGAGCTTGTATTGCATAACTGGTGTTCAGTTGCTGTAGTGCATAGATGATTTGAGATTGAACCAAATTAAGCATACCTGATGGTAAGTCAACCGCAGTCTCCAGCCACGCAGACATATCCATCCTGGAAGCACAACGGTGCCATGCATGAGTGAACCCCCACATTGTGACGAGCGGTTCAAGCGCAATGGAATCTTTTGCTTTCACTGCATCGATGAGTGGAGTATCAATTAATTCGCTTCGTGCTAGGTCTACTGGAGCCTGATAGTGCACGCTCATGAGATATTCGCTCCAGCGATTCGCATCATTGCTAAATATTCGCTTCAATTGAGCATAGTTCGCCTGAAGTTTATCGGATTGATCGTCTGATGGCAGGCTTGCAGATTCATTTAGCTCGCTCTGGAACGGATCGCGCAGAAGGGTTTTGATATCATGATCACTATATCTCACCATTAAAATATAAAGCGCTATAAGAACAAAGCGTGAAGGTTCTTCAGAAGAGCCAACTGGGACCGTCAGATTCAGAATATAAATATCATTCACTAGCTTTTTAAGGAGGCGTGGTGTGATTCGAGGATACTGTAGGGGGCGCCAGCGTTCTATCAGTTGAATGACCTCCGTACAGGATGCCTCATCCGATTCGCTAACAGTCTGAGACCACATTTTTTTGAAAGCATTCTGCCATCCAGCTGTAATCAGAGGAGGGACACTGAAAGTGACAGGAATGCGTTTAGCAATAAACTCCCGTCCACTATACCCTTCCATCTCAAGAGATGAAGCTACTTGGCGTGCAGAGTATGGAATGATGACGCTAAAATGCTCATGTGTCGTTCCTACAATAAGCTCCATGTCGCTCCACAACTCTTTCACTTTCTCAGGTACAATCCTGTCAAGATTATCGATAATTAGAATGAAGCGCAGATTGTGGGGGAGTGTATTTTTATCTGTGAAACCTGACAGGGCATTGTGAAGTTCAATAGTCCCTACTTCGCGACTTATCATCCACTTTTCAGATATTGTATCAGTACTGTTGCGTTTAAATAGATCGCCAATGGTGATCGGCTCCTTATTCCCAGATTCGGGATTATCCTTATCTCTAGACTTGGGACTGAATACCCGTAGCCCCAGTAGTACGAATAGAAGTATCCCTGGAGACAGGAAACCAACAACTTCCAGTGACAAAACTAGTTTACTGACGGTCTTATCCATCATCAAAGTGTTGATGTCAATTAGCAGGAATCTGATCATCTGTACTGCCAACAACGAGCACAGGATGAACATAACTGTCCACCAACTCAATCTACTTTTTACATTTTTTTTGTATTCAACAATATTACCAAGAGCCTTATCCCGATAGGCATCAAGCCTATCCTGATTTACACCAGCGCCACCACTAAGTCCCTTATAAATAACTTCAATCAGTGCTTTCTTGGTATTACCATAGTGGTAACGCTCAGCATCAAACTCAATGAATCGATACTCATTACCCAGCTCACTCTTTAGAAGATTTATAATGGTTGACTTGCCAGACCCCAGCTCTCCCTCAAGTCCTACAATATTGTTATCTACCTCACGCAACACCTCAGCCATACGTTCAGCCACTTTTTTGTGACTTTCACCTTCAAATAAATCATTATCAGAAGGCAATTCCTGCTGTAGCTTTAACGGCATACTTTCCCCACAGAGATAAACAGATTGTTATTGGCACGAAAATATAATGGCAAGGTTACAGTGTATTCGTATTGCAACCGTTCTACTTGTTATCATAAACAAAATTTCATTATACATTTCAATATAGATTGGTGAGAGTTCTGAGCTTTTTTGCGTATTACCATGAAAGAGATCAGGTAATTATCGCTGTTTTTCAAGTTAGTTGTCGCTTAAGTTGTTTTTATTTCTCTATCAACCTGTCATTAGATTGTTTTTTCTCCGGGTTAAGCAAAACCTCATCAATGAAGTCCCAATTTCTGGAATGCCTGCTCCATCGTGCTGGATTTCGTAACTTTGCCTGTTGATAAACCTGTTTTCTTCTACAGAGGATATCTGCATCCTGACCGGTGTGTCTTTCGTTAGGGGTAACATATTTGATACTACTGTGCTTATGTTCATCGTTATATCATTTCACAAAATCATCGACCCAATATTGAGCACCTTCAATACAGAAGAAGCCCTCCTGAGGCCATTGAGGACAATACTTGACGGTCTTGAACAGGGATTCAGAGTAAGGATTATCATTACTCACTCTTGGGCGTGAATAAGAGGTTATCACACCCAAATCCTGCATTTTTGCTAACAAGGTATAGCTTCGCATAGGTCCACCACTATCTGAATGTAAGACCAGTTGGTTATTAATGCATTTTTCAGACCAGACACTGCGTTGAAGCAACTCGGCGGCATAGTCCCCTGATTCTTGCCTATAGACGTCTGCGCCGACTATCTTCCGACTGAAAATATCAACAATCATGTACAGATAAAAATGTTTTCCTTTCGTGGTACTGGGTAAATAGCTGATATCCCAAGTCCATACCTGATTGGGCTTGACTGCTTTCTGTGAATGTGGCCTTTTATAGTTTCCTTTTGGCTTACTGCGTGTTCGACACGATAACTGATTATGTGATTTTAATACCCGATAAAAAGTGGATTCAGAGGCTAAATAAATGCCCCTGTCAGCCAATGTTGGGACTATCAGATTAGGCGTGAGATCGGCAAATTCAGGAGAATTACAGGTTGTCAAAATAGTCTGACGCTCATCTTGAGACAATTGGTTATAAGGCGCTATCTGACGCGGTTGTGTGCGTTTATCACCAAAAACAATCCCTCTTTGAGTCCAACGCTGGAGTGTACGTATTGAAATACCAATGACCTGACAAGCTTCAGTTTTACGTGCGCCATTTTTCATGGCCTCTTCGACTAAAGAAACAATCTGATGCCGCTCTGGGAGTGAAATTAATCTTCCCCCTTGCTTTCCCAGAGGGCATTGAACTTTTCCCGCAAAACCAGCAGAGCCGCTGTTTCAGCAAGGGCTTTTTCCTTACGGGCAAGTTCTTTCTCTAATGCTTTGATTTTCCGTCTTTCTTCTTGCAGTTCCTTATTAATTTTATAGTGACCCTCGGTGGGTTTGGTTTCATGGGCCTGAATTGAAATTATCCGCCATTGCTTCACATCATCGACAAATAACCCTTTTTGGCGGCAGTATTCAGCCAGCTCCCGCTCCGACATAGTGGCTGTTTCAATAACAACAGCAAAACGTTGCCCTGCTGATAAATTGTTTTTTCCTGTCTCACGCAGCGGTACGTTTAATAGTCCTTTCTCCATAAGCTCGTTTCTCCACTTAGATACAACAGATGAACTCACATCAAGTTGTTTAGCAATTCGACGATGAGATCAATTATAAGGGGGTAAAAGCCACATTTGGCCTTTTTGTTTGAGATCAACTGGAACAGAATTGGCTGGCATAGTTATTTCCTTAAGTTAATTAATAAAGGGCGACAACTATGCTGACACAGGGGGTTATTGGGTGATCTACTTGGATGGTAATACGCACTTTTTTCCAAAATCATTCATTTTCATGTGCGTAAAATCAGACTTGGTGTTGCAAAGCGATAACAAAAAGCAAGATAAAAACTAAGAACCCGATATAGAGTAGTTATAGTCGAGGTTACGTTGTTCAAAAGACTCTCTACAGCAGCAGCCAGAGAAAACACTGCTCTTTTTAGAGAAAATAAAGCGGTAAAAAAAACAATGAAACTGTAGCAGTGGTCAGGAATCGGACTGATGGATAGGTGATCGGAAAAGTCCACTTCTGGCACCTAATAGTCTGTCAAATTAAGTTTTGCTCAGATTATCAACAATGCTAGAGCAGGTCTGAACTGATACAATTAAAATATCAGAATACGGTCAAATCGCTTATTTTAACGAGTAACGACTAATACACATGACATAACTAATTGAGGCTAGAATAATGCGTAAATTAGATAAATTAGGCATTGCAAGTATGATTGGCTTTGGGCTTGCTATGTTTTTTATCGGTCAATCCTCGTTGAGGATAATGTATAGTGAAGATTGTCATAATTATTATGACTTACTAATAGCTTTTGTATCTCTTTTTGGATTCCCGTATGTTTGTAAAAAAATAATTTCATTCATTTTTGATCCATGGAAATAAAGTATCAAGAGAAAACCATTTCCAAAATTTTACACCCTTGTACCTTTTGGGATTATGAAAATGAGGATAACTATCCTCCTTCTTCAGCCATAGCACTGTCAATCCCCATGTATATTTATTGATGAAGACTGGATTAACCCATCGTGTGTTTATAACGTCCGCTTCTGACCCAGACTGTGTAAAAACCGTGATTTCATCGAACAAATATCAATTTGGGTTGCATTTTAGCATCCGAATAGCGCTCATCACATTCACAATGTTCTGATGAAGATTGATGACTTAAAATATGAAGTCATTTAAATGCATCGTGCCTTGAACGTTGGGGGCAGATTTTGTGAAATTAAGCGACTTTATCGCTTAGCTCAGATTGATGGCTGTCATCAAACCGACAGTTCCCAGTATGGTCATCATACGTTTCAGGTTGTAAGCAAGAACACTAAGACTGATTTCAGTACTCACATTTTTGAGGCGTTTAGTCAAAAAGTGAGTCACTCCCATCCACATTTTTATAGTACCAAACGGATGCTCAACACTCTGTTTCCTTATCACCGGGAATTCCGGATTCTCGTCCAACCGTTTTTGCATGTCATCAATAATCGATTCATGTATCCATCGTCTTATACGACGAGGTTCTTTCTTTGAGGTCGTGCATTGAGATCGGATTGAACATTCATTGCACGCTAAATTGTTGAAGTAAACATCCAATTCGACGCCTTTCTCCATGACTTTCATTCGTTTTTGTAAACTTTTACCCGCCGGAAAAATGTATACATCACTGTCGTTATCGTACTTGAAGAGAGACTTGTTAAAAATACCTTTGCTCTTTGAACCTGAAGTGTCAATTTGTGGCACATTCGCCGAGATACCTTGATCATATGCGTCTTTGATATCATTTCGACTGAAATGACCTTTGTCGGCTAACACTGTAATGGATTTCTTTCCCAAAACCTTTTGGACTTGCTCGGCAACTATAATGTCAGTTGACCTCGGTCTGTTGTCATGACGATATCGTGGCAAACGATGAGAGGGTTCTTTGTATCGACCGCTGCTTGCACGTTGTAGCAGACTTGTCTTTCCATGGGGTGTGTTTTCATCAAGCGGGCATCAGGATCTGTCTGTGATATCTGTTTGTCTGGATGCTTATTAACTTGTTTTTCGAGTGCTTTTAGCTCAACTAAGCGCTGCTTTAGCCATGCTAATTTCGATGCTGCGACGGTTGGATCAGACTCTTTTTCGTTCTCATCTTTGGCATCCATCTGGCTTAAATATTTCTCGATGCTTTTTTCTACTCGCTCGATATGAAACTGAACTTTACTGGGAGTGTAATTTTTGGATTTATTATTGACGGCTTTGAATTTACTCCCATCGATAGCGAACACGGCATCTTCAAACATGTTGAATTGCCGGCATAACTCGACAAATTTACGGCAAACGTTTTTAATTCCCTTGCCATTATCTTTTCTGAAGTTTGCAATTGTTTTGAAGTCGGGAGATAAACGTTCAAGCAGCCACATTAACTCGACATTGCGGTTGCATTCCTTCTCCACCGCCGCGATGATTGAATTTGATTTAAATAACCGTAAATGTAGAGCTTGAGCATCATGGCAGGGTGATAACTAGGACGGCCAGTTGACTTTGGATCCACTCTTTCAAAACCTAAGTCGAGTAAATCTAGATATTCAACAAAGACATCAATAACTCGCACTGGATTATCTTCGCTAACAAAGTCGTCCATAAGTTCTGGAAAGAGCGTGGATTGATGCCTTGATTGACCTGCAATATGGTGAGACATGCTAGAATCTCCATGATTATGCTTACCAATCTGATAATACTGGATTTTGCTTTGAAATTGGATCGGTAGCTAAGACCAATTGTTCATAAGGACATCGCACTTAGGCTAAAAGGTGATCAAGAGTTTTTACACAGTCTGGGCCCAGAGCGGACTGTAAATTCAAATCAGTGAACGGATCAGGTCTGGTGTAAATCAATACAACATTATTCACCCTCAACATTCTGGTAATATACCTGCCGGATATAACGTCCCCGCCCATCACCATGCCCTAAATCCATTGATACCAGTGCCAGCGCTTCCCGCTCACTGAAGCCCTGTGCTTTATAATGTGCGCCAGATTGCTGTGCAAAATGATAGCGCATGCTGTGTGGTGCTTGTTTGCCCACCAGTCCGGCGCGTCTGACCACATAACGGTAACGGTCAATCGCCTGATGGATAGTGGGTTTATCAATTAATCTGCCGCTGCGCCCTGCCTGTTCGCGCTCGGCATACGCAATAGCCTGTTTCAAGGCTTGCCGATCCAGTATGACCGTCTGCCTTGGCCGCCCGCCTTTGGTGCCAAACACCACCCGAACTGACGTATGACCGTTTTCCAGCGCTTTTTTCCAGGTAGCTAAGGATTTATAGGCATCCACCGCTTCTTTGGTTCGCAATCCCAGCACATACGCCAGTTGCATCACGGCGGCCACGCTCCGATCTTTCTGCTCGACCTGCTGAAAAGCCGTCTGAAATTCTACTGAGGTTAACGCCATTTTGGTTCCCCGGCGATCCATATTGGCAATACCCAGTGCCCGGTTGCTCAGACGTGGATTATCGGCTGCCGCCAGCTTGTGTTTCCCGGCCTGCGTTAAAATGGTTCTTAGCGCCGCCATCTCATTTTGCAGGGTCCGGTGGCTGATATGCTCAGCCTTTCGCTGGGCAATGTAGTGCTCGATATATTTTGTTTTGAGGCTGTCCATCTGCCGGAGCTTAATATCCTTGTCTTTCAAAAAATTAAGAAATTTCCGGGCAATCCGCTCACGATCCGCCACCGTCGCAAAACTCCCGCCCGCTTGCCGGGCATGGGTAATAAATTCTTTTCTGAACCGTTCAATTTTCGAACGTGCCGATTTCTGCGCCATCCTCGCATCTCCTGAGCATTTGCTTTTTTTATTCATTTTTAAACAAATCCCTGCGTGTCGGTTCAGGTTCACCGTTCCGTGGTGCGTCAGATAATGTGTAGCAAGGCGAAGTTGTGTTGAGTTTTTGCAGGAGCTCGCGACGTGCTCAGCACAGCGATGACATGCTCCCCGTTCAGAGCCTGATTCAGTCAGGATGAACGCCTCATTATCGTGACGTGGGTAATTTCTCCTTTTTTCGGTATCAGCCTGTTGTCAGGCAGTGGGTTAAAAAACAAACGAAACAAGTCGATGCAGACAGAAAAAGACCCGTAACAACGGGTGACTTTGAGTAATACGGGGATCAAATGGGTCGTAAAGGCAGGCCGGATGTGCTCTGGACGTTGACCGCTTAGCGGCGTCACTTGGTAATCGCTGCGCTTTTACCCAAGTGACGCCGCACCACCGTGGACGCTGAAATGCTTAATGGCTTCTGTTCCTGTTACCTAACGGTTGTACAGGATTCAGGACGTTTATCGAAAGTTGCTCAAAACGCAGGTGAATATTTTTCAGAACGAGGCAAAGCAGATATTGCCCGTATTGCGTGGTAAGCCGGTGGTGGATCACACTGGATAACTTTCATCGCCGGACGGAGGGTTGTTGTCTGACGACATCTGCTTCCAAAAGTGCGCAGATGTACCGCGTGGTGTGCTCTCCCTTGCAGGCTACGGGAGATTTATTTCGCCGCTTAACGCTGATCCTCACAGGCACCGGATCATGGATAACAGTAAAATACCTTATCGGTTTGACTGAGTGCGGTCAAATTTTTGTTCGGTATTACGATGAAAAAAATCGCTTCTTTTTGGATGTCTCGTTTACCTATCCCTTAATAGCGCCAACAAACTATTCCGAATGACAGAACCGATAAGCAGCCATCAACTTTCTTAACGCAATATTTTTCACCACAAGGAAAGTTCTCATCATAATCGTGACAACACTCTCAGAATTAAACTGTAGCGATAGCCATGCTGAGTGCTTTAATTTATTAATAGGTCATCTTTATGGTGTTATTCACCCTTGAAATCAGACACACCAAAAGGTAACCGCGCTACATATTTATCTAAACCCACACAAATAACCACAGATACCAACTTAATATTTATTAAGTTGGTATTTATCAATGCCCGGCATTAAAAACCATCCTGACAGAAATAAATTTTCCCTGATGAAAATCACCCATTCATTTATTTCAGTGGTGAAAAATAAAAAATAACGCCCTTTACATTTAAAGTATTTTTATAAACAGTTCTTTTCATCCGATACACCACAATGAACGCAGTCTTATTCTTAAAAAATCACAATTAAAACACATCACTACAAAACCACCCTGGCGTGACACTTCATATTCTTGGCACAGGCACATCACTTAACATTCATGCTATAACACTCATCATTAAGAATAACCCCATACAACTCTTCCTCCTGAAATAATAGCCTGGTGTGGCTTCGCTAATAATTTTATATTGTAATTGTTTTATTGGTATAATAATTAATATATTTATCCGGTCAGCAAATTCTGCGAGTAATTAAGCCCTCATCCTGCAATAAGGTCAACAGAAAAATAGTCAAAAAGCGCACGAAATTGTACATTTTTTGCATACGATCATGTTTTTCATTTAAAAAAAATTGACGCCCAACTATTCTTATAAAGTGACATATCGAAAAATATTATGGAAAGTTATCAGTGAATAATGTAATGTCTGAAGAAAAACGCTGACAACATTATTATTTTTTGAAATGAAAACATCAGGAATAAAAAGAAAGTCTAATATTATTAGTAATATTGAGTACATGATGAGAAGGGAGGGTGAAAATAAATCCTCACTGGCTATGCGCTCAGGTGTTACAAGAACGACACTCTATAAAATTCTTGATGGTCAGATAAATAAAGTTCAACATTCTACAATCACCCGCATTGCCGACTTTTTCGGTGTCCGGTGTGATGTCATTGAACATTGCAACATCGAAGAACTGGATCGCATCGATAATACCCTCTCAGCCGAAGGGAACAGAAACCCGTCAGCTATTCCGCTTATTCCCCAGTCAGACATGTTAGCCAGTATGGAAAATCGTATCGGTCAGCTTGTCATGAAATACCCGGTCATCTGGGCCTTCGAAGAAGGCGCAAACCTGATTGGCATGACGGTGGAAACCGAGATTGATAAAATATTTTTCCCTGGTGATACATTAATCATTAAGCGCCATGCCGCCCCGGTTAAAAATCAGCCCTCGCTAATATATGCACCCGAAAAAGGATTTTATCTTCACGATATGTCTGGTGGCACAACAAAAAGAGTGTCAACCCTCCACGAACAATTCATTGGAAACATCATTGAAGAACGCATTTCGTAAGCAAAGGAGCATTAGCTGTGTCAAGTAACCAAAAATACAAACTACTGGGGTTCAGTCGCTCTTCCGAGGCGATCAGAGCCAATATCATGGTGTTGTCGACCGGGAAAAGTCTCAGTATCCCGTTAAAGGAGCTGGAAAGCAGCCAGGTTTCAGAGGATCTCAACAGAAATGAACTCAGGGAGGTTTATCGTCGGATTTATGGCAGTGAGGATACGGTCACCGCCTATGATCTCACTGACCGAAATGAACGCTCCTGGTTTGCCTATCTGGTGATTGCACTTTCTCTGGCCGTTATCTATATTTTTTGCACCGTCACCGGGATAAAACCCATCAGCATTCCCTATATGAATATGGTGATACCCGCGGCCGTCTTTTTTTACCCGTTCACCTTCATCCTTGTTGACATCCTCAATGAATTTTACGGTCTTCGTCTGGCCCGGAAGGCCATTCTTTTTTCATTTATTACCAATATATTGTTTGTTCTCGGTCTGATGTTCACCGCTGTCCTGCCCGGTCTTCAGGAATGGGGGTTAGCAGATGCCTACACGGAGATTGTGCACAGTATTACGGCTGTTCTGGTTGCGTCTTCAGTGGCGTATATTGTCTCTGAAAATGTCAATTCATGGCTGTTATGTAAAATCAAAGAACTGACCAACTCCCGTTATCTTTTTATTCGTATTATCACCAGCACCACGATAGCCGCCGCACTGGACAGTGTGATTTTTTGTACGCTGGCATTTTACAATACGCTGGATGCCGACACGATTAAAACCATTATTTTTTCCCAGTTTATTATCAAACTGACCTACGCCCTTGTCGGTGTCGGGCCTATCTATGCCACCCGGGCATTATTCAGAAAATATATCAACTCCTAGAAGAGACCCCACATGGATATTAAAAAATCAATAACACATCTTGGAACAAAAACCGATTACATACAAAATTACTCACCCGCGCTACTTGAAACCCTTCCGCGCTCACTCGCCCGCGAGGTTATCAATATCCGTTGTGAGGCATTACCTTTTCAGGGTTTTGACCTGTGGACGGCCTGGGAACTCTCCTGGCTGAACAGTAAAGGAAAACCGGTCGTCGCTATCGGCGAATTTACCATTCCGGCAACCAGCCCGGGGTTAATTGAATCAAAATCGTTCAAGCTGTATCTCAACAGCTTTAACCAGACGCAATTTGAAACGACCGATGAAGTGATTAAGGCCATGGAAACAGACCTGTCCCGGACCGCCGGTCAGC
This sequence comes from Xenorhabdus innexi, assembly GCF_002632485.1. Classification (GTDB taxonomy): domain Bacteria; phylum Pseudomonadota; class Gammaproteobacteria; order Enterobacterales; family Enterobacteriaceae; genus Xenorhabdus; species Xenorhabdus innexi. Next base: position 2,595 of record NZ_NIBU01000065.1, on the reverse strand, counting down.
CTGTCGCAGTGAAACTGTATCCTCACCTTAATGGATACACTCATGAAATCAGTCAATTGGCCGGCCAGTCACTGGATGACCTGGATATTGAAATAGACGGGTATGACTTTGATGCGGCAATACTGGCAAATGCCGTTACAACGGAAACAGACAAAGTCTCTGAAACCGTGTATTCAAACCTCTTAAAGTCAAATTGTCTGGTGACCAACCAGCCTGACTGGGGCAGCGTTGTTATTCGTTATGAGGGGGCCAAAATTAATCATGAAAAACTGCTGCGTTACCTTATCTCATTCAGAACGCATAACGAATTCCATGAACAGTGTGTCGAACGCATTTATAACGATATCATGCAGTATTGTCGCCCCAAGAAATTAACCGTATTTGCCCGTTATACCCGACGTGGCGGTCTGGATATTAACCCGTTCAGAAGTAATTATGAAAGTGCCCCACTGACAGGACGACTCATCCGCCAGTAAGCCATATCATGCAGAGTGAGAGGTTATCGCCTCACTCTGTTCCCGTCAGTTCAGGGTAAACGGGGACGTAAATTTACAGGTCGTCACCGGTCAGGGATACAGTCTCCTTATCCCTTTATCTCTAAAGGGGATTTATCGTGAATACCCGTTAGTTCTGACAACTCGACATATTCCCCTGTCGTCAGAAAGATATTTCTGCGCCTCAGATTGTACAAATGATGGCAGTGCTCACACATATCAGTCACATTCACCGGATTTCTGATGGCCTTGAGTGTCCTGATGGCGTATTTACCACACCGACACCGCACAACATAAATGGCACTGTTTTTATTGTTACCCCGTTGTGATAACGGGCGGACACCTAACACCGTAAAAAAGCCATATTCATACCCCTGAACCTGCATCAGTATATTGATTAAACTGGGTTCTCTTTTATCTGAACGCAAATCATACGTTGTTTTGTAAGGAATAAAATGACTAAATCGTTTTTGACTTTTCTGATTCTTATCATTTTTATCAGTATCGCTCATCACTTTCCCTGACTCATTTCAGAATAGATTAACGTTCTTCACTGTAATCCTTTTCATTATTAATTCAATAGCGGAAACGCTAACCTTAATAGACAATTCAGATCCCACCCTGTTTTTTTATTATTATAAACAGCAAAGCCTCACGGGGTTCAACCCGCGAGGCTTCTATATTCAGTCTATTACCCGAAATAAACGATTTCATATAATAGAACATGAGAAGTATAACGTGTTTACTGTACGTCACCCTGAATGAAATAGCATTAAGTCATTTTTTTGTGACATCTCTCATGAACATTAATTAAATACAATGTCAAATATGAAACAGCGTAAAGAGGAGCGAGACAATACCGACCGGAATTAAAAACACCCATAAATAAATTCAATAACACATTCACATTAAACAATGCATTTACCTGAACCCTGAATAATATCATTCGCATTTTTTAATATTCAGGACAACAGTCAGTAATTTAAACCGCAAAAAACACACTCAATAGATCAACTGAAGCCAGCCGGATTTATTTTCACTTCCCTGAACGGCGAAGCCTCAAGGGGTTCAACCCTCGAGGCCTCTATACATTATTTATAACCGTCTACAACTAACAAAGAGAATATTGACAAGATAATACTGTGCCGACATTCACCCTGATTATAAAACAACATAAAGAAAATGGCAGTCATCAATTTTCTTTTTTGTGATGACACGCATGCCTATTAGGCTGAATCTAATTACCAACATAAAATAATAAACGCAACAAGAAAGGAAAAACCGACCTGAATTAAAAATTCATAAGTTAACAGGATAACACAGCCGCATTAAATAACACACTTACCTGAGTCGTTAAAAAGACGTATTTTCGTATTAACCACCGGGATCATGACAAACAAAAAGAAGAAAACCTTAACCAACAAGTTTAATTCAGTTTTATTTTTTCTTATCACTGATAAGTGACGAAGCCTTAACGGTGCCAACCATTAAGGCTTCTGGAAATAAACATGATAATTATAGCGTTATTAGTCTACGCCACCTTAAATAAAATAGCATGAATAAATTAACTTTTTTGTGATACCTATCATGTGCATTGCCTTCATGACATTCCCCCCTGCAACAGACCTAAAGACAGAAAAAGAAGATTAATCAGACCCAAGATAAGAAAAACTATCGATTAACGTCATTACACCTTAAATAAATGGGTTACCTGTTCTATTCAGGCAATTTATGTCCGCTTTCATTTTCAAAATAACAATCAACAGATAAAAAACAGGCACCACTCATACGACGTCAGGGATAATGACCTCTCCCTGACGTTTTCTCCCGGTTTAACTATTTCCCTTTCGACATCATCTTCTGCATCACCATCTGACCGAACATGCCGGCAGATTGCCGAACCTGCCCCACCCCCTGACTCATCATGCCCCCCACATCGCCCATCCGCACACCGGCCCAGGCCAGTGCGCCCAGCCAGACCATCGGCAGCACAATAAACAATGTCCCCGTCACCAGTCCCATGATTAAATCATCCGAGGTGTTCTGCATGCCCGCCAGATTAAACAGACTGTGGGTGTCTGAGCCATACAGGGCATCCAGC
>NZ_NIBU01000064.1 GCF_002632485.1 Xenorhabdus innexi | reverse complement strand
CTCAGAGTTGGAGATAAATCTCGTGGCAAATCGATTAAATAAACGTCCTCGAAAAACGCGAGGTTATCAAACACCGAATGAGTTATTTAAAGGCATACCGACTCGTTTACTTCGTTCATAACGGTGTTGCACTTATTATGTGAATGCAAGAATAATTAATGTAAATTATTAAATTGTCTTGGATTAAAAATAAAGTTGTTTTGGTGAGAGTTTTTTCAATGGATGGTATGAATAAAATCTTATGGGATTCTGATGATGGTTAATATGAAAAACATATCGAGTAATTTATTGTTTTTTCTCAATATATGAAACTATGATAAGCCAACTAAATAAGATTTTGTAAATGATATTTTATAATAGTCAGAATCTTTAATCTTGTCTCATACATCATGCGGAACAGGGTTTATGCCTATCATTTTTAAATGTTATTAAGGGAGTGTGTTGGATAAGTTATCATTAATAAGGCTATAAATTAAAAGGCGAATGGTATATTCTATAACCTTTAAACAACAAAAGGGAATTACTCAATGGCGAATATGATCTATTTGACCTTGCAGGGAGACAAACAAGGGCTGATTTCACAAGGTTGCTCTTCGGTTGAATCCATTGGTAATAAGTATCAGGCAGGTCATGAAGATGAGATTTTTGTATTAAATCTTCATCACTCTATTCATAGAGAACAAAATGTTAACCATAGTCCAATTGTATTTGTAAAACCACAGGATAAAGCGTCACCGTTATTAATGATGGCAATTTCGGATAATGAAAGTCTGAATCTGAAATTTGATTTTTATCGTACTTCGCAATTAGGCTCTCAGGAGCTTTACTACTCAATTGAATGTCGTGATGCGACGATAGTTGAGTTGTCACCGAATTATCCGCACAGTATTAACCATGCGGAAGCACAACCGGAAGAAATTGTTTCCATTAAATATAAAGATATTATCTGCCGTCATCATATGGCAGGAACATCTGGATATAGTGTCTGGGACGAAAGAGTCTATTGATAATTTATCAAAACGCTGGGTTAAATCAACCGGCGTTTCATTATGTTGTCTAAAATCTCTTTGTTTTATGGTTTGTCTATAGGTAAAAGTTATGGAGCTATAAAGTTTATAGGTGGAGAAAAAGAAAAACTTCATTGGTCAATTGATGGTAGATAATATGAAAAAAATAATAATGTCGTGTGTGGTTTTTTTCTGCTTACATGGCGTCTCATGGGCATCAAAAAATACTATACCAAAAGATTTGCAGGAATATATAAAAAACACTGAAGATTGCGAATATCTTGCAGGCGAATGGGATAGTGATCTACCTGATGAGAGAAAAAGATTAATAGAAGATGAAGTTAATATATATTGTAAAAAAGCGCATGAATCATTTTATGAATTGAAGGCGAAATACAAAAATGACCCTAAAAAAATAAAAATAATAAATGAACACAGTGAAATGATAAAGGATTACGATGATACTCCTGTCGAATAATTTATTGGCTTTCATCAATTATAAAAATATGATAATCCAATAAAATGACTTTTCATCATAATCAACGTATTTTCAAACAGTGAATATTAACCCGCATTACATGCGGGTTAAGCCAACCAGTGTTTTTTTTAAGCTAACTCTTATCGGACGCCAGAAGTTAATGCATGCTTGGTAACTTTTTGCATATTAAACTAAAAACAAAGTTGCCAGTCCTAAAAAGATAAAAAACCCCCCGGTATCAGTAATTGCAGTTATCATCACACTGGAACCAATAGCGGGATCTCTGCCAAGTTTCATCATAATAAAAGGGATCAGCACTCCCATCAGAGCCGCCATCAGCAAATTGAGTATCATTGCCATGGTCATCACACCCCCCATTGCCGGATCGCCATAGAGCAGATAAGTAACAAGGCCCATAATACCACCCCAAATAATACCGTTTATCAGGGCTACACCAAGTTCCCTTAATAAAATGTAAGGAAAACTCCCCGTCTGGATTTGATGAAGTGCTAATGCCCGCACGATCATGGTGATGGTCTGATTGCCTGTATTACCGCCGATCCCTGCTACGATAGGCATCAGAGTAGCAAGAGCAACAAGCTGGGAAATGGTATGCTCAAACAGACCGATAACACGGGATGCAACGAAGGCAGTACACAGATTAATGGCAAGCCATGCCCAGCGGGTTTTTACTGCCTGAGCAACCGGAGCAAAGACATCTTCTTCACGGCTCAGACCTCCCATACGCCGGATATTGGTATCTGTTTCCTCACTTAAGGTATCGACGATATCTTCAACCGTCAGACGACCCATCAGACAGCCATTATTATCCACAACAGCAGCAGAAATCAGATCATAACGCTCAAATGCACTGGCTGCATCTTCACCTTTTTGCTCCGGCAGAAAAGTCACAGTATCGATGTTCATCACTTCAGCGACTAATTTATCTGGTGCGTTGGTTAACAGGGTAGTCAGCGGAAGCTCGCCCTGAAGCCGATTTTTACGGTCAATGACAAAGATTTTATCTGTTGTTTGCGGAATAGAACCGCGGGAGCGCAGAAAACGCTGAACAGTACTGAGTGTGACGTTACCCCGTACAGTGACGAATTCAAAGTCCATCATCTGGCCAATACTGTCTTTGTGGTACTGCAATACCTCCCGGATTCGGTTGCGTTGGCTGGGTTCCAGATAGGTCAGTAAACGGTGTGTGGTATCCCGGGGGAGGTGTTCGACAATATAGGCCTGCTCATCGACATGTAGTGTGCCGATTGCTCTGAGCAGCGCCAGATCGGACATACCTTTAATTAAGTTATCCCAGACCGGTACTGAGGCTTCCACCAAAACCTCACCACGCTGGTTGTTGTCGATGAGCCGCCATAAAGCAAGGCGTTCATCATAAGGCAGCGCTTCCAGAATATCTGCAATATCGGCGGCATGCAGGCTGGTCAGCAAGGAGCGGACTTCTTCAATTTTTTCAAGCAATAGATCATTGCTAATCTTTGCATGTGCATCAGCCTGACCTAATAGTGTATCAACAAATAGCTTATCGTTAATTAACAACGAAAACAGATGCTGGCGAGCAAGAGCCAGCTTTTTGGAATGCTGGCTGGCAACGTTCGTATTATCGGGTTTAAAGGCTGGCTGTAACATTATATGACCTTCAGGTTTTGCCAAAATGGCACTATCAGGAATGATGTTATTTTGTCTTAGGACTGCTGCTTTGTTCCATCATATTTTGTTGTTTTTGCTGATGATGTTCTAATGCCGCAATGGATGAATAGATAAAACGCCCAAATAAAATCAGAAAGCTGATGAACAGAATTAGTTTTGTAATCTCAGCGGTTTTCTTTTTATTTTTCATAATACGATATCGTTAAGTTGATTCCTCTTGGATATGCAGATGCCAGCCTGTTACATCACCCCAATACATTTGCTCTTTCTCTAAGTCCAGTTGCATCAGTGTATTTTGGGTTAGGTAGTTTCGGGGAAAAGAGAGTGTCCAGTGCCCGTGATCCGTTTCCAGTCTCAGTGATTCAGGTGTTGTTGTGGACTGGCGCTGATTATTAAGCAACGTTGCTAACCTTAATATTTGTAACATAGGAAGGTATTGCTTTTTCTTAAACAAATAGAAATGAGGGTGCTCATGAACTTTGACTGCTTTGCGATGATAACGAACCAGTGTTGCCAATAATGATTGCTGTTCTTGATTGAAACCCGGCAGATCAGTATGTTGCAGAATATAGGCGGAATGCCGTTGCAGGCCACTCAGATTAATACTTAAACCAACTTCATGCAGCATAGCTGCCCAGAGCAGGATAGACTCCAGTTGCGGATGTATCCGTTTCGGATTTTGAGCAGCCCACTGATCATAGAGTATTTTAGCGGTGTCCCAGACCCGGCTTGCCTGTTCACGATCGATATTATAGTGATCTGCAAGACTTTTGGCGGTTCTCTGGCGAATATCCAGATGGCGGAAACGATCTTCCATTTCGTAAAGAACACCTTCGCGTAGTGCTCCGTCAGACAAACATAACTCCTGAATACGCAGGGCATCGAATATACCGCACAGGATAGCCAGACCCGGAACCAGAGTTTGCTTACGATCTTCCGATAAGCCGGGCAGATCAAGTGACTTGAAATTTTTGTATTTCAGCACTCTTTTTACCAGCATATGAAGCCGTTCCGGAGTAATCAGCCCATCTTTTTCACCGAGTTCAATCAGTAACTCATGGACTGCCTTTATCGTCCCCGATGCGCCCAGAGCAAAATCCCAGCCTTTTGAACGGAATTGCCAGATGAGATTTTCCAGCTTTTGTTCTGCCTGTAGTTTAGCTCTGCGGAAATTATGTTCGTTGATTACACCATCAGGAAAAAACTGTCGGGAAAAACTGACACATCCCATACGGCGGCTTTCAATAAGCAGAGGTTCGAAGCCTTCGCCAATAACCAGCTCGGTAGAGCCTCCACCAATATCAATCACCAGTTTACGGCCTTTTTCGGGCTGGGTATGTTCTACTCCCATAAAGATTAAGCGGGCTTCTTCATGACCGGAAATAATCTCAATAGGGTAGGGGATTACCTCTTTGGCCCGTTTCAGAAATTCTTCCGCATTGCTTGCTTCCCGTAAACTGTGAGTGCCCACAAGGCAGACATTTTCGGCAGAGAAGCCTTGCAGACGTTCAGCGAATAGCGAAAGGGTCTCAAGACCGCGATTGATGGCTTCTTCACTCAGTTCATTTTTATCGTTGAACCCATCAGCAAGGTAAACCCGTTTTTTCAGGCGACCGATAACTTGTAATGCCCCATTTACAATACGGGCGATAACCATATGAAAACTGTTGGAACCAAGATCGATGGTCGCAATTTCCAGCGGTTTAGGCGTTGGTGTGTCGTGTTTCAACGGCATAAATTAAACTCTTGACTCAGGCTGTTCCAGATTTTTCAGATAATCATAAATGGCAGTTTGTGCGCGGATTTTACGTTTGTTTCCTCGTGGAACATACCTATTGCTCAATTCTTTATCAATATAACGCGCCTTGACCGTATCACTGAACTGTAATTCCAGAATATCCAGAACACGTTGTTTTAACAGTGGGTCAAGCAGACAGACTGCAACTTCAATACGATAGTCAATATTTCGTGTCATCCAGTCTGCGGAAGAAAGGAAGATTTTTTCATCCCCTTTATTAGTGAAGACATAGACCCGATCATGTTCAAGGAAACGGTCAACAATACTGGTGACCTGAATATTTTCACTAAAACCGGGTTGATTGGGAACCAGAGAACACATTCCTCGGATCAGAAGCCGTACTTTGACACCCGCTTCGGAGGCATCATATAGGCGATCTACCAATTCTCTGTCTACCAGATTATTTATTTTCAGAGTAATACCCGCAATTTCTCCTGCTCTGGCATTTTCAATTTCCTGATCAATTAACTTATTGAGCATAGCCCGTGAGTTTTGGGGGGAAACCATCAAATTCTCGAATGTCACCGGACGATAAGGATTTTCAATAAAGTTAAATACACGGCGTACTTCATTGGTTACTTCGGGCTTGGCTGTCAGTAGGGAATAGTCGGTATATAAACGGGCTGTTTTTTCATTGAAATTCCCTGTGCCGATATGGGCATAACGGATAATTTCATTTCCTTCAAGACGTGAAATGATAAACAGTTTGGCGTGAATTTTCAGGCCGGGAGCCGAGAAAATGACATGCACACCCGCTTCAGTCAAACGTTTTGCCCAGTGAATGTTGGCTTCTTCATCAAAGCGGGCCTGTAATTCCACGACCACGGTAACTTTTTTGCCATTGTGAGCAGCATGAATCATGGACTCAACAATGCGTGAATCTTTAGCCACCCGATAGATATTGATTTTTATCGATAATACGCTCGGATCGAAAGATGCCTGCCGCAGCAATTCCAGCACATGCTCAAAAGTATGGTAAGGATAATAAAGCAATACATCCTGCTCACGAATAGCATCAAAACCATTGCGGAAATGATCAAACCAGGTATGACGCAACCGTGGCATTGGTTTATTCAACAGGGTCCGGTTTCCTTCATTGGGAAATTTAATGAAATCTCTGAAATTGTGATAACGGCTGCCAGCAATCACTGAGTCATCGTTAGAAAGCCCCAATTTATTACGCAATAGCTCAACCATTTCATCAGGCATATCGCGCTGATAAACAAAACGGACAGGTTCGGCTGTCAGCCTCTGCTTAAGCGTTGAGGACATTAATTCCAGTAAGCTGGACTCCATTTCCATTGCTAAATCATACTCAGCATCACGGGTCATCTTCATGGAATAAACATTCAGCGTATCGTAATCAAAAAAGCCTTTGAAAATTTCATCCAGAGTGTAGCGCAGAATATTATCAATCAGGATCATTGACTTGCGTCTTTTGGGCATTTCAGGCGGTAAATTAACAAAACGGGGAACTTTATCGGAAGGTATTTCCAATAGTGCGTATTTGGTCTCCTGCCCCCGGATAATTTCCACAGCTAAATAGGTGTAATCATCTTTTAAAAATTCAACCAGATTAGTTTCCGGATTGATAACGATAGGCGTGATGTGCGGACGTAAATATTGGCGGAAATATTGCCGCAACCAGATTTGCTGATTAGGGGATATCTGCCGCTCATTGATTAGGAAAATCTGATTACGTGCCATTTCCAGCAGCAAATCGTTATAAAGTTCGTCGAATTCCTGATCGGTTTTCGCAACTTTTGACTGGATTTTTTTTAATAATTGCCGGGCACCGGTTGCAGAGCCTCGGGCTTCACTAATCAGAATGCGACGTTTTACATCGGCGAAACGGACTTTATAAAACTCATCCAGATTATTGGAGTAGATCCCTAAAAACCTCATTCTTTCAATAAGTGGATTACTTTTGTCAGCCGCTTCCTGAAGCACCCGTTCATTGAAAGAGAGCCAGCTGAGTTCTTTTTCTGTATAGAGGCGGTCGTGGGACATTACTACTCCATTTGGTCCATTGGTTAATAGTGCTACTTTTTACTCTGAGAATGTCGGATTTTGTTAGCAAAATAGTGATGCTGGAAAGTACACATCCGGATAGCCGTATGATAAGAGCCGTTTACAAAGAATTCATCGATGAGTTCACCTTCTGTATAAAACCCCAGTTTATTGTATATATGAATGGCTTTTTCGTTTTCTTTATCAACGATTAAATAGAGTTTATAGAGATTTAGTACCGCAAATGCGTACTCCATCGCAAGTTTAACGGCTTCAGTTGCATAGCCTTGCCCTTGATAGGCAGGGGCAATAATAATCTGAAATTCAGAACGGCGGTGGACATAATCAATTTCCACCAATTCCACCAGACCGACTTTGGAATTCATGCTCTCAATAATAAAGCGGCGCTCACTCTGGTCATGGATATGTTTGTCATAGAGATCGCATAATTCAACAAAAGCCTCATAAGGCTCTTCAAACCAGTAGCGCATGACACTGGCATTATTATCAAGCTGGTGGACGAAAGGGAGATCTTCCCGCTCTAGAGGGCGTAGGTTTACAGGTGGATTTTCAGAACCACTGGACATTAGATACCTCAGTGTTTTTACCGTAAAGATGATTTAGCTTTGATTTTTATAAAAGAGAATATTATGAAGTAATAAATTACAGCAAGGTGCTCGGCTAGTTATTTTTTACCTTAATATGATTAAGTTTAACGTAATTAACTAACCTTAACACAATGCTGTAATTTTGAAACTAATAATAAATTTGGGGCTTAATTATATCGATTAGTCTGAGGCATATCCTTGTGGAAAAAGTACTTTTCCATCCAGAATGGCGGTATTGTTACCCATGCTCAAACGTCCGTCGAGAAACCAGCCAATGACCAGTGGGTAAATATTATGCTCCTGAGTCTGAACTCGCCGGATAACTTCCTCTTCCGTATCCTCAGCAAATATAGGCACCTTAGCCTGCAAGATAACAGGGCCACCATCAAGCTCTTCGGTGACAAAATGGACAGAAGTACCATGCTCCTGATCGCCGTTTTCTATCGCCTTACGATGGGTATGTAAGCCGGGATACTTCGGTAACAGAGAGGGATGAATATTGAGTAGCCGTCCACGGTAATGCCGCACAAAACCGGATGACAGTATTCTCATATAGCCCGCTAAAACAACCAGATCGGGCTGGTATTGATCAATGGCTGTCAGCAGGGCAGAGTCATAATCTGTGCGATCAGTATATTCTTTCGGATCAAGTGAATGGGTTGGAATGTTTGATTCTTCCGCCCGTTGCAGACCGTATGCATCAGCGTTGTTGCTGAATACGGCACAGATCTGACCATTAATCCGGTTTTGTTGGCAGGCATCAATGATGGATTGCAGATTACTGCCATTACCAGAAATTAAGACCGCAATTTTTTTCATCGTCTTCATTGGATCACTTTCTATTAACTGGCTTTTTATTAACTGATCGTAACTTGTTGCCCGCTATGATCTGACTCAGTGATACTGCCGATTTGCCACGCATTCTCACCCGCTTCATTCAGCCACTCAATAGCCTGTTTTGCCTGAGACTGAGGCAGGGCGACTATCATGCCGACACCGCAGTTAAATGTGCGGTACATCTCATGATCGCTGACATTACCAGCTTGTTGCAGCCATTTAAAAATAGCAGGCCATTGCCAACTGCTGCCGTCGATTTTTGCCTGCATATTTTCAGGCAGAACACGGGGGATATTCTCCCAGAACCCCCCCCCTGTCAGATGGGAAATGGCATGGATTTCAACTTGCCCAATCAGTTCAAGCAGTGGTTTAACATAAATACGGGTTGGAGCGAGAAGGTGATCAGCCAGTGTTTTACCATCCAACTCCGTTGTTTCGGGATTGGTCTGACTGACTTCAAGGATTTTACGGATCAGTGAGTAACCATTGGAGTGTGGCCCGCTGGATGCCAGTGCAATGAGTGCATCCCCTACCTGAACTTTACTGCCATCAATGATCTCTGACTTTTCAACAACACCAACACAAAAACCTGCAACGTCGTAATCTTCACCGTGGTACATGCCGGGCATTTCAGCGGTTTCTCCACCGACCAGAGCACAGCCAGCCTGCTTGCAGCCTTCCGCAATACCGGTTATGACACTTGATGCGGTATCAACATCCAATTTACCTGTTGCATAGTAATCAAGGAAAAAAAGAGGTTCAGCGCCCTGAACCACCAGATCGTTGACGCACATGGCGACCAAATCAATGCCGATAGTATCGTGGCGTTTCATATCCATGGCCAGACGCAGTTTAGTACCCACACCATCTGTACCGGAAACTAAAACAGGTTCACGATATTTTTGTGGCAGGGAACATAGTGCGCCAAAGCCACCCAATCCCCCCATCACTTCCGGGCGTCGGGTCTGTTTCACAACACTTTTGATACGATTGACTAAGGCATTACCAGCATCAATATCGACACCGGAATCTTTATAGCTAAGAGAGGTTTTGTTGGTCACTGCGTAGCTCCCAGGCGGTTGCATTTGAATGAATAAAACAGAACGCGATAATTCTAACAGCCAACGCAAACGTTTGCGATAGCTTTATGAAGGTTTATTGCGGATAAAAAATAGAAAAAAATGGCTTGTAATTGCTTAAAATCAATATATTGATAGTTGCCTGATATCAAAAAGGAGGTATAATCCCGCGATTTTTTTATCTGCCGGCTATATACAGTAGGAGAAACCCATGAAGGTTGTTGAGGTTAAACACCCACTCGTTAAACATAAACTGGGCCTGATGCGCGATCATGATATAAGCACTAAGCGCTTTCGTGAACTGGCTTCAGAAGTGGGAAGTCTTCTGACATATGAAGCAACTGCTGATTTAGAAACCGAGAAAGTGACCATCGAGGGATGGTGTGGTCCGGTAGAAATAGACCAGATTAAAGGGAAGAAAATTACTGTAGTGCCTATCCTGCGCGCAGGTCTGGGAATGATGGACGGTGTTCTGGAAAATATTCCGAGTGCCCGAATCAGTGTTGTCGGTGTTTATCGTGATGAAAAAACATTTGAACCTGTTCCTTATTTTCAGAAACTGGTTTCTGACATCAATGAGCGTATGGCGTTGGTTGTTGATCCGATGCTGGCAACAGGTGGTTCTATGATTGCCACAATTGATTTGCTGAAAAAAGCGGGTTGTCCGGTTATTAAGGTATTGGTTCTGGTTGCTGCTCCGGAGGGGGTTGCCGCTCTGGAAAAAGCCCATCCTGATGTTGAATTATATACTGCATCAATTGATGAATGCCTGAATGAGCATGGTTATATTGTTCCTGGCCTGGGGGATGCAGGCGATAAGATATTTGGTACAAAATAATATTTTTAGCCGACTGAGAAGTCGGCTTTTTTTGGTTCCTAGTAAAACATAAGAGGACATAAATAGTGACCCGTCGGACTATTGGGGTAGATGAAAGGCCGCCTTTAAGGCAGACCATTCCGTTAAGTTTGCAGCATTTATTTGCTATGTTTGGGGCGACAGTTCTAGTTCCCATTCTGTTTAATATTAATCCTGCCACAGTGTTATTGTTTAATGGTATTGGAACACTGTTTTATCTGGTTATTTGTAAAGGAAAGATCCCGGCTTATTTAGGTTCCAGTTTTGCCTTTATATCTCCTGTATTATTGTTGTTGCCTTTAGGCTATGAATTGGCATTGGGCGGGTTTATTGTCTGCGGATTACTGTTTTGTCTGGTTTCCCTGATTGTTAAAGTCGCGGGAAGAGGCTGGCTCAATGTGATGTTTCCTCCTGCGGCAATGGGCGCCATTGTTGCTGTGATTGGTTTGGAGCTGGCGGAGGTTGCTGCGGATATGGCCGGGTTGCGTCCGGCTGCCGGAACGGATATTAATACGACTAATCTGACTATCTCAATGGTTACACTGTCTGTAACAATTTTGGGTTCAGTCGTGTTCCGTGGTTTTATGGCAATAATTCCAATTCTGATCGGCGTGCTGGTGGGTTATACGTTATCCTTTTTTATGGGAGTCGTAGACTTTTCACCCGTTAGTGAAGCTCCGTGGTTCGCATTACCAACTTTTTATACTCCGCGTTTTGAGTGGTTTGCTATTCTGACGATTTTACCTGCGGCATTGGTTGTTATTGCCGAGCATGTTGGTCATCTGGTCGTGACAGCCAATATAGTGCAAAAAGACTTGCTGAAAAATCCGGGATTACATCGTTCAATGTTTGCCAACGGTTTTTCAACGATTATCTCAGGGTTCTTTGGCTCAACACCGAATACCACTTATGGTGAAAACATTGGTGTAATGGCACTGACCCGCGTATACAGCACATGGGTAATTGGTGGCGCAGCGATTCTGGCTATTTTACTCTCTTGTGTTGGTAAACTGGCGGTGGCTATCCAGATAATTCCGGTTCCGGTTATGGGCGGTGTATCCCTGTTATTGTATGGTGTGATAGGTGCATCCGGTATCCGGGTATTGATTGATTCTAAAGTTGATTATAGTAAAGCTCAGAACCTGATCCTGACTTCTGTTATTCTGATCATCGGTGTAAGTGGGGCGAAGATCCAAATTGGTGCCGCAGAACTAAAAGGTATGGCACTGGCGACGGTAGTGGGTATTGGTATGAGCCTGATTTTCAAACTGATTAGTATAATTCATCCAGATGAACCGTATATCACTTCTTCTGTGGAATCAGTCGACGATGATAAGAAAACGACTGAAGCCATAAAATAATTAACTGCACATCTTTTGTTAGCTGTATTCACATTCGCTCACTCCCGGGCACTGTAGTCATAAACGCAGCTATAAACGCAGCCATAAACGTAGCTATTTATGTTATGCGCCCGGGAGAGCATTTACTATACTAAAAGGATATGGCGCTAATTAAGACGATAAATGCAGAAGGGAAAAATGAAAAATATAAGCACTATTACTTTATATATAGATGAGCCTTTGATAAATAAATTTTATGCGGAGCTTGCTAAATTTCAGATAGAAGTTGATTCGGTTAAATCTCGCCCGGAAGCATTTGATGTTGTTAAGCCGACGCTTACTTTTATTAAAGATAATTTAAGATACCTTGATAGTATAAGAAAATCACTTATTGCTCTTTTGGGAGGGAATCGTAATCTAAAAGTATCTATCATTAAAAATGATGGTAGTTCTCTGTCTGTTGAAGGGGATTTGGATAAAGACGAAATTATTAATATTTTAAAGGAGGCTAATTCCTTAATGATTTCTCAATATGATAAAAGGTAATGGTGTTTCTTTAACGAAAAATAAGGTTTACTAGCCTGCTTTATCAATATTAAAAATACTACTAGTAGCTATAATATTTAGAGAGTTCTGAATAACTCATATTATTCATTTCAGATATATTATAATCAGATACCCCATCTTTTGACATTTGTATAAGTTTACCTGTATTTTTAATGAATGCTAGTTTCAGCAGTTTATATGTTAATTCAGGCTGAATGATGTTATATATATTTTCGCGTAGGGGAGAGAAAAACGTTTCATAGTTATCGTATATTTCGTTTTCATGTTGGTAACTGTTATTGGTAAGCACATAGTGGTGATTATTGTGCCATTCTCTCATTTTTTCTCGCCACTTTTGAGAGTACTGTGAGCCTTTACAGCTAATATCGGCCCAAGGATCACATATCCAGGCCTCTGGTTGGATACGTTGAAATTGAGGTATCAAACTAGCTTGAATATCTTGGGGGTGATATATCATAATAAATGCATGGTCATAAGGAGGGGGAGCGCCACATAAAGCAATGCCGATTGGGTTTTTATCTTGTTTTCTATAAAAATTAAAAATTAAAAATTAAAAATTAAAAATTTCAAATGAATGAAGCTTCATTAATTCATGAAAAGAATACAGACAAAGTTCCTGACAATTTCCGCTAAGATTTCTTTTGAATTTATTAACAGTGTAATAAGTATGGCAATAATAAGGATCTTTCAACTTCCCCACCTCTTCCTTATGCTTATTCTCAAGCCTTATACGCATATCCTTAATAATAGCATTATTTGTTTTTACCTTGTTCTTTAATTTATCTATAGAACTATGTATATTTTCAGTTATATCAATATTTTTTGTATGAAAAATAACATTGTTTGATGAGCCTCTTGCAAATGTGCTTCGCGCTCGTTGGATGACCAGCCTTAAAATATTCTCAATTGTCATGGTGAACTCCTGAACCACAATTGATGGTGTAATCATAGAATATGACTTTTAGAGTTGTATAATATTCTTAATCACACAGTCAATGACTATTTTAAAAGCAGTTTTATATTGTTTTTCATGAAAAAACTGATGTTAATGATAATTCTCATTTTAAGCCGTGTATTCATTTCATTTGCAGCCATTTTTTGTGGTAGACTCAGTTTCTATGGTAAACTTAATGCTGTTCGTTATCCATTCTGTTTGAGGTGCTTCTGAATACACCGGCGCAGCTTTCATTGCCCTTATATTTGCCAGATGATGAAGTATTCGCCAGTTTTTTTGCGGGTGAGAATACTTCTTTATTAGCCGCAATAAAATTGGCTATCAGTCAATCACATGGCAGTTATATCTACTTCTGGTCCCGTGATGGCGGGGGCAAGAGTCATTTGCTCCATGCAGCCTGTGCCGAGCTGTCTCAGCAAGGGAAGGCTGTCGGATACGTACCATTAGATAAACGTGCTTATTTTGTCCCGGAAGTTCTTGATGGTATGGAACATTTATCATTGGTGTGTATTGATAATGTTGAATGTATCGCGGGTGATCAGGTGTGGGAAATGGCTATTTTTAATCTTTATAACCGCATTGTGGAGATCGGCCGAACCTGTCTTTTGATCACCGGAGATCGTCCTCCCCGACAAATTAATCTAACATTGCCAGATTTGGCTTCTCGTCTTGATTGGGGGCAAATTTACAAATTGCAGCCATTGTCCGATGATGAAAAAATTCAGGCATTGCAATTGCGGGCGAAGTTACGAGGATTTGAATTACCTGAAGATGTAGGTCGCTTTGTGTTAAAACGGCTTGACAGGGAAATGCAAACACTGTTCAGAACATTAGATGAGCTTGATCATGCTTCTATTGTGGCGCAACGTAAACTGACGATCCCGTTCGTAAAAGATATTCTCGATCTTTAACACACCAGATCAGAAAAAAGTGATAGAGGCTAATGTATATTTCCCTATCACTTTTTTAATGATTAATTTCCCAAAATTTCTCTGACCTGCTCTGGCGGACGACCCAAACGTGCTTTATCTCCTGCAACAACAATCGGGCGCTCTATGAGTTTAGGGTTATCAACCATTGCCTGAAGTAATTCTTCCTGTGAAAGTTCACTATTATCAAGCTCTAGCTCTTTATATCGTTCTTCTTTTGTTCGCATTAATTGGCGGGCATCAGTGAAACCCAGTTGTTTCAGTAAAACAGCCAGTTGTTCCGCCGTTGGAGGTGTATCGAGATAGTGAATAATTTCTGGTGTAATGCCGGATTCTTGAACTAATTTAAGTGTTTCCCGGCTCTTTGAACAGCGGGGATTATGATAAAAAATAACATGTTGCATATAAAAGAACCTCACTTCTTATATTGGCTGTAGCGTTGTTGCAGCTTGCGCAACTGGTCGATACGGGCATCGTAACGAGCCTGATCATAACTGTTCAGTTTTACTAATGCACTGGCTTGGCTGAGATAATTTATTGCCAGATCAAATTGACCCTGTAGTGCCATTGTTTCGGCGTAAGCGGCCAGTTCTTCATTGCGTTTTCCCTGTTTGCTGGCTGCTTCGGCCATCAATGACCAACCTGTTAAATTATCAGGATGGCTGAAGGTATATTGGAATAACAACTGTGATGCTTTTGGGTACTGTTTGGCTTCGATATACACGTTAGCAAGGTTGATTTGTAATACAGGGTTATTTTTATGTTTCTGTAAGGCTTGTTGTAAACGGATAATAGCCTGCTCGTATCGTGCTTGTCCGATATCAATATCCGTCATTGCATCAATAAACCAGATATTATCTGGCTGCTTATTTAATAATGGAGTGAGTACTTCTCTGGCTTCGGTATACTTTCTTTTTTTCGTCAGTAGAAGAGTTCGCCCATAAGAGGCCGCAATTTGTTCTTTTGATGTCCCATGACTGTATTGATTAAGAAGATCGTTAATATAAGCTGATTCTAATGTCGATTCTATGGTCAGAATACGTACTCGAGCCAGTAGATATTCCTGTGATTCGGGGATAGATTTTTTCGGGTATTGATTGGCTCTGTTACGGGCATCAGCTAAGCGGTTGTCAGGCAATGGATGGGTATATAATATTTCTGGAATTTCTGAGTTATGTAGGGTTTGCTCACTCAGAGTCTGCATAAAACTGGGCATTCCATAAGGATCAAACCCTGCCCGGCTCAATATCCGCATACCGATACGGTCTGCTTCCTGTTCATTTTCACGGGTAAAGCTGATCATACCTTGTGAAAAACCAGCCAGAGTCCCACTTAGTGCGGCCATTCCCGCCTGTGGGTTAGCCATCAGCAGTAAGATAGAGCCTAATGTACCAGCCCATGCCAGCGGTGCTTTCCGCTGTGTATCTTCCATCATGCGGGCCAGATGACGCTGGGTTACATGTGAAATTTCATGAGCCATGACTGAAGCCAGCTCACTTTCGTTTCGGCTATAGCGGAACAGTGCGGAGTGGAGTACAACGTTGCCACCGAAAAAAGCATACGCGTTAATGTTAGGATTATTGACGATATAAAAATGAAAAGGCGTTTTAACTGCATCAGCATGGTTCACTAGTTTCTGACCTAATTTATTAATGTATTGTGTTAATAACGGGTCATAAATCAAAGGGGCTTCAGCACGTATTTTACGGATATAGAAATCACCCATCTCTATTTCCTGATTGGTACTCAGTGTAGATGCAGCCGTGGTACCAATATCAGGTAATGATTCCTCCGTAGGCACAGAGCGTGCAGGGCTATTGCTGAATAGTGTCAGACTGACCAATATCGCTATCAGGGATTTAGTAGATGTTTTTTTCATAGAGCGATTCTCGTAAAACGATTTTTATAAAATGCTGTGCCCAGTTAGCTATCAATTTCAGGATACATATATGTTAGCTAAGGTTAACTTAAAATCAGTCAGCCGTAAGCACTTTTAGTAGAATAGTCATTAAGTATTGCTATGATTAGAAAATCTGGGGCGCTGCCGTATTCTTGTTCGTGACAATCGTATTCACTATTTTTATGAGGCTCAGTGTATGGATTATTCTGATTGTCACCCCAACAGTCTGGCAACAGCGGGCAAATTTATTTTCTGATTTACCAAGTTCGCTTAATCGCTTTAATAAATATGCTCAGACTTTTCCTTCCCATTATCCTGTCTTGATTGATGCCGGTATCATTGATATGTTTGCAGAAAATCTACGCAATAACTTTCTTTAGCGGGATAATCTGCATTTAAATTTTCTCTAGCTTCCCTGATTGACTTGGTGAGATTCTCTATTTATCTGATTATTTTCTTTTAATGGTATTTTTTTGCTATTCCATTGGCGATATTGATTAAGCTGTTATTAATGTCTGGCCCGAGGAAAAATCAGAAGAATTACCGCTATGATTTGAAATGGGTAGCCAGAGTAATTTCAATAAAAATTCAAATAAATAGACTGAACTAAGGAGTGGCGGTGAAATCACTGTTAAGTGTTGTGCCTTGCATGCTTTTAGGGTGGGCTTTGTCACTGTTGGGGATGCCTCTGGCGTATATGTTCGGAGCAATGGCGGCTGTGATTATTGCATCCCGGCTGAAAATATCACTTACAGCACCAAAACACAGCCTTACGGTAGTCCAAATTGTATTAGGAAGCTCTATCGGTTTGATGGTCAAAGGGTTACCGATGGAAGAAGGAGAGCATATTCTGATGTTGCTCCCTGCATTATTAATCTGCCTGACTCTTCAATTCAATGTCGGTTATTTTTGGTTTCACCGGAAAATGGGTTGGAATCGTACAGAAGCGGTATTGGGGGCTGTTCCCGGCGCATTGGCCGCGATTCTAGTGCTGACTGAGCACTCCAAAACACCACCACAGAAAATAGTCATCTCTCATGCTATTCGTTTGGTCATTTTGATCATTATTGCCGGAATTATCACCGGATTAAATCCACCTCCAGTGACTGAGACTGTATCAATTGCTTATACACCGGACATTATCGGCTGGTTGATCCTGATTGCTATTGGCGGCTATATCGTCGGTATTTTGTTGGAGCGTTTTCATATTCCGGCACCGTATATGCTGACTTCATTAGTTGTCGCTATTGTTGTGCACCATTTATCTGATATAACGCTGAAGATGCCTGAACTACTCGGTTTATTATCAATGGCATTAATGGGCATGAGGATTGGTGCGTATTTTAGTGCATTCCCGATTTCGGCACTGATCAGCAATATCTGGTCTTCCATACAATCTGTTTTTATTGCATTGACTGTAACAGTTTTAGTTGCGGCAGTGACATCACAACTGATGAATTACCCAATGCACCTGCTGATTCTCTCATGGGCTCCCGGCAGTATGGAGGCAATGTTATTTGCTGCGATGGCGATGAAGGTTAATGTGGGCATTGTGATGGCAAGCCATATTATCCGTATGTCTTTACTTCATATAGTATCGGCGGTTGCATTGATAATGCAGGGAAGGCGCAAAAAAAGCTAATTTTCCACATCTGGATTTACGATATCCTCCGTCTGACTGACGGAGGAGGAGTATTATTATCGTAAGCGATATTTCATGAATTTCAGGATGAATGCTGCTTCAGGTAATCCAGAACAACCTGATGATGCTCACTGGTTTTGAATTTATCAAAAACGTGTTCAACATTACCCGCTGGATCAATCAGGAAGCTGATGCGATGAATGCCATCATAGGTTTTTCCCATAAACTGTTTCTTACCCCAAACACCAAATTGCTCAGCAACCTGATGATTAACATCAGAAAGAAGCGTAAAATTCAGCATTTCTTTCTCGACGAATCGGAATAATTTTTCGGGAGCATCTGTACTGATGCCTAATACGGCAACATTAATCTTTTTCAGTTCATCCATCGTGTCGCGCAAACCACATGCCTGAACTGTACAGCCCGGGGTCATTGCTTTGGGGTAGAAATAAACTAAAACACGCTGACCTTTGAAGTCAGATAAGTTAATGTTTTCACCATCTTGGTCAGGAAGGCTGAATTGTGGAGCCTTATCTCCGGCTTTCAATGGACTCATCACGCATTCTCCGTTTAGTCGTTTTTATCTAAATGGTTTTTATACACTAATACTGCTAGATGTACACCATATGTATAGCTGCATTTTTCAATTTTCTGTTTTGCCTGCTGGCTGTTAGTTTGTGGAGAAAGGAACTTTTCGGAGGTATTGATAACTGTATTTTTATGGAGATAGAGTCTGGGATGGGTAAATACAGCTAGTGGTACATTCTGCATTTGATAACCTCATCAAACGAGCTTGAAAACCATTAAGTTTTATGGTTAATTAGCACACCGTTTCAATGACCATCAGATACCCCTAATTTTTTATGTGGAAAGCGCCAGCAGTCAAT
>NZ_NIBU01000063.1 GCF_002632485.1 Xenorhabdus innexi | reverse complement strand
ACCTGCTCCAAAAGGCGTGGTCGGAAACGTATTTTTGGCTGGAAAAAGCACAAGAATATTTATGCCAGAACGCGTTCAAAACACCACAAAGAAAATCATGTAAAAACAAAACATTGGATGCGTGTTTTGAAAGGCTTAATTCTTAAGATCCTGTCTATGAGTGACGTTGATTAATTTTGAAATTAAGTTGGAAAATGAAATTGATATCTATTCTAAGAGCGATGTTTTCGAGCAGAGATTACTGAGTTATGTGATTATGGTGATAGTAGCCTAATGTTATTATTTGTTTGTGTCGATACTTTTATTCTGGCGTTTTGATCTAAATAAAAAGGGCCATAATTGTTAGCATTATGACCCTGATACTTATTCGATTAGATAGTACTTATTTGATTAGATAGTATTTATTTGATGAGATAATTAACTTCTTGCCTTACACGTTAAACTCAAAGCAAATAACACCGCAGCACAAAGCACAACAGAAGGGCCTGCCGGGGTATTATAAAATGCTGATAAAGTTAACCCGCCGGTAACAGAGAACATGCCGATACCAATAGCACAGACTGCCATCTGTTCAGGTGTGCGGGCAAAACGGCGGGCAGTAGCAGCCGGAATAATCAGTAAAGAAGTGATAATCAGTGCCCCGACGAATTTCATTGCCAAGCCGATAGTCAGAGCAGTAACCAACATTAACAACACACGTAACCGCTGAATGTTGACACCATCAACGAAAGCCAGATCCTGACTGACCGTCATCGACAACAAAGCGCGCCATTGCCATGCCAGTAATCCCGTAACAATAGCAACACCTGCCGTAATCAGCCACAGATCTTCATAAGTCACAGAGAGTAAGTCACCGAATAAGTAAGCCATCAGGTCAACCCGGATACCGCTCATAAAGCTGACAACCACTAAACCCAGTGATAATGCACTGTGAGCCATAATGCCCAGTAACGTATCAACGGCTAATTGCGGGCGTTTCTCCAGCCAGACCAGAATAGCAGCCAGTATCAGTGTCACGGCAATCACCGCATAAAACGGATTGATATCTAATAAAAAGCCGAATGCTACGCCGAGCAGTGAAGCATGAGCCAGCGTATCGCCAAAATAGGACATTCTGCGCCAGACGACAAAAGAGCCGAGAGGTCCGGCGGCAATCGCCAATAAAACTCCGGCCAGCCAGCCCGGAAAGAGTAGTTCGATCATTGGCGAGGCTCTCCACCCTTTTTCAAAATAATTTTCCCTTTTAAATCGTGATGATGATTGTGATGATGGCGATAAACTGCCAGTTGTTCGGCACCATGACGACCAAACATGGCAATAAATTCCGGATGCATGGATACCACTTCAGGAGTGCCTGAACAGCAAATGTGTTGATTAAGGCATAAAACCTCGTCTGTTTTCGCCATCACCAAGTGCAGGTCATGCGATACCATAAGGACAGCGCAATTTAGTTCTGTTCTGATTTGATTAATTAAATCATAAAGTGCTAATTGACCATTCACATCAACACCCTGTGTCGGTTCATCAAGAACCAACAGTTGAGGATGATTGAGTAAAGCTCTGGCGAGTAAAATTCGTTGAGTTTCTCCCCCTGATAGTTTTTGCATGGGTTGCTGTAATAAATGAGCGGCATTGACCCGTTCTAAAACAGGGATGATGTCAGCCGATTTAACAGCGGGTTTAAGCATCATGAAACGTTTAACAGTCAGAGGAAGAGTGGGGTCAAGATTCAATTTTTGTGGAACGTATCCTATCCTTAGTGTTTGGCTGTGCTCAATGACACCGGAAGTAGGGCGGATTAATCCCAGAACGATGCGTACTAACGTTGATTTACCAGCCCCATTCGGGCCGATTAACGTCAGGATCTTACCTTGTGTAAGGTTGAAAGAAATATTGTTTAATACCGTGCGGCTACCAAACTTAACCGTAATGTTTTTCAGGGTGATCATAATTGGCATGTTACATAACAGGCATGTTGAAAGTGTCTTGCAGAATCATTGAAATGTTATAATATAACATTTTTCGATTCTATGCATGGGATATTCATAATATGTTACACAAACAACAAAAATACGCGCATATATTTTTTCGTCAGGCAGTTCTGCTTTCTGCGCTGACAGCGGGTATTAATTATTCTGCTCAGGCGGATGTTGTCACATCTATCCGTCCTCTGGGCTTTATCGCAGCAGCTATTGCTGATGGTGTAACAGAAACTCAGGTACTTTTGCCTGATGGAGCTTCCCCCCATGATTATGCTTTAAGGCCTTTGGATATTCGTAAACTTGATCAGGCTGATCTGGTTGTCTGGATTGGCCCGGATATGGAAACTTTCTTAGCAAAGCCAATAGAGAAAATTGCAAAAAATAAACAACTGGAATTGGCTGAATTACCTACTATTAAACCCTTATTACTGAAAAATAGTGAAGATAAACATGATTCAGATGAATCGAGTCAGCATAAACATGATACAGATCACGAACATCATCACCATGGCCAATATAATATGCATATTTGGCTGTCACCAAAGATTGCAGAGCGGGCGGCTCAGGCGATATATACCCAGCTTGCTGAGCGGTATCCTCAACACAAGCAACAATTAGACGTAAACCTACGTAAATTCAATGGACAGCTTGTAGAAACTGACAAGAATATTACGCATATGCTAAAACCCGCGCGAGGGCAGGGATATTTTGTTTTTCATGACGCTTATGGCTATTTTGAAAAACATTATCAATTGTCACCATTGGGTGCTTTTACCGTGAACCCTGAAATACAACCCGGTGCGCAGAGACTACATAACATACGAACACAATTGGTTGAGCAAAAAGCAAAATGTATTTTTGCTGAGCCTCAATTCAGGCCAGCCGTCATTAATGCCATAGTAAAAGGTACTGATGTACGTATTGGAACACTTGACCCATTGGGAAGTGGCATTGTATTGAATAAAGACAGTTATATGAATTTTATAACTCAACTGTCAAAACAGTACCTGGGCTGCCTGAATTAATTAATATAATAAGGAATTCTATATAGTGCAGCAGATGGTTAAAACTATCGTTTTGGTATATAACAACCTGCCTAAACCACATAAAATCATGCTTGGCTCTTTGACGTTGGTCACTTTAGCTGTGGCTGTGTGGCGGCCGGTTGTTTATCATGAACAAGAAGAAAGAATGGAAAGAACAGGGAGTATTAGCATCACAGCTCCCAGCACTATTCCTGATGCGACAGATGATACGCTAGGTGATACTAACGAGCAGTTCTCAGATGAAGGGGTCAGGGATGAAGAAAGTGAATCAGAAGCCGCTGTAAATGTTCCTCATCAATATGTCGTTTCCAGTGGTGATACTTTAAGCTCTATTCTAAATCAGTTTGGTATTGATTCGTCAGATATTGCTTTACTGGCGAATCAGAATAGAGCATTGCGTGATTTGAATATCGGTCAGTCATTATCATGGAATGTCGATGAAGATGGCCGGTTGAAAACCTTAACGTGGGGAATGTCACGCCGTGAAACACGGGTTTATACACGTGAAGGCGATATCTTCAAAGAAACAAAAGAACTCCAGAAAGGGGAATGGGTTAACAATGTCATTAAGGGCACGGTAAATGGTAATTTTACCGGAAGTGCATTAACTTCAGGGTTAACCAGCAGCGAAGCAAGGGAAGTGACCAAGGCGCTGCAATGGCAGATAGATTTTCGCAAATTGCGTAAAGGCGATCAGTTCTCTGTATTAATGTCCCGCGAAATGCTTAACGGTAAAAGTGAACAGAGCCAGTTGTTAGGTGTTCGCTTACAAAGCGGTGGTAATGATTATTACGCATTTCGGGCTGATGATGGTCGTTTTTACGATAGCAATGCATCTGGTTTGGAGCGTGGTTTTTTACGTTTTCCAACAACAAAACAATTCCGAGTCTCTTCTTCTTTTAATCCGCGTCGTTTAAATCCTGTCACGGGAAGAGTGACAGCTCACAAAGGCGTTGATTTTGCTATGCCTGTAGGAACACCCGTTCTGGCTGTCGGTGATGGCGAAGTTATTGTTTCCAAATTTGATGGCGCCGCCGGAAATTTCATTGCAATCCGGCATGGTCGTCAGTACACAACCCGATACATGCACCTGAGAAAGTTACTGGTAAAACCGGGGCAGAAAGTGAAACGTGGCGAACGTATCGGCCTGTCGGGTAATACTGGTCGCACAACCGGCCCTCATTTACATTTTGAATTCTGGGATAACCAGCAGCCGGTAAATCCATTGACTGCAAAATTACCGCGTTCCGGTGGGTTAAGTGGTAAAGAACGTTCGGAATATATCGCGATGGTTAAGGAAATTAAACCGCAGCTGTCGTTAAATTAACAACTCAGATTGCTAACACTTAAAAGCGGATGATTGGTATCATCCGCTTTTAAGTTATATTTGTTGAAAACAGACTGGAAGCAAATGATTTGGAAGTTTATGGAGCCATCAGAGTTAGCTCATGAATAAAGAGAAAGATACAGATAGTAAACAGGGTTATATCCCAACGTTTCATTTATCCTATTTGCATCCTCGTTATTGGGGAATTTGGGCTGGTGTCGGAATATTGGCGGGATTGGCTTATCTCCCTGTTAAATGGCGTGACCCTTTGCTGGCTAAAATCGGTGTTTTTGCAGGCCGGAAAGCAAAAAGTGCCCGGCGAAGAGCGAAGATTAATCTGTTGTATTGTTTCCCCGAATTGTCAGAACAGCAGCATGAAATATTAATCGACAAAATGTTCGCAACTGCGCCACAATCTTTTGTTATGCTCGCCGAGCTTTGCTTTAGAGGTGCGAAGTCTACACTCCAACGAACTCAGTGGCATGGTGAGGAAATTACTCAGGATTTAAAAGAACAGGGTAAAAATGTCATCTTTATGGTGCCACATGGCTGGGCTATAGATATTCCTGCAATGTTACTGGCCGCTCGTGGGCAGACAATATCAGGCATGTTTCATCACCAGAGTAATCCAGTGGCGGATTATTTATGGAACAAGGCTCGTTGCTATTTTGGCGGGCGTTTACATTCCCGAGATGCGGGAATAAAACCTTTTATTGCATCAGTGCGTCAGGGGTACTGGGGGTATTATCTTCCGGATCAGGATCACGGTGAAGAACATAGTGAATTTGTTGATTTCTTTGCGACTTATAAAGCAACACTGCCTGCGGTCGGGCGTTTAATGAAAGTGTGCAAAGCGGCAATTGTTCCTTTGTTCCCGGTTTATAATTGTGAAACTCATCAGCTTGATATCTATATTCGCCCACCGATGGATGATATTGCAGGGCAGGATGATGCTTATATCGCCCGCCGGATGAATCAGGAATTGGAAGAGTTGGTGAAGCCTAATCCTGAACAGTATACCTGGATATTAAAATTGCTTAAGACCCGAAAAGAGGGGGATATCGAGCCTTATAAAAGGAAAGATATCTGATTTAATCATAGTCAGGGGCAATTTTTGCTCCTGACTATGATTAATATTCTGTAATTTTAAGTGCTTCTTAGTTTATTCCTGCATAGCGCAGTAGTGCGGTTATAAGTGCTGCCGACAAAATGACCACAATTAAAGGTGCTTTCCGCCAGGCGAGAAACACAGCGATTGCAACACCCAATACACGCGCCATACCGGCAAAATTTTCACCTTCGTAGAAAGTTGCAGCAAGAGCTACAGCAAACAACAATGTAGTTGCAGCATCAGAAAGCAATGCTTGGGAACGTTCAGATAAAGCCAGTTTATTCCCCAGTTTTGCTCCGCCAAAACGCATGAAATAAGTGCCCAGTGACAGTATTGCAATACCAATAATAATCAGTGAATAGTCTGCCATTATTTTTTCCTCGCCAGTAAGCCGAATAACGACAGCAGAACAGGTAAACCCACGGGCACAAAAGGTACAACAGAAAGCGAAAGAGCAGTTCCACAGGAAGCTCGAATCAGTGAAGTTTTATTTTTGAAAGCAGGGATTACCATCGCTAGAAGGATTGTCGGAAAAACTGCATCCAGACCAATAACTTCTGGAGCCGGAATAAATTTGCCTACCGTGCCGCCAAGAAGAACCCCTAATGGCCAGAACAGAACGACACCGATACCACATAACCAGTATGCCGCTTTACGTTGTTCTGGTGTTGATTGCGACATACCGAATACCACACTTTCATCATTCATAATGTGGCAGCCCAAAAACTTTGCTGCACCTTTTCCGACTAATTCACGTACCGCCACACCAAAGGGTAAATGACGCGCATTGACCAATAAACCTGCCATTGCTGCTGCAAGTGGATTACCCCCGCTTGCAATGATGCCAATAAACATAAACTCAGATGCTCCCGCCACTACCAGCACGGATAAGATAAGAGGAAGCCATAGTGGGAAGCCATAAGCAATAGCGAGCGATCCATAAGAAACGCCTACTACTCCGACAGCCAGATAAACCAGAAATATTGCTTTTTTGATATCTCCTGACAGGCATGAAAAATAGCGTGTGAACATATACCTTTACCCATATCGAACAAAATTACATTATAATGAACAGTATTGAAATGTAGGTCAAGATGAACATTTCGTTCTTTTTAACGAACAGAGGAGCAGCAATAATGACACAGCCAATCAGCATAATTGCGAAAAGTCTGGTTCGTGAGCGTACACGTGCGGGATTTTCAATGGCGGAAGTGGCGCGGCGTGCAGGTATTGCCAAATCTACACTTTCACAGTTGGAAGCGGGGAATGGAAACCCCAGTATTGAAACGCTCTGGGCATTGTGTGTGGCATTAAATATTCCTTTTGCCCGTTTGCTGGAGCCTCAAAGTAATAAAACGCAGGTGATCCGACGTGGTGAAGGAACTAAAGTAGCCGCTGAACAGGCAAACTATCAGGCGACTTTATTGGCAACCTGTCCGCCGGGGGCACGTCGCGATATCTATTTACTGATGACTGAGCCGGGAGCAGATCGCCTTTCAGAGCCACATCCGGCAGGTTCGGTAGAACATATTATCGTAGCTAAAGGGCGGGCATTGGTGGGGCTGACTGAAACCCCGGAAGAGTTAAGTGAAGGCGATTATATTTGTTATCCGGCAGATCAGGAGCATATATTTAAAGCACTGGAGCCGGATACTCTGGCAATATTAGTTTCGGAACAGAATTAATAGTATCTGTTTATTGCTATTCTGCGCGTTTTGAGGTCGCGCAGAATAAGCATGGGTTCGATAAGCCTGTTCTATTCGACTTCAAGTACTCGGCAGGTATTGGTACTGCCGATAGTTCCCATCTGATCTCCCTGTGTGACCAGCACTAAATCACCAGAAGTTAAGTAACCTCTGTCACGCAGGCGGCTGACAGCTTCGCTAGCTGCGGTGATGCCATCAGTGTGGCTGCTACAGTAAACCGGAGTTACTCCGCGGTATAATGCGGTGCGATTCAGAGTCGATTCGTGGCGTGACATGGAAAAAATGGGCAAACCGGAGCTGATACGTGACATCATACGCGCTGTACGACCTGACTCGGTCATGGCGATAATGGCTTTGACACCTTTCAGGTGATTGGCGGCATACATGGCAGACATTGAGATAGCTTCTTCAATACTGTCAAATGTGATATCCAATCGGTGCTTGGATGCATTGATGCCCGGCATTTTTTCTGCTCCCAGACAAACCTGAGCCATTGCTGCAACAGTCTCTGCTGGGTACTGACCCGCCGCAGTTTCCGCAGACAACATCACAGCATCAGTACCATCAAGGACGGCGTTAGCAACATCCATCACTTCGGCTCGTGTTGGCATTGGGTTGGTAATCATCGATTCCATCATCTGAGTTGCTGTGATTACGACACGATTCAGTTGACGGGCACGACGAATGAGTTTTTTCTGGACTCCAACTAATTCGGGATCGCCGATTTCAACACCCAAATCGCCTCGGGCTACCATGACAACATCAGATGCCAGAATAATTTCATCAATGATTTCATCACTGCTGACCGCTTCGGCACGTTCTACTTTGGCAACAATTTGTGTTTCGCAACCGGCATCCCGCGCCAAACGGCGGGCATAATTCAGATCTTCACCAGAGCGAGGGAAAGATACCGCAAGATAATCAACGCCGATTTTTGCAGCAGTAGTAATATCTTCTTTGTCTTTTTCTGTCAGAGCTTCAGCAGATAAACCGCCGCCTTGTTTATTAATACCTTTGTTATTGGAAAGCGGGCCGCCGACAGTCACTTCCGTAAATACTTTCATACCCTGTACATCAAGCACTTTTAATTGAACCCGCCCATCATCCAGTAACAGGATATCGCCGGTTGTAACATCTGATGGCAGGCCTTTGTAATCAATACCGACTTTTTCTTTATCGCCTTCTCCTTTGCCTAAATTAGCATCAAGCAGGAATTTATCCCCGATATTCAGAAATATTTTCCCTTCTTTAAAAGTCGATACACGTATTTTAGGGCCTTGTAAATCACCAAGGATAGCTACATGACATCCCAGTCGAGCCGCAATTTCCCGCACTTTATTTGCGCGCAGGATATGATCTTCTGCTGTACCATGAGAAAAATTAAGGCGGACAACGTTAGCACCCGCATTGATCACTTTCTCTAAATTGTTATCACGATCTGTAGCAGGGCCTAGTGTAGTGACGATTTTGGTTCTTCTGAGCCGTCTGGACATGTATTACTCCGTTGACCTGTAAAGTATGGATGTTTGATTACCGTGAAATAACCATGTGAATTTTTTGATTATCAACCCCGCAATATGTGTAACATAAATGATATTGCGGGGATAAACTTTCCATTATGCTATCAGGCTGGAGAGTTGATAAATAGTGAACAAAAACACAGTCTATTTTTATGCTTCAGTCGTGCTTATCAAACCGCGAATTGCGTAATGCTTCCTTGACTTTCTTCAAGTTATCTCTGAATTTTGAACCTCTGCGCAGTGTAAAACCCGTTGCCAGCACATCAATGATGGTAAGTTGAGCAATTCGGGAAACCATTGGCATATAAATATCCGTGTCTTCGGGAACATCCAACAGAATAGGGAGGGTGGCTTCCTGTGCCAGCAGGGAACCGGTTGAAGTGATGGCAATAACTGTTGCGTCATTTTCCCGGGCCAGTCTGGCAAGCTCCACCAGATTCTTAGTTCGCCCGGTATGGGAAATCAGCACAACAACATCCCCTTCAGTACTGTTAATACAGCTCATGCGCTGCATAACAATATCATCAAAATAGCAGACAGGAATGTTGAAGCGGAAAAATTTGTTCATGGCATCATGTGCTACAGCAGCAGATGCGCCCAGCCCAAAGAAAGAGATTTTTCTTGCCTGTGTCAGCAGATCAACAGCACGGTTAATGGTCGCGATATCCAGACTACTTTTGACTGTTTCCAGATTGGCCATCACCGATTCAAAAATTTTATTAGTATAAGATGTGACGCTGTCACTTTCTTCTACGTTGCGATTTACATAAGGTGTACCATTCGCCAGACTTTGTGCTAAATGCAATTTAAAGTCAGGAAAGCCTTTGGTATTCAGACGACGGCAAAAACGATTAACCGTAGGTTCACTGACATTCGCCATTTTTGCCAGAGTAGCAATACTTGAATGAATGGCAGTATGTGGTGAATCAAGAATGACCTGCGCAACTTTTTTCTCAGACTTACTCAAAACATCAAGGCTATTTTGCAGCTGTTCCAGTGTATTCATAAGACGCAGTTCAACCTCGGTTTAATGACTTCATTCACAGGAGAAGTGTATGTAATTTTCGTGAAAATATACTACTTGTTGCTGAAAGCTGGCAGTGGTAAAAATCAGTAACCTGATATTTTTCATGAAAATATGACAAACATCTAACTTTCAACTTGGTAAGATTACTTCTTACTCGTTGTAAATTTTCATCTAATTACCACTTTTCAATACAATATCATTCATAATACAAGATGAAATGTAAAAATTTATGCACAGAAAATTGAGTAATAAGATTTATGCAGGCCATCCTGATTCAGGAATGAAGTATTTACTGCATATAACCAAAAGAGTACATTACCTGCAATTTCTGTAAAAAAATTACAATATCCCGTAATTGAGGAGATGCAACATGGCGGTGACGTCTACAGCTCAGGCTTGTGATTTGGTTATTTTTGGGGCAAAAGGAGACTTAGCACGCCGGAAATTAATGCCTTCCCTTTACCAACTGGAAAAAGCGGGTTATATCCATCCAGATACCCGCATTATCGGGGTTGGTCGTGCTGATTGGGATAAAAAAGCCTATACAAAGTTGGTTGAAGAAGCATTAACGACATTTATGTCCGAGAAACTGGACCCGGAATTATGGAAGAAACTCAGTTCGCGTCTGGAATTCTGTAATCTGGATGTCAATGAAACGGAACATTTCTCCCGGCTGGCGAAAATTCTCAATCAGGATAAATTACCTGCCATTCATTACTTCGCTATGCCGCCAAGCACATTTGGTGCTGTCTGCCATGGGTTGGGTGCTGCGGGATTGAATCAAGAACCTAACCGTGTCGTGATGGAAAAACCTCTGGGGACAGACCTTGCTTCTTCCCGAGCCATCAATGACGAAGTCGCCAAATACTTCGGTGAGAGTCAGATTTATCGTATCGACCATTATCTGGGTAAAGAAACGGTATTGAACCTGCTGGCGTTACGTTTTGCTAACTCTTTGTTTGTTAATAACTGGGATCATCGTACGATAGACCATGTACAAATCACGGTTGCTGAAGAAGTCGGTATCGAAGGGCGCTGGGGATATTTCGATCAGGCCGGTCAGATGCGTGATATGATCCAGAATCACCTGCTGCAAATCCTGACCATGATTGCCATGTCACCGCCGTCTGATTTGTCCGCAGATCGTATTCGTGATGAAAAAGTCAAAGTGCTGCGCTCATTACGGCGGATTGACCACACCAACGTACGTGAAAAAACAGTTCGCGGGCAATACACCGCAGGATTTGTTCATGGCAAAAAGGTGCCGGGATATCTGGAAGAAGAGGGGGCAAATAAGGCCAGCAAGACAGAATCTTTTGTTTCGGTTCGTGTTGATATTGATGACTGGCGTTGGTCTGGTGTTCCTTTTTATCTGAGAACGGGTAAACGTTTACCGGCTAAATGCTCTGAAGTTGTGGTTTATTTTAAAGAACCGCCATTAAACCTGTTTGCTGGCTCCTACCAACAACTACCGCAAAATAAATTGACCATCCGTTTGCAGCCGGATGAAGGCATTGATATTGAAGTGCTCAATAAAGCACCGGGGCTGGAGCATAAACACCGTTTGCAGACAACAAAACTTGATTTGAGCTTCTCAGAAACATTCAATCAGACTCACCTTGCTGATGCTTATGAACGTCTGCTGCTGGAAGCTATGCGTGGTATTCAGGCACTGTTTGTTCGTCGGGATGAAGTGGAAGAAGCCTGGAAATGGGTTGATTCCATCATGGAAGCTTGGGCAGCGGATAACGAACCACCCAAGCCCTATCAGGCAGGAACCTGGGGGCCGGTTGCTTCCATCGCCATGATCACCCGTGATGGGCGTTCGTGGAATGAATTTGAATAAATTCTACTATTATTATCTGACCACGGGTGTGGTCAGATAATATTCTGAATTTCGACATTAGAGGTATACGGATAAAATTTTTTTCGTTCATATTGCGTATAATAGTAGTTGCAAAAATTCATCTATTTGTTATAAAGAATTTTCAGATTACTAACCTAATCCCATAATATAAAAAACTTTAATTTTAAAAAAATAAACAATTAAAATTTTCTTCTTTTAATTTAAAAACTATGTTCAACATGTCAATTAATCTAATGAAGATTGATTTTATTCTGATATAACATCGAATTAATTTATTCATTGAAAATTAATTTGTTTAGTCTTATTAATAATTAAGTGTGGAAATATAATATGAGCGATGATGAAAAGGAACTTTGGCATATAAATCCGAGGGTTTCTGAAAACATAAGAAATTATAGCAATAATATGCCAGAGGGAGCATTAAAAAACCTTAGTGCAATTTATGAGAAAAGAACCAAAATAATTCAATACGACTGTTTAGATCACTTTGATACTAAAAATAAACCAAAGCCCGGGCGACCCAAAGCGCCTTATCAGCAACCGCATCAAAATATTGATCAAATATACATACTCGAACGGACTTTTCCTGAGCCTAACGCACCGAAAAAGCATCGATCCCGGTTTAAGATATTCAGGCAATGCTGGTCTGGGTCTGAAGAACAAGAAGAGCAGCAATGTGCTGAAACTTATAATTATGTAATGAAAAACATAAACTCCATGGAAAAGCATATTCCGAGTGGGCTTTATTTGTACGTGATATATTCCGATATGCCCCAGATCGTAGTATGTGGTGCTTATGACTCCAAAAATCCCTTAGTCGGGCACACTTCTCTGATAAAAGGCAGAATTTTCTGGTTTCGACATGATACCAGCCAACCGCTCCCGGATGATGACAGCATCGATTATACAAAATACCCTGTATTACTCGCTGGAGAGCTTTCTTTCTCTGGTGGGGTATTAACTAGCTGGAATAATCGTAGCGGGCATTACCGACCCAGACAAGCACCAGTATTAGAATTAGGTGCAACAGATTATATATTACCTCGTAAACTATTTAAGCCAACCGGAATAGGGTGAGTATTATAAAAATTTAACGTAATACCAAAATTAAAAATAAATCTGGCGCTATAATAGTATTGAGATAATTAATTTTGTTAATGACATGAATCTTATTTAATTATTGGAAAAATACTAAATGCCTTTCCATAATAGTGAGAATTCCAACACGTGGTACTTCCTTACTCCACGCACTGCGCGGAATAAGGAATACTTCTGTCATTTTGAAAAGGTATTCAGTTTTTAACGAGCTGCAATAACTTTAATTTCTACTTTGTACTCCGGATGCATCAATTCAGCCTGAACAGTACAACGTACAGGAGCATGGCCTGCAACTACCCAGGCATCCCAGGCGGCATTCATACCTGCAAAATCAGTTTTATCGGCTAGAAAAATTGTTGCATCAATGATCTTACTTTTGTCTGAACCCAGACGCTGCAACATAACATCAATGGCAGCCAGCGTATCGGCGGTCTGTTCTGTGATATCACCCCCCAGATTTTCCGGCACACTGGTATAATAAATGGTGTCATTGTGGATAACCGCTTCTGACCAGCGGGTATCCGGATCAATACGTTCAATAGTCATCTAATTTCCTGTTAATTTATACAGTTTTTATCCTGAATGGGCTGGTTATTGCTATTCAGTATTGGCATAATTCTGCCTTATTTTATAAGAAAGGAGACAACATAATCATCTTATATCTGATGTGTTCCAATGATTTTTGTCACCCTTTGAGAAGCTTCTTAAATCTTGTAGTATGTCAATGGCTCTGTGGTTGGGAGAAATGTCCATTACTATTAGTTAGCCACTTCAATGCCTTAATCAGTAGTTTTATTTACGGATTAAATTTGAGTTTTTTAAGTGGCGAAGAATAGTATTCAGATCAGTTCCCATTGCATACGTTGCCGCTCGACATTCATGCTATTCGTAGCTATATCGATAGTTTTCTTATGTGTAAGGTATAGCAAATACTGTCATGATTAGACTGTGTAAAAAGATATTCAAAAAATAAAATATCTCTCAAATCCAAAGATTATAAATAATATTCTATTATGGTTTACCTCATTAGGTTGATATAAATGAAAAATTTATTTTAATAAAAAAACTTAAAAGGGCATCCATTATGATTCAGTTTAGGGTGAACGTTGTTTTGTGTGATTAATGATAAAAATTTTAAAATTCACCACTTTTTTATTTGGAAATATAGGAAATAACAGGATTAAAAATCATCACCCAAATCATTATAAAAAGAAAATTTATCGATTATTCAATACAACGATACATTTCAATATTGATGATAATTAATACTAATGGAAATGAACCAAAACTAAGATTAATCAAGGAAGTAGAGGAGTGCTTGGATAGAAAACAGGCTAAGAAGAAAAAACTATAATAAAAATAAATGGCAATATTTAACTGTTGGAATTTATAAATTAGCAAAGTAAACAACCTAACAATAGTTAGTTATTTAATACTTCTTTTAATTATTATGTAAGGTGAGTATTTTTAATTCGTTTTTATTTATATTATTCCATTATTAATATGAAAATACTTGGTTTTATCTATAATGGATGGGTTATTTTTAATTATATATTGATATTTTACAGTTACCTGGTTCATTCGTCTTTTCTATCTTATTTTTTCATGTGAAACAGTTGGTTATATTGAAAGTTGTGCAGATTAATTTATAATATTCCTCCTTTGGTTTTCCTCTTAAAATTCAATATATTTTAATATTATTATAGATTAGTTTATGGCAAAGGTAATTCCCAGCAATATATTTATAGGGTTGGCAGGGTGGGTTGTTTTTGTTTCTCAGCCTGTGCAAGCAGATAACCAACCGTCTATTCATCTCCAACAACAAAAACAACAGCAATATCAACAACAGGTATTAGAACAACGTCTCGAAGCGAAAGCGCCAACAGTCAAGCTTTCGAATGACATCTCATCTGCCTCTAATTTGAAATTTCCTAAGGAATTTCCCTGTTTTTTTATCCATCAAGTAACATTATCGGGTCAAGAAGATCTACCTCATTGGCTGCCTCTGCAACGTCTAGCGGATCAGGCAAATGGACATTGTTTAGGCTCTCAGGGTATCAATTTATTGATGGGAAATATTCAGGATCGATTGGTCAGCCACGGTTGGGTCACTAGTCGTGTATTGGCTCCCCAACAAGATTTGCGTGAAGGAAAACTGAAACTGGTTGTATTGGCGGGTAAAATCCATCGAGTCACCAAAACTTTAGAATCAAATCATTATGTTACACTGTATACAGCAATTCCTGCTCATAAAGGAAATTTATTTGATCTTCGAGATATGGAGCAAGGATTAGAAAATCTTCAGCGCCTTCCAACTGTTCAGGCCAAAATGGAATTAGTTCCCGCGGCTAAGCCGGGAGAAAGTGATATTATCATCCATCGTGAGCAGTCACGTTATTGGCGAGTTGGTGCTTGGATAGATGATAGCGGCAACAAAAGTACTGGGCGTTATCAAAGTGGGTTAATGTTTGCACTGGATAATCCTACATCATTAAGTGATCTACTTTATATGACGGTAAGTCGTGATCTCGGCTTTGTCGGCAAGAAAAGCACTAAAAATTACAGTGCTCACTATTCAGTGCCCTTCGGTTACTGGTTATTTGGGATAACAGGTAGTCATTATACCTATGCTCAGACAGTAGCTGGTTATCATAATGATGCATTATATGGTGGTGAAGGAAGCAGCCTCACTACACAGCTTAGCCGCATACTACACCGTAATGCCACATCAAAAACTACAGCCGCTTATCAGGTTAGCTTGCGCCAAAACAAAAATTTTATTGATAAAAATAAAGTCGAAGGCCAAGAACGTCGTACTACTGCTTGGAAATTGAAGCTAAATCACCGCCATTATCTTGGAACCGCAATACTGGATACCAGTGTTAGCTACCAACGTGGTACCCGTTGGTTCGGTGCTCAACCAGCGTTTGAAGAGTGGCGCTCCGGTGCAGATCATGCAACCGCGCTTTCCAAAATTCTTCAATGGTCAGCAGACCTTGAAGTTCCGTTCAATATCAGTAAGCAGCAATTCCGTTATCAGGCTAATTACCAGCGTCAGATGAGCAACACAAAATTGACTCCACAAGAGCAGTTTAATATTGGCAATCGCTGGACTGTTCGAGGTTTTGATGGTGAGCGTACTTTAAGTGCGGATCGGGGATGGTACCTCCAAAATACTTTGGCTTGGAAAACGCCACTGCCTTCACAGGAACTCTATCTGGGAGTGGATTATGGCGAAATAGGTGGCCGCGGTATGGATGGTAATCCGTTAATTGGCAGACATCTAGCTGGTGGTATAGCGGGTATACGAGGCAATTTGAATATTATCAATATCAGCTATGACTTTGCTGTTGGTACTCCTTTCTCCAAACCTGATTGGTTTAAAACTGACCATAAGAATGTAAATTTTAGCGTGAACTGGAACTATTGATTTAGGTTGTCTGATTATGAACAAACATTTATATCGCATTATTTTTAACAAAGCTCGCCAGATGTTGATGGTGGTGGCAGAAATTGCTCAAAGTGGCCAAGGAAGTACTGTCCGCCGATCACAAAGATCAAAAACTCTCAGCTCACGTTTATTCACTCTTTCTTCTTTATCATTTTCGCTTTATTTAGCCTCTGGGCTGGTTGTAGTTTCTGCACAGCCAAATTCTAATATTGTGGCTGATCATAATGCACCACGTAATCAACAACCAACTGTGTTGGAAACAGCCAATGGCTTGCCGCAAATCAATATTCAGACACCGAACGCTCAAGGACTTTCACATAACCAATATAGCCAGTTTGACGTGGGAACAAGAGGCGCAATTCTAAATAACAGCTATAAAAATACTCAGACTAATTTAGCGGGAATGGTAACAGCTAACCCTTGGCTGGCAAAAGGGGAAGCTAAAATCATTCTCAATGAAATAAACAGCGGTAATACCAGCCGACTGGAAGGGTTTCTGGAGGTTGCTGGAGGACGAGCTCATGTTGTGATTGCTAACCCGGCAGGAATAACCTGTAGTGGTTGTGGTTTTATCAATGCCCACAAAGCTACTCTGGCTGCCGGAAAAGCCATTACAGAAAATGGTCAGTTAAAAGGGTTCAATGTTAATCGGGGACAACTGACAGTGGAAGGCAACGGTATGAGTGCACAGAATACCGCCTATACCGAATTAATTGCCAATGCTGTTAACGTGAATGCCAAATTGTATGCTAATGACCTGAATGTGGTGACAGGTCAGAATACAGTCAGCAGTAATATGCAGACTGTAGAAACCAAGCCTGATGATAATAAGAATAAACCAAAGTTTGCACTGGATGTTGCTGCTATAGGGGGGATGTATGTTAATGCAATCACTCTACGTGGCACGGAAAAAGGCGTAGGGGTTCGTAATGCCGGTACAATAGGTGCATTAGCAGGCAATGTAACGATTAGTGTGGATGGTAAAATTGAAAACAGTGGAATGCTGTACAGCCAAAACGAATTACAACTCACTAATCATGAAAATATAGCTAATTCAGGAAAAATAGTAGCAAAAACGGATATGGTGCTGAATGCTGGGCTGACCCTGCATAATAGTGGAACGATTGCGGCTGTTGGACATACCACACTGAATGCCGATAGCATCAACAGTACCACTCAAGGAGCATTGGCTGCGGGTATTGATGATAATGGAAATGCTACAGGTACTGGAAACCTAGTATTGAATGGCCGCCATGAAGTGATAGCCGATGGACAAAATCTGGCTGGTGGGAATTTACAGGTAACCGGTAGTAAAGTCGACTTGCAACACAGTAAAACTTCAGCCACTAATATTACGCTGACAGCCACACAGACCGATGTAAATACCTCTGATGGAACACTGGTTGCTAAACATGAATTGAACCTGGATACGCCTACACAATGGAAAAATAATAGTGGTGCGGTATCCGGGGAAAAATTAAACCTGAAAGCACCTGTTCTGAAAAATCAGGAAGGAACTATCCTGCAAACAGGGGATACTCCTCTGCAATTGACACATAATATTTTGGATAATACCGGAGGGGAGTTACAGAGTGCCAGTGATCTGAATATGGATGTTGGGACACTAAATAATCAACAAGGTAAGATTGCTGCCAATGCGAAGGCAACGTTAACCACAGGCGATATCAATAATAAAGAAGGAAGAATTATCGCCAATAGTGGGCTGAAGGTTAGGAGCCATGCGCTGGATAACACTGCTGGTATATTATCATCTGTTGAACATGTATCGGTGGACACGCAAGGCCATAAAATAACAAATAATTTTATTAAAGTTACTAAAGAAATTGAAGGCAAGCCAGCTGTTCTGTTGAAAGTTGGTCAAATTGTTAGTGGTCAAACATTGGCTTTGCACATCGGTGACTTAGAAAACGAAAAAGGTCAAATTGTTGCCAAAGATGGAGTGACAATCACCAGCTCAGTATTGAATAACGCTGAGGATAAATTGCAATCTGCGGTAGTGCATAATGCGGGTGAAATAGGTTCTCAAACAGGTGATGTCACGATTAACGTAGACGGTAAAATTGAAAATAGCGGAAAAATTACAGCAGCCGGCCATACTACACTAAATGCGGATAGCATCGATAGTACCAATCAAGGCACATTAGCATCAGGTATTGATTCTGACGGAAAAGCTACAGGTACGGGCAACTTAGTGCTGAATGGCCGCCATGAAGTGATAGCTAATGGAAAAAATCTGGCTGGTGGAGATTTACAGGTAGCCGGTGGTAAGGTCGACCTGCAACACAGCAAAACCTATGCCACCAATATTACGCTAACAGCCACACAGACCGATGTGAATACCTCTGACGGAACATTGGTTGCTAAACATGAATTAAACCTAGATACACCTATACAATGGAAAAATAATAGTGGTGCATTATCTGGGGAAAAACTGAACCTAAAAGCACCTGTTCTGGAAAATCAGGAAGGAATTATTCAGCAAACAGGGAACACTTCTCTGCAACTGACAAATGATTTCCTGAATAATACGGGAGGTACGTTGTTGAATGGTGGTGACCTGAATCTGAAAATAGGCACACTAAACAACCAGAAAGGCAAGATCGCTACTAATGCTAAAACCATGCTGATAGCTGGTGGTATCAACAATATCAAAGGTCAGATCGCAGGCAATAAAGGTCTGGAAATTACTAGTCAGGCACTGGATAACACCGAAGGTAAACTACAATCTGCCGCTGAATTGACGATAGATACGAACGGCCAAAAACTTATCAATCAACAAGGTACTATTGCGTCTAATAGCAAAATCATACTGACAACCGGTGATATCAATAATATCCAGGGGCAAATTACCGGAGATAAAGGTCTGGAAATTACTAGTCAGGCATTGGATAGCACCGCTGGGAAAGTATTGTCTGCCGCCAATGTGAGTGTCGATACGCAGGGACACCAGTTGACTAATGCGCAAAATGGGGTGATTGCGTCTGACGCTAAAACTACATTGGTCACTGGAAATATCAATAATACCAAAGGACAAATCGCGGGCAATAAAGGACTGGTCATTAACAGTCAAGCCGTGGATAACACCAAGGGGAAATTGCAGTCTGCCGCTGAATTGACAGTGAATACACAGGGAGAAGTGCTGACTAACCAACAAGGTACTATTGCGTCCAATGCTAAAATTACCTTGGCAACCGGTGACATCGATAACACAAAAGGTCAAATTACCGGTGATAAAGGGTTGGAAATTAGCAGTCAGGCACTGAATACCACGGAAGGGAAATTACTGTCTGCCGCCGAT
>NZ_NIBU01000062.1 GCF_002632485.1 Xenorhabdus innexi | reverse complement strand
TGTGTATAGGTCATAGTGCATTTTCCTTTGGCGAGAAAGATGCCTACTATAGCAACTGACCGCCTTTCTTAGAAATTGCACTTATTAGTCGAATCCAAGAAAGTATAATAATAAACACCTCTCCCTATAACCGTGAGAGGTGTTTATCTCAGAAAATGTGAGGCAATTTTAAATAATTTATAGCATAGACTTTAATGTCCAATACCTGCCCTATTTTGCATTTTGTAATTCGACAACAATAAGATTAAGTGGCTCTGTCCCTGAATTTACATCCTTATGGAGTTCCAAACCTTGCTTTTTATCCAGATAAACAGGAATATTTTTCTTCAAAACAATTATTGATTTTTTACCACTTTTATAAATCACATCCAATTCACCATCCTTGTCGGAAATGACAATACGTGGATATTGATGTGAATGATAAGGTAGTTCATCTTTTGGGCAAACTTGCGTTATCCATACTTTTACATCTTTATTTTCAATATGCTGTACTCTTTCCACAGAACATGCCAGTGCCATGGATGAAGACAAACCAAGAACAGAAACTGCATAAGCAAATATTTTCATTGTTATTTCCTTCACGATACGATGATATTATCCGGCATTAATCAGGAACAAATGGCTTATTATGGTTCATGGCTCAAATAGTTAAAGCATTTAAAATGTTTAATCTATTTCAATGAATGTTCTAACCATTTTGTCGCGCATATCTCCCAATTTAGACTTGAATAAGTTAACCAAAAAATGAGGTTTACTCTCATATTTTCAAAAAAAGATAACAAGACTGCTAAGTTAGCTTTAAAACAATGGGGTAAGATTATTTATAAAATAACTTAAAACATTAAGTTATACTTGTTTAACAAAAATTAATTTATCATGTTCTTCAAAGGTGAGTTATTAAAGCCCTTAAATATTGGAAATATACCACCTAAGTCATATCGTCATATAAATATATTTACAAGAATGCAGCGGCCTGAAATAACACAAGCCGCTTCTATTACCCACTTTTTTTACCAAAATAACGACCTAAAATCACTCAGTCGGATGTAAATCCACCCATAACAACTGGCTATCAGTGACTAACGGTTTAATCACGCCTTCCCGCATATCGTCCGGCAACCACCATGCCCCCTGTCCAAAAGCCAGCTGAACATTATTTGTACCCGTTATTTCCCAGCGCCCTTTCAGAACATAGAGCACGCCACTGTGGGAGGTTGGCAATTGGCGTTCATCAGTCACAAAAGAAATTTCAGAAACCCAGTCAGGGCTGCGGGTCATGATATTGAAACACTGAACAGACCCCTCCAACAGTTCAACATTTCCCTGAGTATTACCGGAAAAATAGAAAGGAGACATTTTTTGTACTAATTCATGTTCCAGAAAACCCGGACGAGTTAAACGAAGCCCCTTACCTTTCAATAAGACGATTGCGCGCTCAATAGCCGGAAATTGCCCCAGCACGCCGTTCTTATGAATAGAGGTGAAGCAGGCACGCCAGACAAAATCATCAGCCTCCGGCCAACAAACGATATCTCTTACCTCACCTACACCCCCAACCCATTGCTCTCTTGGTAACTCTGTATAATCGAAACACTTCATTATCATGCTCCTATTTTTCCACTGCTTTTATGTTCTATTTACACCTAAAGAGGCAATTTATGTCGAATTATAAACTTCGCAAAGAATTTTATATGCTGCAATAGAAAAACAGTTAAAGTGTGACTGATTACCCGTATTCTTTTAGTAACATATGACACAAACTGCCCAATGTTCTCATGGCAGAAGCCTGAGCTTCGTTCCATGCAAACGAAGTATTCAGGCGAAAAGCATGATCAAACTGAGAGCTGGTAGAAAACATACTGCCGGGCGCAATACTGATACCTTTGGCCAGAGCCAATTGATACAGTCTGTTAGCATTAAATGGTGGATCAAACTCCAGCCAGATAAAATAGCCGCCCCGGGTACTGTTCACTTTAACCGAGTCGGGAAAATACTCACTTACCGCCCGTAGCATCTGAATCTGCCGCAGTTCCAGTTGATGCCGTAACCGCCGTATATGGCTATCATATCCTCCCTGAGCCAGATACTCCGCAATTGCCAGTTGAGTCGGAACACTGGCTGAAACAGTACTCATCATCTGAATTTGCTGAATTTTCAGGGCATGTTTTCCTGCTGCTACCCAGCCGACACGG
This sequence comes from Xenorhabdus innexi, assembly GCF_002632485.1. Taxonomy (GTDB): domain Bacteria; phylum Pseudomonadota; class Gammaproteobacteria; order Enterobacterales; family Enterobacteriaceae; genus Xenorhabdus; species Xenorhabdus innexi. The sequence goes on along the minus strand of NZ_NIBU01000062.1, from coordinate 17,477 downwards.
TATCCGGGAGTAAGACATTTGGAAAAAGATGAACAGTGCATGAAATTATTTCCATTATCCCACGCCTTGAGTGGCATTGGTGGATTCTGGTCAAAATAGAGTTCGCTATAAACATCATCTTCAATCAGAACAATGTCATTCTGATGCAGAATCTCCACCAGCCGTTGTTTATTTTCTGTCGGCATACTGACGCACAGCGGATTCTGGAAACGGGACATCAGCCAGCAGGCTTTTATCGGGTACTTTCCGGCAACTTCCTCCAGTACATCTAAATCAATTCCGGTTTTCGGATCTGTTTTTATCGCAATGACTTTCAGGCGCAGACGTTCAATAGCCTGCAATGCACCATAAAAAGCCGGTGATTCAATCACCACCCAGTCACCAGGAGAAGTGGCAGACTGGAGACTGAAACTTAACGATTCCATTGCTCCGGCAGTGATCACAATTTCATCGGGAGAAACATGGATACCCTGTGAGGCATAACGACGGGAAATATTGCGGCGCAACTGTTCATTTCCCGGTGGCAGGTTAGCTAAAGAACTGTGGGGTGCAAAACGGCGGGCTACTGATGCTAATGTTTTTGCTAATTTGGGTTCCACCAACAGGGAAGGATCAGGAAATGCAGAGCCAAAAGGAATAATTTGTGGATCTTTGCACGCCTGTACAACATCAAAGATTGATGCACTGATTTCCACATTTTCACTCAGGTTCAGCTTCTTTCCGCCTTTTGCCGCTGCAAAAGGTTTCATTTGGGGGGCAACATAATAGCCTGACTGCGGACGAGCCACAATCCAGCCCTGACTCTCTAGTAATTGATAGGCCTGCATGACTGTCATCAGGCTCAGGCCAGATGATTTCACCGATTCCCGTAAAGATGGCAGCCTGTCCCCTACCAGCCAGATATTATCCTCTATCTGTTGGCGGATCGTCACTGCCAGTTGTTCGTAACGCGTCATATACCGGGCCTTTGATTAGATTGTTATATACCCGCCGTCTTTCAATTTGCCTCTTTGTTGGCTGCGCTCATTCACCCCAGTCACATAGTTACCTATGCTCCCGGGGATTCATTCCCTTGCCGCCTCGACGTATCTTGAAATCCATAAGGTATAGGTGATTAACAGATAATGTCCTTTATTATATCCAAATCTATAACTTGCTGTGGCTACCAATGCAGGTGATGTGAATAATGAATTCAGAACATTAGTAGATTCCACTCAGCTAACTCAGATCATGCAGATTTTTTTTCAAGAATGGCATCTGTTTGAATTCGGAAAATTTCACATGTTCCCCCGCTCTACAGAACAACACATAGCACCGACGAAGATACGTTGATTATTATTAATTTTGTCATAGCTATTATAAGTTTTATTATTGATTTTTAAGATAAATACCTTTATACAATCAGATAATCATTAATAACTTTTAATATTTATTAATAATTTTTGCATTTAATAATTTTTATATCTGATAATTAATAACTAATATTTTTAATAACGAGGATATTTAAATATGCTGAATGAAAATATATTAGAAGATAACAAACAAACCATAACAATATCAACAAATGATGGCACTACATTTCCAGACGGCAAAGCAACTTTTATTTCTGGACAACAAGTAGAATTAATCATTAAGATTTCAGGAAATACACAGTTTAAACCTACTGACAACATAACTCTTCTTCCAGAAAATGATTGGATGAAATTAGTTTCATCCGAGAAAGCTAAAATAAGTCAGGATAAAAAATCCGCTACTGCTAAGTTTTATGTTGAAATTAGCTTAGATAAAAAATATTGGGGAATTAGAAAATTAACTGTAGCAACAACAAATATTACTAATTATCCAGAAGAAACATTCTCTTATCTTGTTTCAGATCTAGACACAAATACCTTACCATTAAATCCGGATAAATTTCATATTGAAGTATCTAATGGAACAAACGACCCAAGTCTAGAAAATACCAATAGAGTATTGGTATCAACGATTGTGAAAGACAGAAAAGGGAATACAATACCAAATTTAGCCATTAATATATCATCAAATGGACAAACGAATTTATCAAAAGTTAAGTTAATGGATTCTAGCGGTGCTACAATACCCGTTCAGAGTGATTTACTCTCAGAATCTCAATATATTAATTTAATTACAGATGGGGACGGTAAGTTACAATTTTATATCTTTCCCCAACAAAATAAAGTATTATTAAATTTATATAGTAGAATAGCGGGAACTGCAAATGTGTATATATCCAAACAGCCAATATTTATTTTAGATACAAAAAATGCACAATTTAAAGAACATCTAGGTGCTCCAGATATATTACAGCTTAATAACAATATTCTGTCACCTATAGAATATGAAGAAAATCTTAGTATAAAAATACCAAAATATCCTAATCCAAATCCTGATGATTATATAATATATATTATTAATGATGAAATATCAGACCATTACAATAAAGTTTTAGATGTAAGAGATTTAGGAAAATATTCTTATCAACTTCCCTATTCTGCATTAACAATGTCAGATAAGGGAATCAATTTTGGTTATCTTCTTGTAATGAATAATTTAGATTTATTTTATTCTTATGGAATTAATTTTTTATATGAATGGGGTCCTAGTGGACCTAGTGAAAGTCAAAGGGAATTTCAACCCCCTACAGTGTATTCCAGTTTTGGAATAGATCCATCAAATATTATACCTATGAATGATATGATTAATTACACCACAATCAGCCAATATTTATTTAATGGAGATGTGGGACTTTTTGTGGAAGTTGAAGCTGATTCTACGGATGCAAATAAAGTGAATCCTGGAGATACAGTTACTATTGAATTAATTATTAAATCATCTAATAAAGGGCCTATTAACTCTACTTATACAATTACAATGCCTCAAGCAGCTCCTCATGCAACAACATCAAAAGGACATGCTAGCATTTCCGGTGACTTGCTTAACAACCTTGGTGCGGATAGTGACGGAGGAGGGCAAGCAACTCTATATATTGATTATTATAAGGGCATATCTAAAAAAACTGGAACGTATAGTAAAAAATGGCAAGCATACATAGATACTCTATAAATTAGCCATTTAATTTTTATTAAATAATAAAAAAGTAGCTATAGTCATAACATAGTTACTTTTTTTTACCGAATATAGCATAGATGTTTTTTCATAAGATACTAGCAGGCTATCCCGAATAATAGGGATAAGTGGCTGGATATAATACATATTAGCAGCAGTAAAACCACATATTATAGCTATAGGGCGGCACACTTAAGTCAGTCAGCGACGGACTATAAGTGGCAACAAGAAGTGCAACAAATGTCTTCATGACAACAATGAACCAAATCCCGGTACGTGCGTATTCAGCCCAAGCTGCTTCAACAGCATATAAGTTGTCGCAACGGAAGCTGAAATCACCGGTAATCCCGTGCGGGCTTCGATCAGGGGTACTGAAGCCAGTGAAGGCATTTGTACGCAGGCAGAGGCGACTATTGCATCCACATTACTATTCAGCTTTTTAGTGATTTCTGCCGGAGCCAGCGGGTTCTGACGCCCGACCGCAAGGTTATCCGCAATTTCCAGCGAGATGCTGTCAATGACTTCAATACCCTCATTTTCGATGTAATCAATAACCAACCGTGTTAACGGCTTCATATAGGGTGTCAGTATTGAGATCCGTTTTGCCCCCAAAGCATGAAGCCCATCAACTAATGCTCCGGCACTTGTGACCACCGGAGCCGGATGATCGTTCTCTGATGTCCGCAAATGTAAGCGTTTTTCAGCAATCCGGTGATAGCCTTTACCCATGCTCATGATTGCCACCAGACAGGCATATCCCAGAACATCTACCGAAGCGTCTGACAATTCCAGCGCGCAGCGATCACTGTCGGCATCCATTGCCGCCAGTTCATCTTTGCTGACTGTTTTCATTCTCATACGACTGGAATGAAAAGTGAAACGCTCAGGAGTAACCATTTCACGGGCGCGCAAAATAGCGGGGATTTCTGTTTCCATTGTGGTATTTGAAGAAGGCACAATCAGCCCTACCCTGATGTGATTTTGTTCAACTTTACGCTGTTCATTCACGGCAGATCCTCCCGCATAGCGTTAACCCGATCAGTAGTATTAACCCGATCAGTAGTGCTAACCCAATCAGCAGATGGATTGAAGTCAGTCTGATCCGGCATATCAGTAAATGTGACTGCATTCATGGCACGGCGGTTGACTGTCAGGTCAAAAATGTCAAAACGGTTGTAATGCCCTGTGATGTCGTGCATCTGACGGGGCTGAATACAGCGGTTCAGGTCAATTTCCGCGTAAACAATTCCTGCTTTATCAATCAGGGGAGAGCCAATCACACGCCCGTCCGGCCCGATAACTCCGGTAAATGCACTATTACGACGTGCCAGCAACTGTTTTGCTTCAGGATGACTGGCGGCCATCGCCTGTACGATTTCTGGCGAGATAGTGGAGCAGGAAACGATAGTGAAAACTTTGCCTTCGAAGCAGTGCGCTGCGGCCCGCAAACGGATCGCTTCCGCCATATCATAATCCGGTGGCGCAACAGGCAGGGAAATATAGCTGGCGACGTGTACCAATTCCCCCTGTGATAACAATGTGAAACGCGCCAGTGGATTGGTATTTTCACCACAGGCCAACACACCTAGCGGGCCTATGCTGGTGTTATGCACGGTTAATGAAGAAGCGTCACCATTTGCCCACGTCAGTTTTTCTGCCCATGTCGGAACCAGTTTACGGTGGCGTCCCAGAATCACGCCTTCATCAGAAATAGTCACCAGTGTGTTATAAAGCGTCGCAATGCTATTGGGATTGCGTTCATTGATGCCAACGACAACATTGATGTGGTGACGGGCAGCAGCCTGCGCTACCTTAAGAATCTCCGCTCCCGGTACTTCAATGGCAGATTTGCACAGTTTTTCAAACCACGGGCTGCCCTGTACAGGGTTCATTACCCAGTTCCAATAGGGATAACCAGCAATAAATACTTCAGGGAAAGCCACCAGACTGGCACCGTTATCTGCCGCCTCATGGATCAATCGGCAAACGAGATCAACCGTTGCCTCCGTATCTAGAAAGATTGGGGCAGCCTGTACCGCAGCGGCCCTGAATTTAGGAAGATTCAGCATCTCAGGCTCCTGTTTAATAAATGAGGTTTATACGGCGATGACCGGATGACGCAAATCGCCGATTTTCTCAAGATGGGCTTCAATAACATCTCCCGGCCATAACCATTCCTGAGGAGTACGCCCAGCTCCGACGCCTGATGGTGTGCCTGTGGCGATAATATCCCCCGGCTCCAGCACAATGCCTTTACTAATATCAGCGATCAGGGCATCGACTTTGAATAACATATGACGGGTATTGGAATCCTGTTTAGTTACTCCATTAACTTTCAGGCTCAATGCAAGGTTATGCGGATCGGGAATTTCATCGGCAGTCACAATGCAGGGGCCGAAAGGTGCATAAGTGTCCTGTCCCTTAGAATAGATCCACTGCCCGGCACGACGGCAGTCACGCGCACTCATATCAATAATCAGGCTATAGCCGAAAACATATTTCAGGGCATCAGCTTCCGATACCCCTTTGGCTCGTGTTCCTATGATAACGGCTAACTCCACTTCCCAATCCAGTTGTCGGGTAATTTCACTGTTATGCTCAATGGCATCCCCCGGGCCAATCACTGTGGAGGGAGGTTTGGAGAAGATAACCGGCTCTTTGGGCAACTCTTTTGCTGTATCCAGCGAACGGCTGGATTCTTCAACATGCTCGACATAATTCAGACCAATACCGAAAATGTTCTTACGCGGCCGGGGAATGGGAGCAAGTATTTTGACATTTTCCAATGGCCGGATAACACCAACCGGCCATAATCCATCAAATGAATTCAGCAACATTGCTGTACTGCTTACAGCTTGTGGCCCCAGTTCAATAAAATCGAGCATATTGTCCGGCAATGTGCTACCACTATGAGCTGCCAGTTTTGCCAGATCAACGACATTATTATTAACTATCGCCCCTAATCGAGCTTGCGCCGTTATCTCGGTACGATAAGTAATTAAACGCATTTTTATTCTCCCACTCGCTGATGCCCGTTATTTTCAGTCAGGGCTTCTTCGTAATAGAGTTGTAATGCCAGCATCACCGGCAAATCGCTGAAACAGAACAGGCAGGCATCTTCAGTTTGTGATGTATTGACATGCTCATGGAATTTCCATGACGGAACACAAAAGATATCCCGCTCCTGCCAATCAAATCGCTGACCATCAATAACAGAATAGCCGGTGCCTTTCGCAACCTGATAAATGAAACTGCCGGTATGCCGATGAGCCTTACCAACGAATCCTGGCCGCAGTAGCTGCATACTGGCTCCCATAGTCGGCATTACATGGCCGCCAGTCAGAGGATTGGTGTAGTGCATCAGTATGTCGTCAAACGGTGATCCCGCTGATATGCTGGCATAGTGTTTCAGGGCTTCATAAGTCGGCTTCCATTGATACCTGAATAGTGGGGAGTAAGGTTTATCCCAGCCAATATTTTGCGGACGCAAAGCGGGAGCGCCCCACAGAGCCACAGAGGAATCCACCGGCTCAGTCACGGCCTGATGCAAATCAGGGTGCACTTTATAAAATCCGGCTTCCAGCATATTGACCAATGGCATATCAAGACCATCCTGCCAGATACATGGAGTACCATCAGGCTCAACGCCGTGTTCATGCCAGGTTCCATTGGGTGTCAGAACAAAATCATTCGCCTCCAGCAACATTTTCTGACCATCAACAATCGTATAAGCGCCACGTCCTTCCATAATAAAACGCAGGGCAGAAGAAGAATGAGCATGTGCCGAAGCTGCCTCCCCCGGTTGCATAATCTGAAGCCCGGAATAAAGCAGACCGACCGCAGGCCCTTCTCCCGATTTTCCGGGATTTTCCAGATAAACGACCCGACGACCGGCTTTTTCCGGAGTGACTAATTCTGCGGATTTAAGAACATGTTTACGTAAATCCCGATAACGCCAGAGTACCGGAACAGAAGTGGATTTAGGCTGCCAAGGCTCTATTTTGTTAGCAATTGTCCAGAGTGCCCCTGTGTTGTATTTTGCCAGTTCTTTGTAATAGGCCAACAGTTCAGGGCTATCGGCGACATTGGCACGTCCGAGTATATCTTCTCTGTACCGGTCATGGCTGCCTTGCCCGTGCAGCTCATAATCCTGCACATTTTCTTGCTGAGACATCAGGTATCTCCTATACGGGTAAACTGTTATACGGATAAACCGTCATTTGAAAACCGAACTGAGATTTAGTGAATATTCTTCTGAGCGAGCTGGCGTTCCAGTTGCTCTTTACCGTAAATATACGACTCCGGCCAATTGATATCTGTCCAGCCATATCTGGCACATTCATGCAGCAGCCATGCTGAATCGGCTAAAAACGGGCGGGATAAGGCACACAGGTCTGCCCGGCCGGAAGCGATGATGCTGTTAATCTGATCGGCATCAGTAATTGCGCCAACCGCAATAACGGGCACATTGCCTTCATTGCGGATACGATCAGCCATCGGAGTCTGATACATCCGTCCGTAAACAGGCCGTTGTTCAGCAGAGACTTCCCCGGTTGAGCAATCCACCATATCAGCACCCGCCTCATAGAAAGCTCGGGCGATGATGACCGCATCATCAACGGTAGTTCCTCCTGCCACCCAGTCAGTGGCAGAGATGCGTACAGATATTGGTAACTCAGCAGGCCAGACATGACGGACAGCTTTCAGAACAGCTAACGGGAAACGCAGCCGGTTTTCCAGCGAACCCCCATATTCATCATCACGCAGATTAGTGACAGGAGAAATAAAGCTGGAGAGTAGATAACCATGAGCTGCCTGAATTTCCAGCCAATCAAAACCGGCTTTGGCTGCACGATGAGTTGCTTCGGTAAATTGCGAAATAATTTCACTCATTTGTGCCTGAGTCACCGCAGTCGGCACCTGCGAAATGCCGGGCAAATAAGGTATGGGTGAAGCAGAGATCAGCGGCCAGTTTCCTTCCGGCAACGGATAATCAGCGTGTTCCCAACCCCGTTGAGTTGAACCACGCCTGCCTGAGTGCCCTAATTGAATGCCTATCCGGGCATCTGTATTCTGATGGATAAAATCTGTGATGAATTTCCATCCCTGCACTTGTTGTTCATTCCACAGACCCGGGCAGGCTGGCGTTACCCGTGCCTGTGGCGAAACGGCGGTCATTTCGGCAATGACTAAACCAGCCCCTCCCAGCGCCCTGCTGCCAAGATGAATCTGATGGAATGCCCCCGGAATACCATCCACTGCCTTATACAGCAGTGTAGGCGAAACCACGACCCGGTTTTTCAGCGTAATTCTCCGCACGCGATACGGAGTCAGTATGGGCGGGAGAAGAGGAGAGGATTGATCAGGCTGCCGATTGAACCAGTGCTCATAATTTTCCAGCCATGATTTATCCCGCAGTCTCAGATTTTCATGGGAAATGCGCTGCGAACGGGTCAGTAAAGAATAGGCGAACTGTTCTGGCGGAAAGTCTTCATAACGGGCGACATTCTCAAACCATTCAGTGGAATTACGGGCCGCGTTCTGAATTTTCAACACTTCCACGCTGCGCACTTTCTGGTAATGCGCTAATCCTGACAATAAATTCCCCTGATAAGCTTTCAGGCTGTTAGCCAGTTCAATGGCATCTTCCAACGCCAGTTTCGTGCCGGAACCAATGGAAAAGTGAGCCGTGTGAGCCGCATCTCCCATCAATACAATCGGTACATTTTTGCCGTTATCTTTGCTGTTATCACCGCCTGGCCTGATCCAGTGTACCCAATGATTACAGATAACCCGGGGAAAACGAATCCAGATTGCAGCTCCCCGTAAATGGGCTGCATTGGAGATCAATTTATGTCCATCCAGCCATTGCGCAAAGATATTTTCACAGTACGCAATGCCCTCTTCCTGCGACATTTTGTCAATTCCCGCAGCCAGCCACGTCTCTTCTGTAGTTTCCACAATGAATGTGGATACCCCTTCCTGAAACTGGTAAGCATGAGCCTGAAACCAGCCATGTTCTGTTTCAGCAAATAAAAAGGTAAAAGCATCAAATACCCTGTGAGTTCCCAGCCAGACAAACCGGCAATGGCGCTGTTCAATATCAGGCCAGAAGTTTTCAGCATGACGATTACGGATTTGGCTGTTGACCCCATCGGATGCGATCAGCAAATCAGCATCGTATTGGCGGGCTGCTTCCTGCTCATCCTGAACCAGTTTCTCGAATACCAGCTCAACTCCCAGCTCCTGACAGCGATCCTGAAGAATATTCAGTAATTTTTTGCGACCAATACCAATAAAACCATGACCACCACTGCGGTTTACCGTGCCTTTAAAGTGGATATCGATATTTTCCCAACGGCTGAATGCTGAACTGATAGAATTGGCAGAAACCGGATCAGCCATATTCAGGTTTTCCAGTGTGGCATCCGAAAACACAACCCCCCAGCCAAAAGTATCATAGGGGCGATTACGCTCGAGCACGACAACGCGGTTATCAGGATTTTGTAACTTCATCAGTAAACCGAAATATAAACCCGCTGGCCCGCCACCAATACACACGATGTTCATATTTTTTTTATTCATGCTTTTTCTCCTGTCACACCTCTTATGGTCACGGGTTAAGGCATGGCTGTTTAATGAATGATGAATTAGATAATTAATGGCTGATTAATTAATGAATAATAGAGTTCATCAGGTATCGGAATTGCCTTATGAGTATCCAGTGAGGTCGTAACATAGGTCTGGATCACACTCATTCTTAACTCACCTTCCTGACTGAAACAACGTTGGCGTAGCGTAAGTGACCTTTTACCAATCTGTTCAACATTCAGTTCCAGCCAGACCTGATCGCCTATTCTGCTGATCGCCTTAAACTCCGCCTCCAGATGTACTGTTGGTAAGCCGAAGCGGTGTTTAGTAATGTAAGCGGCATACCCCACTGACGTTAGCTCATCGAACCAGTCTTCCAACAGGTTGTTGAACATCACAAAATATTGAGGATAAAAAACAATTCCCGCCGGATCACATTCAGAGAACCTGATCTTATGAGGCTGGACATATTTATGCAGGCTCATTACTGACTCCTCCTCCGTTCTTTTTCAGGATACTGGTTTCAAGATACTGCCAATAGTTATGCAACTGATGACCGTGCTCATCCGCCAGTGCTGCTTCACGTAATTGATCCAGATGGTTTGCCGACAGCTTTTCCCGATAGTGATCCACGATATTCATCAGAGTCCGAAAATTTTTCAGACCACGGTCATGAGTCTCACCATATCCCTTCAACAGTTGCTGACACTTTGCAACTTCTACTGCCAGTACCGGATCATGCCTTGCCACTGCCACAATTCGTCGTAGCCAGTTCTCAATCTGGGCTGTTTCGTGTTGAAAACGCAGAGTACGGCGGCGTATCCGGCGTAAACCCGCCAGCATATAGAGCAGGGAATACCCCCATATTGAGCTGGTCGTAATAACATAACCGCGACTGAACAGCTTTGTCAGTATCCGGTTTATAGCATGAGGGCGGGATAACCAACGGCCTATACCGACTGGTAAGGTGTCACAGATCTCTTCTGTTCTGGGATGCAGAAATTCATTAATTTTGACAATCTGGTGACTGTGCGCCCGTACCTCTTTATACACTCGCACAAAACGGCTGGCCCGGATTTTCAGATCAGCCACCCGGATGGTGTCTTCATAAGTCATCCACAGTGCCAGATGACGGGCCGTTTCACGCAGTAACTGTTGATTATGCTTTCCGACCTGAGTGACCAAGTGTTGCAACCGATCAAGATATACACCGGCATATTCCGGATCTTGATAATCTATCAAACGCCTGACTGCTTCGAGTGCCATTTTATGGGTATAGGAGGGCAGGTTTTTCTGAATACGCAATAAGAGCGCGTTCACATGATTATTACTGAGCACGTTTTGATGTTTAACAAAGCTGTGATATTTAGCCGGATTTTCACATTCAACATCGTCTTTACCCTCGGAATTATCTTTACATGCGGAATGGTCTTTAAACGCGGAATTGCTATTCCCGGAGTGGTGTTCACCTTCAACATCGCCCTTATCAGACTTATCGATAAGGGTAGTTTGCGCCCGACTCAGCCCCAGACCAAATGCCTGTAAACTGGGTTTTATTCCCACTCCCTTCCTGATAATTGCCTGCTCAAACTGAATACTGCTGAACGGCAGGATACCTGCACCACAGAGTGCCCCAAACAGTACAGCACTAATCACGCTGCCGCTCTTTTCTGCCATCCATGCCATATCAAAATAAATAAAGTGCCGGGCAGCCTGCCGCGCTTGTCGGATTAACCGGCGGCTATCCACCCGCCCATCACCCATCGCTGATTTTTCTTTTATGGAGAAAGCCCTATGTGTTGAGGCGATCAGTGTTGTGCGATCCGGTGTCACAAAACCACGCTGGACTGCTCGCCCGGCCTCCATTAATTCAGAGGCCAGTACAATATCCACATCACCGGCTGTCGGCATTAATGCCAATACCGGCACAAGGGCATCCGGCTCGTCCGCGCCGGGGAACAGCTCAACATAATATATTGTCGCTCCCGTCCGTTGCGCGACACCGGGTACTGAGGTTGTCTGAGCAAAGTAACCATGTTCTTCAGCCAGACTGACAATCCAGTCAGCCAACACACCACCACCCTCACCTCCCATCGCCAGAATGGCAATTTTGATCGGTTCGGTTTTCTTTTTCATGATCAACGAATTAATGTGTGATGATATCAACATGGTTTCTCCTTAAAGGATCACAGAAACAGTTTGTTAAACCTCATATCGTTCACGACGTCTTATCTCCCGACGTTGCAGGTAGTGGATGAAACTTTTGCGAATACGATCCAGCAGCCGCTCCCAGCGGGAGGGGTTAGTTACAATTCTGGCTCTGAAAAAAGAGGGGCATAACACCGCTGTATGGGATATTTCCCCGCACAACCCACATCCCACACAACTATTCAATACCGTTACCACAGGGTCGGTACGTAGCGGATCAGGATTTGGTTTAATTGAGAGGGAAGGACAACCGGACAAACGTATACAAGAGTGATCCCCCGTACAGGTGTCAGGATCAACACCAAAACGTTCATGCACCACTCTCCGGCCTGCGGCCTGTAATTCTCTGTTTTCTTTTTTTATACGGCGTTGTTTATTCAGCATACACTCACTTTGTGCAACCACGACTTTCGGGCCCTGTTTATTGGTTGTCAACGCTTCCCGTAAGCTTTTGAGCATAGTTTTGAGATCATAAGTCCGTCTGATTGTGCGTACCCATTTCACCCCGACTCCCTTAACTGCTTTTTCGATGTCATGCCCGGTGCTGCGGCTGGCATTAAGGGCCGTGGAAGATGGAATATCCTGCCCGCCGGTGGCAGAGGTATAGCTGTTATCCACAATAATGGTCAGATTATTACTGCGGTTAAAAACGCTATTCGCAATCCCACTCGTCAGGCCGTTATGCCAGAACCCACCATCCCCCATCACCGAAATTGCCCGCTTATTAAAGGCTGACGTACTCAGAGCTGAAGCACTGGCAGCCCCTAATCCGTACCCCATTGTGGTATTACCTAAATTAAATGGCGGCAGAATGGCAAACAGATGACAGCCAATATCTGCACTAATATGATGTTGCCCTAATTCCCGCTCCAACAGTTTTATCGCAGTAAAAATCGGGCGTTCTGGACAACCGGTACAAAATCCGGGAGGGCGGGCATGAACCACATTTTCTGGTGCTTTACTTTGCGGTTTTATACTTTCTCTCTTTTCATCCGGTAAAGTCACTGACGGAATCTGTACCTGACAGGCAGCTATCGGCACTTTGGCTTCAATCCGCCCATAACGCTCCAGAAAAGCCCGAATGCCAGCCAATACAGTGGCCGTATCATACTCTCCCGCCATTGGCAGTAAGTCCTTACCGTGTAACCGAACAGCGATATCACGCTGATGCAGAATACTGGTGATATTTTGTTCTACAAAGTTGGGCTGCCCCTCTTCCAGTAGCAGAATGGCTTGTTTACCGCAACAAAAACGTTCAACTTCCTCATCAACCAATGGGTATGCGACATTCATGACATACAGCGGAATACGACTTTCACCGAATACATTTGCCAGTCCCAGTAAATTCAATGCCCGGATTACGGTGTTATAGCACCCTCCCTGTAAAGCAATACCGATATCATCTATACCTTCGGCAAAAAACTCATTCAACGCATGCTGCTGAATAAAACGCACAGCGGCAGGCCAACGTTCCTGAATTTTCTCTTTTTCATGTAAAAAACTGGCAGGCGGCAGAACAATCCGGCTCAGATCACGTGTCGGATTTGCCAGCGCATCTTCAATCCTGAATGCTGATAACTGATTATCAGCACAGACAAATCTGCCATGTGCATGACAGGCACGAATACGCATCTGCAACATAACCGGAGTGTGGCTGGCTTCAGACAACTCAAATCCCATCTTCACCGCCTGTACAATTGAAGGCAGATTCGGACGTGGATCAAGCAGCCAAATTTGTGATTTCATAGCAAATGCATGACTGCGTTCCTGCATGATTGAGGAACCCTCACCATAATCTTCACCAACTATGATCAGGGCTCCCCCTAAAACACCGCCGGACGCCAGATTTGCCAGCGCATCAGAAGCAACATTTGTACCTACTGTTGCTTTGAATGTCACAGCACCGCGTAATGGATAGTTAACTGAGGCTGAAAGTGTGGCAGCAGCGGTTGCTTCACTGGCGCTGTTTTCAAAACGAATACCATATTCGGAAAGAATATCCTGCGCATCAGCCAGAACATCCATCAAATGAGAAATAGGCGCTCCCTGATAACCTGCAACATAAGCAACGCCGGATTCAAGCAGCGCTTTTGTGACAGCGAGGATACCTTCCCCACTGAAAACTTCGCCCTTCCCTAAACGTAATTTTTTCACTTCCTTCACGAAAGATCGTTCTGCCATGTTCACCTCTGATTTTTATACCCAGTGAATTTCGAATTGCACCGCAGCAAGGGAATAACTTCCCGACATAAAAAATAGTGACTGGAGTGATAAGTGCAGCCAACAAAAAGAGGCAGCCAGAAAGACGGGATATGTAATAGGAGTATGGAGAAAAGAAATTAATGATCAATGCATGATCTATCATGCAATTGTTATTTATGCAGTCCCCGGATAAGTCATGCAAGGAATGGATATATCCTTCATTTTTCGGTCAGGAAATCAGGTTCAATGAACACTCAACCACTCGATATTTTGGGAAAAATTTCACTGCCAAAACAGACACACTATCGGCATGCTCTCCTTAAATTATAATATGTTTTTCTGGTTCTATCGCATTTACGGTAAGTTAATCATGCGATAGAACCAGAAATAACCTCGTATATTTACAACCCATTTAACATAAAAATATTGTTACTTGATATATATATTCTGCTGCGATCTTTTCCTGAATTTTTCTTATGAAAAAAAATACTATTCCCATCTAGTTCATTTAATTTTTCTATGTGTGTTCCTCCACATGGAATAATAATATCATCATATCGCCAGTAAAATATCGTATCTGTTTTTTCTTCGGGCTCAATAATCACTTCCTTATCTGAATTAATTTTTTCCAATGCATATCCTTTTATAGTTTCCCAACCTTCAATTGATATTTTTTTATTTAATGAAAAACTTGCTTTATTCTCATCTATAAAACAACCTTTGACTGAAACTGATTCATTTTCTTCATCAAAAAAACGATTAAATGCATAAAATAAAAAATGAGCTAACGTATGATGCTTCATTATTGAATATCTTCTATTCCATTCTATATTCATAGTAACTACATCACCAATGCTAAAATCAATTTCAGATGAAAAAAAATGTACGACTCTGGTTTCAACATCAATGTAAGGGACATCAACGTCGGTTCTTTTAATTGATAACTTACTACCAAATTTATGCTGAACATCAGTAACGTTAGCTATTTTATCATCAGATGTTATTATTTTACCTGTATCACTTACCTGTCCTCCTGATTCGGCATAAAAAATTGTTTTATCAAATACAGCCACATTATTTTCAACAAATAAAACCGTAGCTTTTAGTTCCTTAAGATAAGGTTCTTTGTTATATATTCTCTCAGTAAATGGTAACTTAAAAATACTATCATAGTCATATTTCATACATTAACCCTACTTTTTCTTTATTAAGAAGATACCAAGAAGCACAATAAATACACCAACCATTTCCATTGTTGACAAAATCTCTCTAAAAATAAAATATGAAAAAATAGCGGATATGACAGGTTGGGTTAGAACAAGTACTGATGCAATATTAGCTGATATCTTTCCTAAAATATAACTTAGGCCTCCTTGCCCTAAAATTTGTGAAAAGATAGCTAATCCCAACAGTGGTAAAAGTTCGCTAGTATTTCTTGGATATGAAATTCCTTCATTTGATAAAGCAGCAATAAATAAAATGGGTAATGCTCCAAATGAACTGTAGTACATAATTTGCAGCGCTGATGCTTTACTCCTTACTTTATATACTATAAGCAAAAATGTAGCGTAAAATATTGATGTAATAAAAGCTAAAACATTCCCATAAGCATTACCACTTATAGCATTTTCCTTTCCCTCTATTAAGATGAAAACACCTACCAGAGTAACAAGTAAACTAAAGAAAAAACGAGTTGATATTTTTTCTCTAAAAAAGAAATAAGAAACAGGTACAATTATAAAAGGAACCATATTTGCAAGTAAATTTGCATTCGCTACAGTTGTATAATGAAAGGATATATTCCATAAAATTAAATCCCCAGCTAGAAAAGACCCGGCTAAAATAATAGTCAGCTTTTCTTTCAAAGTTAATAACTTTTCATTTTTACTAAAAAAAAATAATGCAATATATAAAATTGGAACACTAAACAATATCCTATAAAAACCAGTATTTATTGGACCTAGTTCACTTAACTTAACAAAAATACCACCGCTAGCCAAACCGCTAACAAATAGCAATGTTAAAATTATATTAATATTTTTTTTCAAAATAGTCATATGTTGTTACTTCTTGTCGGTTGTTTTTTATTTTTACAATGCTATTATCTGGGATATTTTCAGTTATAATTGAGTGAGGTGATATTTTAACATTATTACCAATAAATATATTGCCAAAAATCCTTACAAATCCAGCTATTTCAACATTGTTACCTATTTGAGGGTGGCGATTTTCTTGCTTATTCGATGCTATATGAGTTGCTCCTAAAATAACATTTTGTAATAAATAACAATCAGTTCCAATTTTACATGTTTCACCGATTACTGTACCAACCCCGTGGTCTATAACAAAACGAGAACCAATTTTGCATGCAGGGTGAATTTCGATTTCTGTTTTTACTTTACAATATTCAGATATTTTTTTTGCATCAATAATTTTATTATATTTGTTATAAATTACTGATGCAACTCTATAACCCACCACAGCATCGAATGAAGAAAAGGATAATAATAAATATTTGCTATTGTTGTAGGTAGAAGGATCTTTTATTAAAAAAGAATTCATATCTTCATATGTATGACTCAATATATTTGAGACATCTATTTCTTCAATATAATTAATATTGAACTTATTTAGTAAAAAGACTATTTTTGATAATAATAGACTATGGTCATTTATCATAAACATATGATCACCACTGATGTTCTAAATAACTTCTTCCACTATCAGGTGCGATTGTAACAATCGTTTTATCTTTTTCATAATTGCAAGCTTCTTTCAAAGCAGCCAATATATTACCGACAGATGATATCCCAACAAAAATACCATATTTTTTTATTAACCATTTTTTAAAATCGCATATTTCGTCAAAATTAACATCAATCATATGATTTATTATCTTTAAATCAACAATAGATGGAATAATTCCTACTGAAGTTGCTTCGATCTTATGGGGTATAAATTTCCCATTGATGAAATCACACCCTTCTGGCTGAACACCAACTATTTTCGCATTAGAGTTAATGCTGTTTAAATATCGCCCCACTCCCATTAGGGTTCCACCTGTTCCTATTCCTGCCACAAATACATCAATATTCCTACCATTTAACTGATTAACAATCTCTGGGCCTGTTGTTAAAAAATGCGATTTTGGATTAGATGGATTAGAAAACTGATCCAAAAAAACATATTCATTCGGTGTGCTTTTTAAAATTTCTTTTGCCATTCTAATATGTGAACCAGGTCCGGTGGTGTGATCGGATAAAATTATTTCAGCTCCATAATTTTTTAAAGTACTTGGATTCGACTAATAAGTGCAATTTCTAAGAAAGGCGGTCAGTTGCTATAGTAGGCATCTTTCTCGCCAAAGGAAAATGCACTATGACCTATACACA
>NZ_NIBU01000061.1 GCF_002632485.1 Xenorhabdus innexi | reverse complement strand
GTCAGGCTTGCAATAGGCACTCCAACAGCCTATGATTATATCAATTAATTGATATAATCACTTGATTTACAAAGCAAAACGGCGCACTTAAAACGGAATATCATCATCGAAATCCATTGGTGGCTCATTACTCTGCGGAGCCGGAGATTGTGCCGGACGAGATGACTGCGCACCGCCGCCACTGAATTGCTGAGATGCCTGTGGCTGTTGTGGTTTCCCCCAGCCGCCTTGTGCCGGAGCATCCTGTGATGCGCCACCACGACCGCCTAACATTTGCATTGTACCGCCAATCGGGTTGACAACGACTTCAGTCGTGTAACGATCCTGACCACTCTGATCCTGCCATTTACGGGTCTGCAAAGCACCTTCGATATAGACCTGAGAGCCTTTACGCAGGTACTCACCAGCGACTTCTGCCAGTTTACCGAACATGACCACTCGGTGCCATTCGGTTTTCTCTCTCATCTCACCGGTTTGCTTATCACGCCAGCTCTCGGACGTGGCCAGAGTAATGTTGGCAACTGCTCCACCATTCGGCATATAGCGAACTTCCGGATCCTGCCCCAAATTACCCACTAAAATAACTTTGTTTACGCCTCTGCTGGCCATTGGGAATACTCCTGATGAAATGATTTTTTTGCTAAAAACGGAATTCTGTAATTATAAGCAACGTAGTTTATCATGCGAGACTTAACTTTAAATAAAAACCCGTTATCTTAATTCTTTGCGAAGCGCATCGTACTTTATTCCCTTCATCTTTCAAGCTACTTCTTGAATTAGATTGGCTGTGCTCACTCTAAAACGGTCTATACAGCAATCGAAAAAGCTTGGTATACACTGTAATGGTTACAGCATAAACCTCGTTAAATACTGTATATCCATTCAGCAAGGTTTGTGCAATAATACCGCGTTTATTAGTCGAGCACGATCAATATAATCTGGGTAATGGTAAATGGATAACATCGAAGTTCGGGGCGCCCGCACCCATAATCTCAAGAATATCAATCTGATAATTCCCCGTGACAAACTAATAGTTATCACAGGGTTATCTGGCTCCGGTAAGTCTTCTCTGGCTTTCGATACTCTGTATGCGGAAGGTCAGCGTCGCTATGTAGAGTCTCTCTCTGCTTATGCCCGCCAGTTTTTATCACTGATGGAAAAACCGGATGTCGACCACATTGAAGGCTTGTCTCCCGCCATTTCCATTGAACAGAAGTCAACTTCTCATAATCCACGTTCAACAGTCGGAACAATTACCGAAATCCACGATTATCTCCGCTTGTTGTTTGCCCGCGTTGGTGAGCCTCGCTGTCCTGAACATGATATTCCGCTGGCTGCACAAACAATCAGTCAGATGGTAGATAATGTGCTGATGCTGCCGGAAGGGCAACGCCTGATGTTGCTCGCTCCCGTGGTTAAAGAGCGTAAGGGAGAGCATTCCAAACTGTTGGATAACCTCGCCGCACAAGGTTATATCCGTGCCCGCATCGATGGTGAAGTGTGTGATCTTTCCGACCCTCCCAAACTGGAATTACAGAAAAAACACACGATTGAAGTCGTCGTCGACCGTTTCAAAGTACGCCCTGATTTGGTTCAGCGTCTGGCTGAATCTTTCGAAACAACCTTAGAGCTTTCTGGTGGTACGGCTGTTGTTGCCAATATGGATGATGATAAGGCTGAAGAGCTTATTTTCTCCGCCAATTTCGCCTGCCCAATGTGTGGTTACAGTATGAGCGAGCTGGAGCCACGCCTTTTTTCTTTCAATAATCCCGCAGGAGCCTGTTCGACTTGCGATGGTTTGGGCGTCCAGCAATTTTTCGATCCTGAGCGTGTTGTACAGAATGGCAGCATTTCCCTCGCCGGAGGTGCAATCCGTGGATGGGATCGCCGTAATTTTTATTACTTTCAGATGTTGAAATCTCTGGCAACCCATTACAAATTTGATATAGAAACGCCATTTGATGAATTAAATGCTTCTATCCAAAAAGCCGTCTTATATGGCTCCGGCAAAGAAACCATCGAATTCAGATATACTAATGATCGGGGCGATACCACTGTCCGTAAGCACCCGTTTGAAGGTGTTCTGCACAATATGGAACGACGCTATAAAGAAACAGAATCTTCCGCTGTACGGGAAGAACTCGCCAAATATATCAGTAATCGTTCGTGTATTTCATGCGAAGGCACCCGATTGCGTAAAGAAGCACGTTTCGTCTTTATCGAAAATACTACCCTGCCACAGATTTCTGATTTCAGCATCGGCCATGCGATGGAATTTTTCCAGAACATTAAATTAAGTGGACAACGCGCAAAAATTGCAGAGAAAGTACTGAAAGAGATCGGCGATCGCCTAAAATTTCTGGTCAATGTTGGTCTGAATTACCTGACACTTTCCCGCTCAGCAGAGACCCTTTCTGGTGGAGAAGCCCAGCGTATCCGTCTGGCAAGCCAGATTGGGGCTGGTCTGGTTGGTGTAATGTATGTACTGGATGAACCTTCTATTGGTCTTCATCAGCGCGATAATGAGCGCCTGCTGGAGACGCTGCTGCATCTGCGCAATCTGGGAAATACCGTTATTGTTGTTGAGCATGATGAAGATGCTATCCGCGCCGCCGATCATATCATTGATATTGGGCCGGGAGCGGGTGTACATGGCGGTGAAATTGTTGCTGAAGGCTCCATTGATAACATTATGGCAAGTAAGGAATCTCTTACCGGAAAATTTCTGAGTGGTGAACGTAAGATTGCCATTCCGGAACAGCGTATCGCAGCAGATCCTGACAAGATGTTGAAATTGATTGGAGCAAAAGGCAACAACCTGAAAAAAGTGACATTAAACCTGCCTGTTGGCGTGTTCACATGTATCACTGGAGTTTCAGGCTCAGGTAAATCGACATTGATCAACGATACATTATTTCCAATTGCACAGCGCCAGTTAAATGGTGCGACTAATATCACACCAGCGCCTTATGTGGATATTCAGGGTCTGGAACATTTCGACAAAGTCATTGATATCGACCAAAGCCCCATCGGCAGAACACCACGCTCTAACCCAGCTACGTATACTGGCGTGTTTACCCCAGTAAGAGAATTATTTGCCGGAGTGCCTGAATCCCGGACTCGCGGCTATACACCGGGGCGTTTTAGTTTCAATGTCAAAGGCGGACGCTGTGAAGCCTGTCAGGGAGATGGTGTCATTAAAGTTGAGATGCATTTCCTGCCTGATATTTATGTTCCCTGTGATCAATGCAAAGGAAAACGCTATAACCGTGAGACATTGGAAATTAAATACAAGGGCAAGAATATTAATGAAGTGCTGAATATGACCATCGAAGAAGCTCGCGAGTTTTTCGATGCAGTTCCTGCTCTCGCCCGTAAGCTGCAAACACTGATAGACGTTGGGCTTTCCTACATCCGTCTCGGGCAATCGGCCACTACTCTGTCAGGCGGTGAAGCGCAGCGAGTCAAGCTGGCTAGGGAATTGTCCAAACGGGGGACAGGCCAGACACTCTATATTCTTGATGAACCAACAACCGGGTTACACTTTGCCGATATTCAACAGTTACTGGCAGTTCTGCACCAATTGCGGGATCAGGGAAACACAATTGTTGTGATCGAACATAATCTGGACGTGATTAAAACTTCAGACTGGATTGTCGACCTTGGCCCGGAAGGCGGCAGCGGTGGTGGTGAGATTTTAATAGCAGGAACACCTGAAGAAGTGGCTAAGTGTGAAAGCTCTCATACGGCACGTTTCCTAAAACCAATACTTAATATAAATTAATGGTATATTAATAACCACACGTAATGGAAACCTCTTCTCTGCGGGAGGTTTTATTTTTTAAGTTAACATAGCTTATATTTTTTAATATGCAAAATACCTTACACTAAGTATTCACAATGAAAATAAACTTAATTATATCAATATACTATTATTAAATTAGCTTTATTGCTGTATTTAACAGACATGAGTAATCATATTAGATGTGCAATTATTCCATAATGATATAACATATCCTATGAACTTATAATGGAGATTAAATATGTATATGTTTTTACCATTTTTGATTGCGCTAGTTATTATTATCACTGTCGTGACTGGCAAGAAAAAACTTACCTATGGCCTTTGGTTTGCCTTATTCATCATCACGATATTTTGGTTTAAATATCATGCTACTGATGCACTGAATCTTTCTTTTTAACCGGAGGCCGTAATGAATAATTCTCTGTCAGCATCTCGCAACCTAAATCCTGCCATTACCTTGAATATTTTGGGGTTATTTGGTATCTCTGTCATTTTAATTGTCGCTTTTTATTATCAACTGGCACGCTTTGAGCTTCCTTGCCCATTATGTTTGCTGCAACGTGCAGGCATCATTATGATCGGTTTTGGCTTTCTGTTTAATATTTATTTTGGTGTCAAAAACGCCCACTACAGCCTATCTATACTGGGTAGTATCGTAACGGGCTTTGTCGCTATGCGTCAGGTTTCTTTGCATATCCTGCCGGGAGATACAGGATATGGCTCTACTTTCTTTGGCTTACACTTCTATACTTGGGCGGCGGTTCTATCCATTCTTACCATTATTGCCATTGCTGTCATTATGCCTCTGAAAGCAGGTAATCATGATCCGGTAAAACATTCACCACATATACTGGGTAAGCTGGCTATGGGATTATTTGCAATTTTAATCACCGCTAATCTGGTTTCTACCGTTTTGGAATGCGGTAGTGGGCAGTGTGATGATAACCCAACGTTTTATCAACTATTGCAAAAGTAATTGTTTGTTATTGCGATAGGAAAAAAGAAGAAAGAAGGCTGAGACTCGTTCAACCTTCTTTTTATTTGCTCTAACAGAAAACCCGACTGTAACTTATTTCAATATTAAAAAATTATTATTAATGAAATAGCAAACTTCATGTGCTTCTTCGGGAGTAGGCACTTCCAGCTTGGATAGCATTCTGTCCATCACTTTATCCGGCACAACATATTGGCGATGACTATTTTGCTGCCGCCATTGCTTATATTCCTGTTCGATATAAACAATCTTAACTCTCGCATTATAACTGACAAATAATTTGATCATCTGCTGACGCATTTGCCCTGTCAGGTTGGTCGCGTTCCAGACAAAATCCTGCCGATTACGCAATTTTTCTCTGGCCTGCTTTTTCGCCTGTTGCACAACCCAACCCGTAGCATTCTTATCTTCCGGGCTTATCCGATGTTGACGGCGAATTGCATCCAAGCTAATGACAAACCTATCTGGATAATGTTGCCGGATAAAATGATCTTTTCCCATACCGGGCAATCCACATAATAAAATTACCTGACTGCCATAACTATTGTAAGGCTGATAATCCGGTTGCTCACTCTCTGTAGAAAAATAATGAAATCGAGCTTCTGACGAAGGAAATTGCCGTGAATTACGCCAACAATTCTGCTCACGACAATAAAGCTCAAACAGTTCTATACGTTCCAGCAGTTCCTGCGCATCATGACATTTTCGTCCTAAAACATCAGCTTTTGCCAATAAAGCCAATAAATAGGTATCAACACGTAATGAGGCTGCCAACAGGGCTTTCTGAGGATTAGGCTTCTCCATCAACCACAATGGCAACCCGTGAAAACGAACCAAAGCAGCGATTTGTTCACGTATAATGAATGGTGTCGAAATTTGCTGAAACAAAATCTGCCTGACAGTTAATTCACCTTTACGAGCATGACCGGGAGAAATAACTCTCCCGTCCAAATCCACCCGTGTAGTCTTTCGTTTTTCCACATCGTGCAACAAAGCAGACGTCCAGAGAATTTCCTGCTCTTCTTTCTCCAATGCCTGATATTCAGGCAATTGTTCTAATGCAGCCAACACCATTTGAGTATGAATCGCAACATCACCTTCAGCATGATGAATAGAGTCCTGCTGAACCCCATTCATATCCGCAATAAAAGAAAACGTGTCAGATAAATAATCCCATGTTTTATTTTTACTGAATAACCAGCTCATTGTCTCCCTCCATTCAAATTATACTCAAAATAGAGAGGTGCCCGTTGCCAGTGTCTTTTCCAGTGAATATCCGTTTTCACATGATTTTTACGTACATATTTAAATACATTATGTGAAAAATCAGTAATTGAATATTCACTTGCATTGCGGCTGACTATTCCTTCCATTGAGCAAGGCTGCTTTGTTTTTGTATCCCATGAGGAAAAATAACTTTCTTGTTTTGCTGTTTGAATGATATTTTCAATGAATATGGTTTTATTCTGTGTTTCAGGAATAACAATTTCTGGAGTAGTGGGAAAATCAAACAAATCAGCGTAAAACTTTACTTCCTCCCAGCTAAGCCACATATCCTTTATACGCACAGCAAATACAAAGAAGTATTCTTCAAGATGACGATATTCAATCGAGTGAATCGCATACAAATTCTCGCCAAAAATCTCGATATTATCGAGATCGCCCTTCATTAATTGCCAACGCTGTCGGATCTGCTGTGTCCATGCGGATTGCGTCGGTGCAGCATGAGAACGAGCAAAGATACCGTGCTGGTTCAGACAGTTATTTTCACCATCTAACTTTTCTGTATGAATAAGTTGAGTAATATTTTGTATATCCTGCCACCAATCATGATTAATTCGGTCATCACTGGTTGTACCCGGCGAAAACGGATAATGAAACGTTCTGCCATACTTTCTTGATTGCATATCCATAATGCTTTAACTCTTTTAAATTACCCCAATAAAAGCATATTACGCCTTTACAGATGAATATTTATCTCAATCGTTTCTGAAAGAGCTTAAGAGTTAGTATTACATTTTCTTTATTCCCTAAAGATTAATCTTTTAAAATCAAAAGAGCTGATAAAACACATATCTATATTTAATATGAGTGAGTGAAAAATATATCACAGTGTCGTTACTATATATAAAACAGATATAAATTAATACAATTAACAATTTAGCATCACAAAATAAAATATAAAAATCCATTATTATTATTTTAATTAGTGATATCTATAACTTCAGTAAAAATCCCTTATTCAATACCAGAACAAGGGACTATACCCATCATATTTCAAGTTACCTCTCTGTTGGCTCTGGGCAACTCAAAATCTATTGGGTAAATGGATGTTTAACGACTCACAGCAGCAAATGCTTCAACAATACGCTGTATATTATGGTGGTTCACTCCCGCCATACAAACCCTGCCAGAATCAATCAGATAAACAGAAAATTCTTCGCGCAGACGATGGACCTGTTTAGTATTAAATCCGGTATAGCTGAACATACCGCGTTGTTTAAGCAAGTGATCAAAGTTTTTTTCCGGTAATGCATTTCTCAATGCAGCTACCAGTACAGTGCGCATTTCCCGAATACGTAAACGCATCTGATCAACTTCTCTCATCCACTGCTCTTTCAGTAATGGATCTGCCAACACTCTTGCTACAACCTGACCACCGAAATTGGGCGGACTGGAGTAAATGCGGCGTACGCAGGCTTTCAACTGCCCCAAAACACATTCTCTTGTTTTTTCATCATCACAAATAACCGACAAACCACCAACTCGCTCACCATATAACGAGAAGATTTTTGAAAACGAATTACTAATAAAGCAAGGTAATTCAGCATTCACCATCGCTCTAATTGCGTAAGCATCTTCTTCAATGCCTTCAGCAAACCCCTGATAAGCGATATCAAGGAATGGAATTAGTCCCCGTTCTTTAGCAACCTGAATTACCTGATCCCATTGGTCATTCGTGAGGTCCGAACCTGTTGGGTTATGGCAACAAGGGTGCATCAGGATGATACTTTTTGCTGGTAATTGCCGGAAAGTTGCCAACATTTCATCAAATTTTACCCCTTTGGTTTTATCATCAAAGTAAGGGTAATAATTTACTTTTATCCCTGCCCCGGAGAATATTGAAGTATGGTTTTCCCATGTAGGATCACTGCACCACACTTCAGAATCAGGAAAATAGCGATGTAAAAAGTCAGCGCCTACTTTTAGTGCTCCTGACCCGCCTATTGTCTGGATTGTTGCAATGCGGTTCTGCTGCAACATTGGATGATCTTTACCAAACAGTAATTCCTGAACAGCCAGTCGGTAAGCCAGTAAACCTTCCATTGGCAGGTAAAGAGAAGCAGACTGTGGCAAAGCTCTCATGTGTTCTTCTGCGGTTGCAACAGCCTGCAATTTTGGGGTTATCCCCTGCTCATCGTAATAAAGCCCAATGCTCAAGTTAACCTTTTCTGGGCGAGGATCTTTTTTAAACTCTTCCGACAATGAAAGAATAGGATCACCTGCGTAAGCATCAACATTCTGGAACACTACGTTATACCCCCTATTACTAAATGATATAAAGACACAGTAACAGACAATATAACTGAACCCGATTATTCGTCCAGATATTCCATCGCTACGCGTGAAGTCAGTTTAGTGATTAATTCATAAGCACTAATTCCTGTATGTGCTGCTATTTTCTCCACTGGCAGAACTGTTCCCCAGAGGATAACGTCATCACCTACTTTATCCTGACAATCCGGCCCCAAATCTACCGTGATCATATCCATGGATACCCGCCCGACAAGAGGGACTTCACGCCCATTGATAAAAACCGGTGTGCCCGATAATGCACTACGGGGATAACCGTCACCGTACCCGATCGCCACAACACCTAAATAGGTGTCACGTTCACTGACCCAAGTAGCGCCGTAACCCACAGCTTCACCTGCTTTGTGTTTACGTACAGCAATTAAGCTGGATTTCAATGTCATTGCGGGCATTAAGCGGAAATCAGCCGCTGTTTTATCCGCCATCGGTGATGCCCCGTACATCATAATACCGGGGCGAACCCAGTCCAGATGCGCCTGTGGCCACAACAGAATCCCTCCGGAGGCTGAAATGGATTTTTCCCCTGACTTATCTGCGACAAATAACTTAAAACGCTCGATCTGCTGACGAGTAGTATCCAGCTGAGGTTCATCGGCCTGACTAAAGTGACTAATAATATTTACAGGCTGTTCAACGTTACGGCAACAGCTCAAACGTTGGTAAAAATCTTCTGCTTCATCAACACGAACGCCAAGACGGTGCATACCCGTATCCAATTTCATCCATACTTTAATCGGATAAGGTAAATCGGCTTGTTCCAGTGCCTCCAGTTGTTCAATACTGTGCACGACAGTTTCAATATGATTGACAACCAGAATAGGTAAGTCAGATGCTCCTAAAAAGCCTTCCAATAGCAGAATTGGTTTGATGACCCCGCCACTGCGCAAAGCCAGAGCTTCCCCTATTCGTGCAACACCAAAACAATCTGCGTTTTCCATCGTATACGCAGTTTCCAATAAACCATGTCCATAGGCGTTTGCTTTCACAACTGCAATAACTTTACTGTTCGGAGCTTTCGCCCTGACCTGATGCAGATTGTGTCGCAGAGCGCGGCGGTCGATAACAGCAGTTGCCGCTTTCATTTTTTCCCCTTTTTTATTCTTTTTTCCAATCAGTTGGTTTAATAAATAGGTTTAATTTTAAACTGAATTATTCATCACTGTAGCTTGGCCCTGCATAATTATCGAACCGCGACCATTGGCCGTTAAATGTCAGCCTTACTGTACCGATTGGGCCATTACGCTGTTTACCAAGGATAATTTCTGCTACACCTTTCAGTTCACTGTTATCGTGATACACCTCATCACGATAGATAAACATGATTAAGTCAGCATCCTGCTCAATAGAGCCTGATTCACGCAGATCAGAGTTAACCGGACGTTTATCAGCCCGCTGCTCCAGACTACGGTTAAGCTGGGAGAGCGCTACAACAGGCACCTGTAATTCTTTCGCCAACGCTTTAAGGGAACGGGATATTTCTGCAATTTCCAATGTTCGGTTATCAGAGAGGGAAGGCACCCGCATTAATTGCAGGTAGTCGATCATGATCATACTAAGCCCGCCATGCTCACGGAAAACTCTTCTCGCACGGGAGCGCACTTCAGACGGAGTCAGGCCGGATGAATCATCAATATACATATTGCGTTTTTCCAGCAAAATCCCCATCGTACTCGAAATACGGGCCCAGTCTTCATCATCAAGCTGGCCGGTTCGAATACGTGTCTGATCCACGCGGGAAAGTGATGCCAACATACGCATCATGATTTGATTACCGGGCATCTCCAGACTGAAGATTAACACTGGTTTATCCTGCATCATCGCTGCGTTTTCGCACAGGTTCATCGCAAAGGTTGTTTTACCCATTGAAGGACGAGCAGCAACGATAATCAGGTCAGATTTTTGCAGACCTGCCGTTTTCTTATCCAGATCCTGATAGCCAGTAGAAACCCCGGTTACACCATCATGTGGGCGCTGGTAAAGCTGTTCAATACGTTCAACAGTTTCTTCAAGGATTCGCTCAATCCCTTTTGGGCCTTCGTCTTTGCTTGCACGGTTTTCTGCGATCTGGAATACACGTGACTCAGCCAGATCAAGTAATTCTTCGCTGGTTCGCCCTTGTGGGTCGTACCCCGCATCGGCAATTTCATTTGCAACTGCAATCATATCGCGAACGACAGCACGCTCACGGACAATATCGGCATAAGCATTGATATTGGCGGCACTTGGCGTATTTTTTGACAACTCTGCCAAATAAGCAAAACCGCCGACATTATCCAGTTCTCCATTGATTTCCAGAGATTCTGATAACGTAATCAGGTCAATAGGCTTACCTGTTTCAAGTAAACGCTGCATTTCAGAAAAAATGCGTCGGTGCGGACGACTGAAAAAATCATTGCTGGTGACACGCTCGGATACATTATCCCAACGTTCATTATCCAGCATCAAACCGCCCAACACGGATTGCTCTGCTTCCAAAGAGTGTGGTGGAAGTTTCAGCCCTTCCACTTGGCGATCTTTTGGTTCAGCCATACTGTTGTTAGTTGGTTTTCTTCCAGCCATGTACCACGTCAATCCACTAAACAAGAACGAAATAGCGCATCAGTATACGCCATGAAAACAACCTTGAGTAATTATATATAGTCTAGACTTATAGATAAGACATAATCACTTGATATCAAATCAATAAATTTTATTTCTTAACTTAATTTTCCTTACTTGTTTATATGATTATTTATACATAAAACACTGAACGAACCTATAAACAAAACATAAGATAAGAACAATATAAAAGAAAGAAAAGAATTAAGAGTGAATTTGAGATAAATAAAAATCAGGCAGTACATTAAATGTGCTGAACTATAGCGTGTTGCGCCGCATTTCATTGGTAGCATAAGAGGTTGTCACCTGACCCATAACATTGCAGCTAGTGCCACCTTATCAAAGCGAATCATACATCTGATTAGATAAGGTGACTATTCCCCTGATATTGCGATATTAGAATAATTATTCTGATGAGTTATCGCGAACTTTCCTTTCCAATAATTCTCCGGAATAAGAATCAAAATAACGGCTAGGCCAGATTTCAGAGGGATGTATTTCGAGATAGTTAGCAATTATCCATTCGCCTTTCGGCCACGGTCTGCTGAGAGTATTTGCCAGTGTAGATGAACTGAGTCCTGCTTCACGAGAAACAGCCGCTAAGGTTGTACCGCGCTTACGTAATGCAGCAATAATATCGGCCTGATGCCAGTCATTTCTAACGTTATTCATTCCTGCTACCCCTTCCATTAATTGAGAAAATTTATGGTGGCGATTCAAGACAGGGTTTGCAGACCGGATGTATCCAACCGGTGAGGCCGAAGCCTCCCCTGCCTGAACCGCCATTGAAAGGGCGATAGCAGACACACTGGTAGAAATTTCCTACCAGTGGGATACATTCAAGGCTGCAAAACCTTGACCACCGGATTTTGCCGATGGCGGAGCTACTTTAATGAATTGATTTATCAAATTCAATAAGTGAACCAGTAAAACAGCTTAACTTTTTGCGTTATATGCCATTGAACGTTTTAGTTCGCTGCTGTTGGTCATTCAAGGGAAAGACCAAAGCTCATAGGAGATACGACTATGTAGGCTAATACAGTTTGTTGTTTGACGTCCGTGTCCATGCCGGAAGATTCAATTTGGAATCAGCGACAACAATCCACAGAAAAATTAAACTTGCAATTATTCACTCTTAGAAGAAGGCATTTGCACTCGAATAGAAACGAATCTGCCTTCGGGGATATCAATCAAATCACCATCAGAGTAACCTTCTCGTGTATTTCTGGCGAATACAGGGGCATCTGAGTGTTCACGGTGATAAATCATTAATTTAATGGAGCCATCAGGGAGGACTTCATGGTTGATCCAAATCAATGGTAGTTTGTTCTGGCATAATGGAATATCTATGTTATTCATTGTTCCATCAGTGCCAAGCCCTATAACATTTTGGATTAGATATATCCCTTCAGATAAACGTTGAACAATAGCGCCTTCAGATTCAGCGTTAGTAGTAAAGTTACCGGATGGGTGTATTTCGATGACGGAGAAACTCGGTCTGATATATCCATTGCCATCTTGATGACAATTTTGTCCCAAAGAAAGTACCTCGCCATTACCGGCTCGAATTATTCCTCGAGCTGATATATCACCAGTACGGGTATTGATGAAAACTGTAGCCAGCTCATGAGGGTTTCCGAATGTTGGTTTAAAACCGACACCAAACCATGAACGTATCTCTACATTGTTTCCTTCAAAACTGGCATTGTCAGCGGAACCTGCATTAAAACCACCACCACCCACTATCACTGAAGGCGTTATTAACTGTTTGGCATTGATAACGCCGCGAGTGCCAATCTCTCCATTGCGAGGATTAAAATAAATATTAGTCTCGTCGTTGAGAGTTGACCTCATTCCAATCCCATTCCATGAGAAAAGCTCAACATTATTACCCTCAAACCCAGCGCTATCTTTACCAGAGTTCAAGATGCCATGCTTCTTCCCCCAATCCCCTGTACCTAGATTCAAGGAGGTTTTTGTCCAGTATCTATTTGCAGTCACTTCACCCTGAATAGTACCTCCAGTTTTAGGATAGGCATTTTGGGCTTGACTGACAGTTTCGTCTAATCCTAAGTTACTCACAAACGCCGCCTTATCCGGTATATCCGCCCCGTTCTTCGCCTTCTCCAAATAGAGATCGGAATTGCTATTAAGAGCATTTTGATTGGCGGTATTCGCTAAATCATAAGCTTTCTTAACAGCCTTAGAGGTTGCAGCGGTTAACTCACTGTCACTGTCTGTTTCATTACTTAAAGTAACAAACCCCGGTTCTACATGAGTTGCATAGGGATGATTATGACTTGCGGCGTGTTGAACAATAGCTGTTTTGATTGAGTCTTTGACATATTCCGGTGTGGTAACTGTCACCAGATTGCTATTTTCTGAAACAGGTGCATCAGGCTTCTTATCTTGCATAGTAATTCCCTCATTTAATCAACAATACATATTGCTAAGTAACATGAAGGCGGTGGAATACTGCTCCGCCAGTGAACATCAATAAAATGGGTTCATCAATATTGGAGAGTACGGAGTGACTAATATTTGATAGGTAGCATGTTTTGATGGCAGGATGACATAAAATAACAGGCGGGGAATTAATAAAATCTATCTGATGACTGATAAAACTTGGTGGAATAAAGGCGAGATTTCTCACCTTTTCATGCTTTGATTTATTGCTCTCTACCTTGATGGAGAGTTAATAAAAACCAACAAATTAGCTAAATGCCATCAAAGTTATTTAATCGTTTTTGTTGTCCGCATTTGAGCTAAACGCAAACTCCTTATGTTCAATCTGCCATGTACCAAAACTCATCAGGAATGCAATCGCAGAGTCGATTTTATTCGCGGATTTCTTCTTATTCGGTTTGATATTGGCGTTCGCGTCGGTTTCCATCACCACATTGGACATAGCCCACATGGGCACCGGATCGCCATTGTGACGAATGATTCTGCGGTTCACAAATACCTCGGCAGATTTCTCCATCGGACTAAAGCGTAGACATCAAGATTAGGATTAGCTTTAATCCAAAGGTATCCATCATCAATCTCGTTTTTGGGTTTGCCACGCAAATGGCCTTTGACATGGGGACAGACGTGGGAAAAGGCAATAAAACGCGCCACAACCTCAGAATCAAACACATAAAGTGGGTTATTCAGGTCGTTAAGGTAGCGTTTCACCGCCTGTTTTACCCGTTTACAGGCCGGAATTTTGCCGTTTTCGATATCAAATGCGTACTGTTCCCATGCGTTCATAGGCGATCCAGCTCATCTTCTTCCTCGGTTTCCACCGGATTTTTACGCCGTGACACGGGGTCAAAACCCAGCAACGACGACATTTTTATCATGATTTTTTCAGCGTCTGCTTTGGCACTCAATGACGGATTTCGGCTCTCGCTGCCCTGACTGTTCACAATGCTAAAGCCCCTGATATCAAGGTCTGCCACCGCTTTTCGGTAAATAGAATAGTTCACGCAATACAGTTCTAAGTTGTTCCAGTCGGCGGCGTTCAGGTCTTCCCGCTCACTGAGAATTTTACCTTTGGCCTTCCATTGGCTGGCGGCAATATCATTTAAATATGTGGGCGGTTTGGGTGCTCTTGCCATAATGTTCTCTGTTCCTTGTGAGTTTATTTTCAAAAAAATTGCCGTGCGTAAAAATTGAAGGAGGGGGCGGTTCCGCTGAAAGGGGCATTTGTCATTTTTGATACCCCCACCCCGTTATTTCGTTTAGTTATTATTCTTTTGATAACCAGTCTCGATACCTTGCCGCTTCGGTTTCCTGCTGCCGATAGCTCCCCTGCTTGCGCTTTGCTTTGGTGATGGGATCGGTCTGTACGGTCTTACGGTTATGGCAGGTCTGGCATAACGCCTGATGGTTCGATGCAGGCCAGAACAACACATCAACGTCACCCTGTATCGGGATAATGTGATCCACAATGGTGGCAGGCGTGTAGATACTTTGTTGTAAACAGTGGGCACATAATGGATTGGCTTTCAGATAATGCAGCCGATAGCGTCCCCATCGATTGCTGTAGCCGCGCTGGGTTCGGGTGCCGCGTTGCTTATCCTGCGCTCGTCTGGCTTCCCGTTGGTGCTGCTCACAGCGGCCTGATTTCACCCGCTCACGGCAATTCGGATAGCTACAGCGCTTTAATGGCTGCCACGGCATCAGTAAATTCCCACGTCACGATAGACAGACCATAATGATTTAATGGTGAATGGGACTTCTTTAAGCTCAACGTCCGTTGCCATTTCCCGATTTTCATACAGCAACCCGATATAAAGCAGACAGCCGACTTTGATTGCTGGCGTGAAGTTCAGACCATTATCAAACCGTTTGCCGATATGTTGCTGACAGACTTCCAGCGAGGCTTCAGCGTAAGCAGTAAGCAACGCATCATCAAGGGTATCGCTTTCATCAATCCGACAGTGTTGCTTGATTTCACTCAGGGGAATTTCAATCTGGCTCATCGGAAAACACCTCCCTTACAAAGCAATTCCAAGCGGGTATGTTTTGCATCAGGGATCACTGCCATAATATTGAAGGTCGTTCCTCTGGTGTTCGCGCCATGATAGGTAATGCTGTTCGCTGTCGTAATATCATCACGGTAACGCAGCCAAATACGCATCGTGGCTTCGGAGAAAATAGCACCGGAGGCCATTTTCTCGCGTCCGCTAATAGCTTTCACCTCTGCCCAGACGGTAGCAACATCAATCCACTTGTAGAACTCAGAACCTAACTCATCACGAATGATTTCATTCTTTCGAATGGTGATCCGGTGTCGTAATCTGCCTGCTCTCATGCCTTGTTCTCCGCTGTTTTTTTCACTTCTACCGTTTGCTTCCATGCCTGGCTGAATTCATCACCGCCGTCACGGGGCGATAATCCCTCGCGTTCGCGGGCTTCGTTCGGTGACATAACACCG
Source organism: Xenorhabdus innexi (assembly GCF_002632485.1). Classification (GTDB taxonomy): domain Bacteria; phylum Pseudomonadota; class Gammaproteobacteria; order Enterobacterales; family Enterobacteriaceae; genus Xenorhabdus; species Xenorhabdus innexi. Next base: position 4,424 of record NZ_NIBU01000061.1, on the reverse strand, counting down.
GATTTAATGGCAGTTTCGTAGCTCTGGAAACGTTCTTTCGGATTGGCGCGCAGCAAATCGGCAGTATCAAATTCCACCTGATAACGCATCCCCTGTTTGGGAGAATTCATCAGCAAGGCGGCTTTGATTTGTTGTTCAAAATTGGCAAGCCACGGGCGCATAGTGATAGTCAGAAAAGCGCGGGAGGCTTCGCTAAAATTGCTGTAGGTACTGTTCGAATATTCTTGCAGAAAGATCGGGCTGACATTGAACATACGGGCGATATCATCAATGGTGAAGCGACGGGAGGCCAGCCATTCGGCATCTTGGTTACTCATGCCTAACTGCTGGTATTCCATCCCACCTTCAAGGATCGGTGTTTTCCCTGCATTGCGAGCGCCCTTGTAACGTTCGAGGGCTTCCAGTGCCTTACTTCCCTTGATTCCATCCAGCCAGTCAGCGGCTTTAATCACACCCGCCGCCATCATGCCATCTTTCATGATGCTTGCCCCGTGGCGTTGTTGTGCCAACCCCAAACCCAGTGTTTCACGGCAAACCGTGACGGGAGAACGCCCCAAAAAGCCATCTTCGGTGGCATAGCGCAGATGCAGGATTTCTTCCTGTAAATAGGTTTTGACCTTGCCGCTATAAGGCTCGGTGATGGCATACGCGAACCGGTGATCGAATAATCGTTGTGGTACGACTGCCGACGGCGGGTAAGGGTGTAATGACTGTGGCTGACCATCCTGCCCCCAGACAATCACCGCATACGCATTGCCATTCAATAAGCAATGACGCATCAGGGTTCTTTTGAACTGATACGGTGTCTGGCAGTCATTCGGGCACTCATTGAGCAAATAATCCACCGGATGGTCACTCAACCATTCGCGGGATTCTTTGCCGTTCTGGTGTTGAACCCGATAGAGATAGCAAGGCATGGAGGCCACCGCTTCACTAATCACTGTGACAGCGTTCATCACAGCGGGTAAGCCTTCCGCCGTGGAGGGAGAAACATGCTCACCCGATTTGGTATTAGCCATGCCTGCCAAAGAAAAAAATTCATCCGGCGTCATGCTGCGGGTTTCAGGGGATTTGCGTGTAAAAGGCCACATGATTACACCTCGGACAGTTGCAGCCAGTAATGACGCAAATCGGCATCACGGGGCTTAGCGGCATTCAGTGAACGCTTGGCAATCTCTACCCCACTTTCAGGATAGGCGGGTAAGCTGGTTATGGTTATTTCCTGTAATTCAGCCTCTAACACGGTTCTGATATAGGGTGTCTGACGGGTATCCCACTGATCTTTAATGGCACGAAAACCAAAGGACATGCCTTGTATATCACCACGTTCAACCAACGTCAGCACATCGTGCCCCAATTGGGTATCTGGCGGCGTTAATTCGAAACGTAATCCGGTGGCATCTTCGGCAAGCTGCAATGTGCCGGACGTGGTGCGGCCTAACAGATTCATCGGGTCATGTTCGTACAACGCCCTGATATCTGTTCCTGCCGCTAAACTGGCGTTAAACGCATTCGGCGCGAATTGTTCGACAAATTCATCCCACAACACGTGTGATCGGCTGTTCCACTTAATCACATAACCTGTCAGCGTCTTATTGCTGGCAGACAATAAGGCGGTGCGGATTTCAAGATCATTCTTCATTAATGGACTCCAAGACTTGGAAAGGGATGCGATATCCCTTCTGCTTAGTTGCTGGACGCTTTCACTTCCAGTACCTTAATTGCGTTGGAATCCACCAGCCCGCCACCCAGATATTTATCGGTATGTACCTTATAAAATCCCGGCTCAGTGATATTGTCAGGACGGGTTCGAATGCCCGTTTCATGGTCAACAATGAAATAACCACGTTTGAAGTCACCCAGACTGATCACACCCTCTGACATAAATTCGAGGTAGTGGACAGGCAAGCCCAGCAGCATATCGGGATCACCCGCCTGTAAACGTTCCCGCCAAATATAATCACCATTGCCGTTTTTCAGTTTCTGCACCTGAGCGGCTGTATTGGAATTCATCACCCAGACAGCATTTTTACGGTATTTATTTTTGAGTAAGAATTTCAGGTCAATCAGGCTATCGGCGGAAAGTGCGGTTACTTCCAGCTTTTGTAAGGTGCCAAACGCGCGAATCTTGTCAGTTTGAGTATCACGAGAATAAGACAGGAATCCTTTCGCTTTTTTACTGCCATCACCACTCACAAGATCCGTTTCTTCGGTATCAACGAAAGTGTCGGCAATTTCGGAAGTCAGCCAACCTAAGATATCCACATCGCTAAAATCGATAATCTCTTGGGTTGTCTTGGGATAGGCATAAATAGGAAACAGCTTAATGCTGACTTCTTCCATCTTTGGTGTGGCAGTCTCAGTACGTGCCTTGCCTTCTTCCCCGTATGCCACGGCTGCACCACCGACTGAAACTAACTGTTTGTATTCGTTGCTGCGTGTAGTTTTCACCGTACAAATCCGGCGCATGATTGATTCATCAGTCAGTTGTTGCATGATTTGTTTGTTCAGCTCAGGGATAACGGTATAGCCGCCCTCAGACGGAACGCCCATAGATAAGGAACGAGCCTCGCCAGTCAGAACATAGTGGCGCAGTTCATCATTGCTGAGCTTTTTGCTGGTCGGTTGTTCCTTTACCTGACTGCGTTCCTCGTCAGCCAAAGATTCATAACGGGCAATTTCAGTATTCAGTGTGTCGGACTGGCTGCGCAGTTCGTCGAACTGTTTGGCTTCATCGGTATTCAGTGAGCGCTTTTCGTTTTCCGCTTTGATAAGCAGCGAACGCATTTGTTGGGTTAAATTGGATTTTTGTTGGCGTAGTTCGAGAAGTTTTTTCATAGTGTTTTTATATAATGTATGTCGGGTTAAATTAGCTATAATTTTTAACACCATGAAAAATAATATAAAGTTATCTATTTGTGATGGGTGACTACACAAAATCAGAGGCAGGTCTAAACAAAAGCCTATTATTTTGTGTAATCCGACAGCCTGCTTTGTGCCATAAGTGGATACTCATAGTACGAAATTAATGGAGGAGTTGGCTCATCCCAATTGGATGAACCAGAAGCAAAAGATCATTTCAGAGCAGCGTTGATAGCATTTATGAGATTTGTGCAACCTTGAACCTCATTTGCAGATAGGTCAGTGACAGAATGATCTCGTGACCACTTTAAGAAGGCCTTAGCTAGTTTGTACTTGGAAAAATTTTTACCAATCTTCTTTTGGAACAAATCAATAATAGGTTTATCTCCAGCGCTAGCTAATGCAGTTGTTATGTCCCAACTTAGCTCGGATTTGGCTATCCTGACCAATGTTTCTCTAAGTAGGTCTTCAATTTCAGCTTTCTCAATTTTAGGAACTGAAAAATCGGAGGTTCGCAGAATTCTTTTATTGCTAAGGCGGTGTACTAGAATTTCTTGGCGTGCTGCTTGATCACCAGCATTATCTGAGTCAAGTAGAGCCGCGACCTTTAGATTGTGTGAGGTAAGAATTGTTGCGAAATATACTACCTTACTGGCTGTATTGGCTGGCACAAGCGCAATCTTGTCGTGTAAAAATGTAGTTCCCCCATCTCTAAGCAGGCCGGAAATAGCTTCGATATACCAATAATCCGTCAGACCTTCCAAAATCAAATTACGCTGGTTTGCAAACAAACTTTGAGCTAAATCGTAGCCAAGCGCTTCCTGTAGCGGCAACAGCGCCGCAGGATCACTGGAGGACACTGTAGTATGAACTTTTGTACCAGCAGCCCTATCGGTTAACTCTACAACTCTTACTATATCGAGTTCATCCGGGCCAACAAGAAATGGTGAGTGAGTTGAGTATAAAGTCTGATTTTCATCAGCAAGTAATGAGATCGTTTTTCTAAACTCTCTCTGCTTCAAAGCATGAAGACTAACTCCAGGCTCATCTAAAAGTAAAATAGTGTTCTTATGTTTCCCTTTAGCCTCAGCAAAGAACACTATGAAGAACGAAACAAGCCATTGAAAACCCTCGGAGCGCTGGTCAAGTTCAACTTCAACGCCAATGTTATCTTCTACAACCACCTTGAGATATTGCCCATCGGCAACCAGTTTAAGCTTGCTTGCCTCTGCTTTGTTATCAGCGGGGTTCCATACTCTAATGATTTGCTGAGTCAACTCAACACTGGCTGCATTGAGCTCATAGCTGCGCTGGTCTAATCTTTTTCGGAAGCTATCTAGATCAGTTGAAGTATGACTTGGATCGGACGTTTTTCCGAGTTCAGAAAGTTCCTGGGCAGTAAAGCCAAGCAATCTGAGTAGGCAACTGTTACCGTAATCGTAGGCATCATCATCAAGGCTGTTAGAGGCTATTCAGAATCTTTTTCACCCTGAACAGTTTTTCATGTAACCTACTGGAATGAGAAAAGTTTATGCCAGTGATATCAGTCGAGAAGTCTTTCA
>NZ_NIBU01000060.1 GCF_002632485.1 Xenorhabdus innexi | reverse complement strand
AGGCCGGACACCGCTGTCTATCAGTGCTGCCACCGTATCGGTTTCACACAGGGCCGTATCGGTCAGGCTCAGGCCAAAATGCCGTTTCAGCAAGGCAGCCGCAATCACCTGCCAGACGGTTAAACGTAACGGCGCCATCACACCGCCTCAGAAAACGCACTGACTGAGACGCCGTGCCGGAGAATATCCCGCACTTCATGGCATGCGGTATCGGTCTCATCCGGTGCCGGTAAAAAAACAGAGTGCATGGTGTTGTTCCTTGATTTCACGTTAAAGGTTAAATAAAGAAAACACCCGCCCGATACCGGGAAGGTGTTTTGGCTTCCCCGGTCAGGCGCTGAATAAAAAGGTTAACCGCCTGCTGCGCGGATAATGTTAATGATGATTATTTTGTGTGCGCATGCTGTGACGGACTGATAACCGCCTCGCCGGGCCTCAGTGTCATCACCGTGGTTATCAGACCGCTTTCCGGGTGCTGTTGCGCATATTCCTCCAGAGCACAGAACCGGTAGGCCATCTCATCCGACTCAGTCAGTCCCGCAATATGGACGAACAGAAGAGCCGTCACCGCCAGCCCGAAAGCATCGGCGGACAGTGTGAGCGTCAGCGACGTGTCCGGCAGGTAAACGGCATACGTTTTTGCCCGTGTCGGCACCAGATAAGCCAGTGATTCAGACACCTGCCGGCCAATCCACTGTTCAGGCCGGTCATGCCCGCCTAATTCAGCCGCGATATTCGCCAGCAGAAACCCCAGAAACAGCCGCTCCAGCTGGGTTTTATCGGGAAACACGGCAGAGAGCGCTGCGCTGTCCAGCATAATCAGTTCATTATCGGACATCGCATTTCTCCTTATGTGTCAGGCCCAACACCGCCCGGATAAATTGGGTCTCAGGGTGTTGCAGCGCATATTCCCGCAGGGCGCAAAACCGTTCAGCATATCCGTCCAGCTTTAACAGGGTCGTCAGATACCCCAATACGTTCAGGGTCACCATCAGCCCGAAAGCATCGGCAGAAACCTCGCCTTTAAAGTCCGTTGTCTCCACCCTGACCACCGCGGGTTCCGGTCGTACCGGCACAATATAGGCAATCGTGTCTGACACTTTCCGGTACTGCCATCGGTCACATCGGTCATCGTCACACAGCACGGCGGCGGCTTTAATGAACGTGTGCTCCAGCAGCATCAGCTCCAGCGAACCGGTGAGCGGGAAAATGTCAGCAAAGGGGGAGTGTTCAGGTGCGGGCACGATATCCGTGACCGGAGAGGTATTTTGTTGCACAGTATTCTCCTAATAAAACAACGGAGAACACCGACCCAATGGGAAACGTGTTCCCCGTTGGGTGACTGGCCGACTGGCCATAATGGATAAGATTAAGTAACCTTCATCGTCATCAGACTGACGATATCTGCTTCCAAAGGGGCGCAGATGTACCACACGGGTGTGTACTCCCTTGCAGGCTACAGGAGTGTTGCTGTCGCCACCCGAAGGTGATCCTCACAAGCGACCGGATCATCACTAAGTCTGACTACGCTAATCAACGGGCATCATAAGATCAATGGGTAATTCATTTTTGGGGACAAAAATAATGTCAGGAAGACGATGGCCTTAGGGTTAGTCTGGGGGGCTTGTTCGACTTAAAAAAATCAGACAATTTCTTTCTGGCCCGGGTCGAGTTATCCAACAACTCAAGACGCTCAGAGCCAGTGGGAGCCGCTTGATCTTACCGAGATCTGTAGCACAACAAATTACCTTCTATCCATACTTGCCTTATCCGGCAACCTATTGATTATTTTTATAATTAGTTAATTTCAGGATTTTGAATCAACCGATACTTTGCATTTGTTTATAAAAAAACTCACCAAAATCATTTGCCAAGAATTTAAATGCTGGTTGATTACCACTTACCCCAGGAGACCACAGTTCAACAGGGGCTTCGATGCCTAGTTTGGTACAATTTAAAACCACATAATCACCATCTCCCGTAGAACTGATAATTATATAATTATCAGGTAAATCAGAATTTTTACGTACTTGCATTGTTATCCAGACAGCATCGGGAATACTTGAGTTAAAAAAATCAGATTTGATCAAACCATAAAATTCTTGACCTGCTATATCCCCACACCCTAATTTCTCTAAAAAGTACCGATATGTCATAGGAAAGCTCAAGCCTAGCGTTTTTTCGGCCGCTCTAATAAGTGCATCATCTTTAGGCCCGTCAAAATCTGCTTCGTCTGGCTTACTATTGATGATATCAATGGCTTTTTCGATATCATTCATACTCATATTGTTTACCTTTTAAAATCCTGAGCACACTCTTTCCAGTAACTCGAACGCCATTTATCAAACTCACTCCGATTAATACCAGAAGGAATACTGTTATCATTAATATGTATAACACTATGGTTATCTTCATGAAATTTCTGCGTCATTTCCGTTATAGGACCATCTTTGCGTTGCAACATATGATGTAAATTCACAGAATTTCCACTCGCATCAAGCGGTGCCAACCCTTTTTCCATACTCTGAAATCCCTCAATACTTATTGAGGGATTTCAAGTTCTAGGTAATTATCAGATTGTAACGCAATCAGAAGGGAAGATTGTCACCCCTTAGTGCATCGTACTCATCCAATGGTCGATTTTTATCGACAGCGACTCAAGGCCAGTCGCAGACCCGCGCCGATTTCTTCAGGGGAATGGTCAACAGAAAGAACAACATCTTCAATACCATCATTTCTTTCTCTTCCCCACGCCTCCAATTTTTCATGACGTCTAGGCGATATCGTCATTAAATTATTCACGCAGTGAATACCGCAGTTTTTCATATTCCTGAACAGGGCTTTTCTGGATTTATAACCATATTTATCCATCAGCATGGCTACTCTGGCCGCGTATTGCTCTTTACCTTTCTCAAGGTCGAAAAAAGCTACACGTTCTTCAGGGTCAGTCAGTGTTCTGCTATTCAATAACGCCTGAAAAATTGCCTCACCAAGACTCTGATCATCTGTCTCTGGCGACAGTAAATGAGGAGGAAAATGCGGATCGGCTCCAACTAATCCAAGTCCTGAATAAGTTTCTACACTGATGAACTTTTCAGTGCTGTAAATACTTACCCAATAATCCTGATCTTGATTAAATTTCATCATTTCACCTGTGTGGCTTTAACTGTTACGCCTTGGCTTTTACCGTATTCAATGGCTCGGTTAATTTCTGTCCATTGTGTTTTGGTCGTATTAGCAGGCACTGCCAACTGAATTTCTCTATGAGAAATCATTGATGAGTTTAATTCTTTACCTGAAAGAGCAAATTCTTTAAACCTTACAGCAGCATCAATATTCCCTTTCATCGCACTGTAAATCTGATTAGGATTGGCCAGCTTAGCTATTGTCTGCGTATCCAGTGAGTTAGCACTTATGGCTGTTTTAGTTGCATAATCATAGTAATCAAAGGCCTTAAAGTTTTTCGGCAAGCGAGCAGGCTGGTAATGCCTTACCAACATAATCTTCCCACGGCATATACAGCCAACACTAGAGAACGACTGGGAGGAATAAGCGGATAATCGGTACAACTCAGCATTGTTCAAAACCTATTAATTATTTAGCCCATTAAATATGGCTGACGTCTAAAAAGAAGATCCCAGCGATTAAACTGGGATCTTTTTGCTGACTAATCTTTTATATCCATTCTTATACTTGCTCCATCGGGAATGCTCCGTATTTGTAGAGCTAGATCAGCCCTGACTCTCATTGATTCGCATGTTCGAGCTAAATAAAGATTATCCAACTCATATGCCCCGCCTAAAACGAAGGGGATCTTAGGAGCCAAACGATAGCCCGATTGAATAGGGCCATGAATGCTTTGCCAATTATGAGCTAAAGAATATCCCGTTAAAACTTCATAATCATCCAAAATTAACCCACTCCATTCATTGATACTGTTGGCTAATTTATCAAATAAACCCGTCTCAGGGTCGAATGTATGAATACAATCATCCTTTAGACAAAACTGATTTCCAAAGATATCTTCTGCAAAAAAAAGAGCACCCTTAGCCATATCTTTATATGAATCAATCCATAAACTATTTTCATTCCAATCAGTTAAACCAATTTCTCCATCTATCGTTTCATATGGAAAAACGCGTAATGCTGATTCAAAACCATAAAATCCATTTTTTTTATTCAATAAATAGCTCAATTCATCTACCAATGATTTTCCATAATCAAGAGCAATATATTTTCCTGATTTAATAGAAGAAATATCATGACTACAAATTGAGATTAGTTTGTCAGTTAAAGGCCACATCTGCTATTTCCCCATTCCTATTTTGTCTGGCTTTTCTGTCTTTATAATCACAGTTGTTCCATCAGGTAATTCACGACATTGTTGACCAATACATGCCCCTGCTCCTCTATTATCAGAAGGGGTAGTTGGTCGAACCGAAGCACCGGAGCCACCTTCTTTAAACATAGCAGGAGGATATTCATCACGATCTGATCCTTTTACCGGAGGAGTATTTTTCAAGGACTCCCTTCTCCTTTCGGTAGCTCCTGCACGATCAATCGTCAACATCTTTGGATGCCCTGCTTTCTGAGCATCTTCGATATGCTTTGCCGATTCAGGGTACTTGGTTTTATCTACAATGATCACTTTCGGCTCATTTGTATTCTGTTTTTTCGTATCTTGAGGAACTGGTTTTCTACCACCTATGCCCATCCCAACAATGCTGTTGCCATGTCCATCAATTTTCAGCGCTGTTGTTGGCGGTTTATCTTTCACCAACTGGTTCAGGCTAACACCCGCCGACTTAGCCCCATAAACCATCCCGACAGTATCCTGCACCGTCATCGCAATTTTAGCCCACGTCGGCGTATCATCCATCGCTTGCTGGTACTTGGCAGCATAATTTGCATCGGCAGCAATTTTGGCCTTTGCTTGCTCAGGCGTATACCCTTTTTCAACCAACCCAATTATATCGCGCGAATAGTCATCAATAAGCTGACCAAACTTCGCCATTTCATCCGGGTACTGCTTCAGCAAATCATAATACGTTTGGTATTCAGCATAGCCGCGATAAGATGATTGAGCTTTAATCGCTAATTTCTGCTCACGCAGACAATCGGCGGGTGAGCCACTCTGGCAGGCATGAATAAGCTGTTCATCACGCGACTGACTTTCTTTCTTCAGGGCGGCAAGTTCCTGACGCTCACTCGCCGTAATGGTGCCTTCAGCTTGTTTCCGGCTTAATTGCTCCTCTCTCATTTTCTCAGTGAGATGAAGATAATTATTTTCCACCGCATTTTTCGCGGCCTGTGCCCCGGCGACCCCGCCTGCCGCCGAGTCGGTCGCCAGTCCGGCGGCCAGTCCCCCCGCCAGTGTGGACAGGTTGCTGACGTTTTCCTTTTCGTCCGGAGACAATTCACTCAGCGCCTTACCGGGATACAGCGCCCCGGCAATCGCTGAGGCCGCCAGTTCGCCCCCGGCTGCGCCCGTGGCCCCGGCAACCGCTGCCCCCCCTTTGATTTCCGCCAACACGCCACCCAGTAGCGCGTGAGCTAACAGGTTCGTGGCCGTATCTCCCTGCGTCGCGGCTTTCACCGCATTCGCCAGATAAGGAGCCGCCCCGTCAGCAAGCACCGCCTTGATATCCCCGCCTGCCAGTCCCTGAAGCGCCGAGACCACCGCCGTCACGGCCTGACGGGGGTGGCCGCCAATGTCGACGCCTTGTGCCTTAATCGCCGCCGCATAAGCGAGCTGGTAAGCGCGGTCTGTCAGTGCCTTTGGTGTGGCATCGGCCTTTTCTTTGTCCAGTTGGGTCTTGGCCTGTGCCTTCCAGTATTGCTGTTTTTGCGGATGATGAAAGTCTGCCGTGGCTTTTTTCGTGGCACGGATTGCTGCCTGCGTCTGGTAGATATCCAGTGCCTGTGTGCCAATCTGGGCTATCGCCTGTGCCTGTGCCAGCCGTTGCTGCTCTTTCTCCCTGTCGAAAATCGGATTGAGGGAATTGGCCGCCCGGGTGGTATCCCGGCTGAGCTGGCTCACCGCCTGTTTTTGTTTCCCGCCATCCCGGATAACCAGCGTGCCATCACTGACGGCGGCCTGCGTCGTGGAGGTGCGGCTGCCCTGATTGCCGGTGCCGGAGAGCATATTGGAGGCCAGATTGGAGGCCAGTTGGCTGCCCACCGCCCCGCCCGTACTGACCCCGGTGCTCTGCTGTTCGGTGAGGTATTGTGCTTTATTCCGGATATCGCTGAAGCCCAGCGTGCCGGTCTCCAGCCGGTTTTTATCTTTGTCCGCCTGACTTTGAATCACCGCCCCGTCCAGCTGGGTATGTTGGCCGACCTGAATATCAAAGCCGCCTTTTCCGGCAAAAATACCGGTTTGCTCGTTGACGGACCGGTACTGGCTGGCCATTTTTTCCCGGCTGGCACTGGCTGAGAGCGCGCCGCCCGGGACACCGTAAGTCACGCTACCGCCCAGGCGGACGTTGTGTTGCTGGCTGCCGTAGTTATCGGTATCCTGCTCACTTTGCAGATGCAGGTTACCTCCGACGTTGGCCGTCACTGTCTCACCGTGCACCTGTGCCCCTTTCAGCACCGCATCCTGTCCGGCATTCAGGGCCACCTGATGGCCTGCGGTAATTTGGGTTTCGGTGTGCGTCAGCGTTTCCCCGTTTTCATGCCCTTTACCGGCGTTCACACCCGCAGAGAGTGTCAGGCCCGTGCCGCCCTGTCCTGCCGTCAGCCCGACGCCGATATTGCTGCCTTGGCTGCTGTTCCGCCCCCGGAGCGTGTCGGTATTTTTGCCCGATGTCAGGGCAATATCCCGTTTCGCGTTCAGGCTGATATCCTGACCGGCATTCAGCACGCTGCCCTCTACCTGAATATGGCCGCTGCGTTCGGTTTTTCCCTTGTCGCCCGTGGCGGTAATGCGAATATCGCTGCCCGCACTCAGGCGACTGCCCTGCGTGTGCGTTTGGTCATGCCGGCTGTCGGATGTCGCCGACTGGCTGCCGTAGGACAGTTGCAGCCCCACAGTATCCGTCGGTTTTGCCGCCTGACCGCCGGCCTGATTGATGGCTGCCGCTTTCGCCGCGTTCGCCTCACTCAACTGCCAAGCCTGAAGGGCCTGTGCCCCCGACAAAGCCGCCTGCGTATTTTTTAGTGCCCGGAGTCGGCTGTCACTGGCTTTTCTGGCCTGCTGAGCACTGCTGACCGCGGTATTGAGCGCACTGCCCACCGCACCGGATACCCCCAGTGTCAGACCGGACTGTTTTGTCTCGACCGTTTCCTGCCGGGTCCGCTTATCGTATCCCGGTTCAATCTGTACGCTGTCACCGGTGATCGTCAAATCCTGACCAGCCACCAGATCGGCACCGGCAACCTGCACCCGGTCCCCCGCGCTGATACTGACATTGCCCTGATGGCTGCCCACCGTACTGATACTCTGGCTTTGGGTCGTGCCCGCGTCATTCACCGTCTGACGGCTCGACTGGCTGCCTACGGTCAGGCCAAGCCCGCCATTGCTGAGCAAGCCACGCTTTTGCTTCGCTTCCTGCCGGTCGTGAGACCGGGTTTCGGTGGCGGCCCGGATATCCACCCGGTTTCCGGCCTTCAGGATCACATCCTTATCCCCAGCGACTGCCGACCCGCTCACGGTCAGGTCGTTGCCGGCCTGGAGGTGAATACGGTCACCGCTGAGCAGGCTGCCTGTTTCACGGGTAACGGTATCCTGCTGTACCGTGTGAGTGCGGGTTTTCGATACACGCCCTTTTTTCTCTTCGCGGGATACCGAGAACAGACGCTCACGTTCAGTCGCACTGTTCAGCGTAATATCATTTTTCGCCTGCAGATCCAGCGCACCCTGTTCACTGTGCAGCGTACTGCCGGTCACGGTGATATCCCGTTGGCGGGCCGTCACCGCAATGCCGTCACGTCCGCTGAAGGTACTGCCCGTCCGGTTTTCACGGGCGGTTTCCCTGTTCCGCTGACTGTTTTTACTGCCTTCCTGCTGACGTTCGCTGTCCTGATCCCTGACCCGCTGACGCGCATCCTTAATCGTCACCGCGTCGGCACGCAAATCAATGCCGCCCGCCCGGCTGTCCACCTGAGCCCCTTCGGCCAGCAGGTTTTTGTCGGCCAGCAGGTTCACACCGGTATTCCCGCTCAGGGTACTGAGGTGCAACTGATCTGCCCGACGCTGGTTGCTTACCGATGATGTCCGGCTGTTGGCGGCCAGCCGGGTCTCGTTCGTGGTGGTGTCGGCCAGTAAGTTCACATTTCCGCCCGCCCGGACACCGGCCGTACCGCCGGCACTGGCCTGACTGCCTTTCAGGGTGATATCCTGCCCGGCGCGCAGGCTGAGATGGTTCCCTGCCGTCAGGGTACTGCCCAGTGCCCGCTGCCATTCCCCCCTGACGGACGCCATGCGTTCGCCCGGTGCTTCGATGCCGTCACGCGTGCGATTGCCCATCGCCCCGGAAATCACCTCAACCCGCCCCGCATAGCGGCTTCGGGCTGTGCTGATGTCCAGATTATTGCGCGCCGTCAGGCTGAGGTTCTGCCCGGCATTCAGTTTTGCGCCCCGTAACTGGATATCCCCGCCCTGAAGGTTCAGTTCACGCGCACTCATGGCGGCCTGACGCCGCGCATCCTGCAGGTTCGTGCGCAGGATCAGGCTGTCGGCCTGCACGTTAATGCTGTCGGCCCGGATATCCCCGCCCTCATGCAGGAACTGGCCGGCGTCAATGCCCAGCGCCCGGTCAGCCAGCAGATGACCGGTATTATTGAGCGCCTGCACGGACACCTGCAGATTGCCCCCGGCAATCACGGCACCGTCTCCCGTCAGCCGCAGCGTCGTGCTGGCCAGATAGACTTTAGGGACCCAGACCGTCTGCGGACCGGTGGCCGTCCCGACCGTTTCGCTCACCATCCAGACGATGTCCTGTTGCAGCGCCGCAATCTGGGCCGGTGTCAACGCGACCCCCGGGACTAAATGGAAGTCACGGGCCACCTTAATCCCGTTATTCATCAGTCTCTGGTATTCCAGCAGGGCATCCTCGCCCCGCACGGAAGGCCGTCCCGTCAGTTTGAGTATTTGCTCGCGGACTAACCGCTGTTCATAAAAGCCGTCACCCAACCGTTTGTGTAGCTGCGCCGGATCTGACTTCATCTGCTGAAACAGGTAATCGCTGCTGATAAATCGTTTCCGGCTGGTAAACCGTTCGTCGGTTTCCACCAGATACGGGTGACTCTGGACCGGGTGCTGACGGAACAGGCCGTTGTCAGGCACAACGCTCACCACGCGCTCAAGGTGTTGCTTATCGGTCAGTGCCCGTTCAGCCACCGTCAGGGGCCGGTTGATTGGCCGGGAGGACGGCGGCTCCACGCGGAAAGCGTGTTCGGTCGATGCCAGAGACCGGTTGATGGCCCCCCGGGACGGGGTATCCACGCTGAGAGACGGCCCGGCCGGTGTCTGGCCCGTGGCGGGTGGACGTCGTGCGTGCCCCGACGACGGCGACATGTCCCTGTCCTGCCACACCGCGCCCTTCACGAGGGCCCCCAGAGGATTGTGCTGCCATTCCACCCGTTCAGCATCCGCGGCTTTCTGCGCCGCCGCCACCCCACTGATTTGCGCCGGATTGACCGTGGTGTTTTCCAGCCGGACTCCGCCAAGGGTGACATTACCGTGCCCGCTCATCACCGCATCAAGGGTCATCAATGCGGTGGTGGTATCACTGTCACGGGTCGGATACCAATGCCGGGTATCCCTGTCGTAATGATCAACAAAATGTTCCTGACGCCGTTCGTTCACCGAATAGCCCTGATTGATGATCCTGGCGTTACCTTTCAGCGACAGGTTGCCGTTGGCACTGAGGGTGCTGGCCTCATTCAGCAAGGTATCGGCAATCTGCAATGTCATGTGACCGCCGGCCAGCACATACGCTGCGGTGCCTGTCGACACCAGTTTATCCCGTGTCACGGTGCCCGTCGCCGAACGTTCACGGAAGTTGTTGTAATCATCGACAAAGGGCACATTGGCAATATCGAGGTGTTTTTCCGGATCCCACTGCTCAAGCCGTCCCCGGTCGTGCTCACGCCAGACGGTATTGTGATAAGGGGTCGGAACCCGGTTCTGACGATGCCCCCGTGTCTCATAGAACGTCATGTCATAACTGCCCTGACTCCCCGGCGTCAGGGCCAGATAATTAACCCACATTTCCTCACGTTCACCCCGGTCGTTCTTCACCCGGATCTGTGCCCGTTTGCCCGCGGCATCAATCGCTAACAGCGTACCGTAAGGGCTGTTTTCCACGGCCGCTTCATCGCGGAACCGCAGGCGTTGAGTAACCGGTGCCTGCGTATTTTTGTCGGTATTGACCCCCGAGCCGTAAGCACGCCAGAAATAATTATAACGATGCCACTGGGTCTCACTTTTTTCCGCCTCACGTTCGATCCTGAGGCCGACGCGCCGGTTATTGAGCTGTCGGGCTTGAATCGACATCGCTCCGTCGGTCTCAATCCGGCTCGCGCTGTTGTCAATCCGATCCCCGCTGTTCAGCTGTAAGTGACCGGCACTGTAGATCAGGCTGCCCTCGCGGTTATTCAGGTGCTGACCGGCCTGCAGGGAGAGGCTTTCCGTGGCGGCAATCACGGCGTTCCGTCCGTGGTTGTCAATCACCCGGCTGTGCACGGTCAGGTCATCCCCCATCACCGTATGAGTGTTGTCCAGTGTGTCACTGTTCAGCCTCATGTTGTCCGCTTCCAGACGGCCCCGGTTACGCAGTGCACCGGTGGTCAGCTGCAGCGTGTGACCAATCAGCTGCCCCAGATTGGTGAAATGGGCGCTGTTGAGATTCAGGCTGCCGGGCAACCGCCAGTCAGCCTCATTGTGCAAGCTTCCGCCCACGGAAAAATGCACGGCCTCGTTACTGCTCAGCGTATCGCCTGACCGGTGGAGGTAGTCCTGCTGCACCGACAAGGTCAGAGCCTGCTGACTGAGCAGGCTTCCCCCTGCATTGTCCAGAGAGCGGGTATGGGCGATCAGCGCCCCACCGCTTTGGACGATGCCACGCGCATTGAGCAGCGTCAGCACGGCCGGTAAGTTCGCATTGAGACGGAGGGACTGGTTAGCCCGGATATCGCCCTGACGGTTATCCAGCTGGCTGAGGCCCGCGAGGGTCAGAGGCCCCTGGCTTTGCAGGCGTCCCCGGCGGTTATTCAGCACCCGGGCGGTCACGTCCGTGTCCTTCGTCCCCAGCAGTAATCCGCCTTCGCTGTTATCCAGCCTATCGCTCTTCACCGTCAGGGTATCCTGACTGGTGATTTTTCCCTGTTCCGGATTATCCAGCTGTTCACTCTCAAGCCACATCCCACCGGTAGCGACCAGTTCCCCCCCCTGATTACGGATCCGTTTTCCCTTAACGGTCAGTGTGCCACCACTGTGGAGCCGGCCCTGCTGATTATTGAATGCCGGCAGCTGGTACGTGCCGGCTTCCCGGCTGATAATCATCCCTTCCCGGTTATCCAGCTGATCGGTGGTGAGTGCCAGTGTTCCCTGACTGCTGAACAGGCCTGTCGGGTTGATCACCTGCCCGGCGACAATCTGTTGTTCGCCGTTGCTGCGCACCGTTCCCCGGGTATTATCCAAGAGCCCCGACAGACGCAGGCGCAGTTGCTGCTGGCTCGCGATGGCCCCGTTCCGGTTGATCAGTGAGGGCGCATCAATCTGTAACGCGTCACCGCTTCGCATTCTCCCCTGCGTGTTATTCAGCATCTC
This sequence comes from Xenorhabdus innexi, assembly GCF_002632485.1. GTDB lineage: Bacteria > Pseudomonadota > Gammaproteobacteria > Enterobacterales > Enterobacteriaceae > Xenorhabdus > Xenorhabdus innexi. The sequence goes on along the minus strand of NZ_NIBU01000060.1, from coordinate 8,837 downwards.
ACTGACACGCAGTTGCAGGCGTTTCTGGCTGTCAAGCAGGCCACCGGTATCATTATCTAGGCGGGTGGCCTTTATCGTGAGATCCTCCCCGGCCAGTAGCTGGCCGCCCGTATTCTGCACCTGACCCGTGGCGCTTCCTTCCGAAGCCCCCCGGACCGTCAGCCGTTTCAGTGCGCTGAGTTTACCGCCCCGGTTATCAATACCCTGCCCGACAGACAGCCCGAGCGATCCTGAGGACTGTATCGTCCCGGTCTGATTGTCCAGCCGGTTCACCGACAGGCCGGCATCCTGCAGGCTCAGCACTTCTCCCCCCTGATTGTCAAACCGGGTACCGATGGCAGACCAGCTCCCCTGTGTCCCCATCCACCCCTGCGTATTCAGGACGTTTTCTGCTGTCAGAGACTGCGACTGCTGACTGAAGAGGCGGCCTTTGCGGTTATCCAGAACGTGGGTGAGCTGCATGTCCAGTGCACCCAACACATCAATATTGCCCTGCCCGTTGTCCAGCGTCCGGGCCAGCACGGTACTGTCCCCGTCACTGATCAGTTTTCCGCCCTGATTATCCCAGTGGCCGGTCAGATCCAGCGTCAGTCCCTGTTTACTCAGGATTTCACCTTTCTCACGGTTGGTCAGCTGACCGCCCCGCAGTGACATCCCGCCACCACTGAACAGCACGCCCGCCGTATTGTTCAGTCCACTCTGTGTCCCGCCCTGCCAGTTCAGGTGCTGTTTCGCCGACAACGTACCGGACTGGTTCCTCACCTGACCCGGCGTGTGAAGCTTCAGATCACCGCCGGATTGCAGTTTGCCGTCACGGTTATCCAGCCCGGACACGGCAACCGCCACCTGCCTGCCGCCCTGCGCTATCCCGTTGCGGTTATCCCAGTCATCCTGACTGTGGATCTTCAGAAGGTCCGCCGCCTCGATAAGGCCGTGTTGATTTTTCATTCCCTGTGCCAGATTAAGCCGGGCCTGGCCGCTGCTGACAAGCGTACCTTTGGTGTTATTCAGGTGTGGGGCCGTCAGTGCCAGCTGTGCCGCCTGAATCACGCCGGCCGTATTCTCCACGTTGCCCCCGGCGTGCAGGGTCAGTGACTGATCGGCCAGCAGGATCCCCTGCTGATTGTTGATATCCGTGCCTGACGTGATATTCAGCGCCGACACGCTCTGCACAGTGCCCTGCCGGTTCTCTATACCGCCCTGATGGTTCAGTACCAGTGCCTGCTGGCCGGTCTGGGTAATGCGGCCCTGATTGTTCTTCAGTGTGTTGCTGTGCAGTATCAGGGTGTCCGCCGTCAGTACCCCGCGCCTATTATCGATGAATTCCGGCGCGGACAGCTTCATTTTCTGGCGGGCCTGCAGGTTCGCCGCCTGTAAATTTAAGTGTGTTTCAGACGTCAGTTGCAGGTCTTCGGCGGCCGTCTGACTGCCGGCAAGGGACAGGTTTTTCGCCTTCACGGACAACGTATCCCGCGCCAGATTCCGGCCGTTCAACCCGGCATGCTCACGGGCGGTCAGCGTCAGGTTACCGGGTTGGGTGAGTTGTCCCTGAGGATCCACACCGGCTGCCAGCAGGCTCCCGGACTGACTGTTTAATGCGGTACTCTGGCTGGCAAGATGACGACCGGCCAGCATATCACCCTGATTCTCCACCCGGTCCCGGACAGTGAGGGTCAGATCCCGCTGCGCGTTGATTTTCCCCTGATTCGTCAGGCTGCCCTGCGTCTGAAGGTTGAGATCGTTTGACGCGGTTATCAGCCCCCGGTTACTCAGGGCGCCGTCATTACGAACCGTGACGGCGTTTGCCTGCATCTCCCCGTGATTGGCCACTTCCCCCTGATTTTCCAGCATCAGGTCGTCCTTGGCGGCCATCATGCCCGCATTGCTGAGGTGTTTTTGCTTGTTCAGCGTCAGATGGCCGGTTTGTGTCAGCTGACCGTCCCGATCGATACCGGCGGCCAGCGTGCCGGTGGCCTGATTGTCCACCGCGGCACTGTGCATCGCCAGATGACGGCCGGCCAGCATATCGGCCTGATTCTCCACCCGATCACGGGTGGTGATTGTCATGTCCCGCCCGGCGGTCACCTTCCCGCTGTTGATCAGACTGCCCTGATTGCGGAGGATCGCATCACGGGTCGCCGTCACCGTACCCTGATTACGCAGGTTGCCGTCACTGCGGAGGGTCAGTGCGTTCGCCTGCATGTTGCCCTGATTGGTCACCTCCCCCTGATTTTCCAGCGTCAGGTCGTCCGTGGCGGCCATCATGCCCGCATTGCTGAGGTGTTTTTGATTGTTCAGCGTCAGATGACCGGCTTGCGCCAGCTGACCGTCCCGATCAATACCGGCGACCAGTGTGCCGGTGGCCTGATTGTCCACGGCGGCACTGTACATCACCAGATGGCGACCGGCCAGCATATCGCCCTGATTCTCCACCCGGTCACGGACAGTGAGGGTCAGATCCTGCTGCGCGTTGATTTTCCCCTGATTCGTCAGGTTGCCCTGCGTCTGAAGATTGAGATCGTTTGACGCGGTTATCCGACCTCGGTTACTCAGGGAGCCGTCAGTGCGGACCGTGACAGCGTTTGCCTGCATCTCCCCGTGATTGGCCACTTCCCCCTGATTTTCCAGTATCAGGTCGTCCGTGGCGGCCATCATGCCCGCATTACGGAGGTGTTTTTGCTTGTTCAGCGTCAGATAGCCGGTTTGTGTCAGCTGACCGTCCCGATCGATACCGGCGGCCAGCGTGCCGGCGGCCTGATTGTCCACGGCAGCACTGTGCATCGCCAGATGGCGGCCGGCCAGCATATCACCCTGATTCTCTACCTGATCACGGGTGGTGATGTTCATGTCCCGCCCGGCGCTCATCTTTCCGCTGTTGGTCAGGCTACTCTGATTGCGAAGGTTCAAATCACGGGACGCCGTCACCGTCCCCTGATTACGCAGGGGGCCGTCACTGTGGAGGGTCAGTGCGTTCGCCTGCATGTTGCCCTGATTGGTGACCGCTTCCTGATTTTCCAGCGTCAGCTCATCAGCCGCGGCCAGTGTGCCGGTGGCCTGATTGTCCACGGCGGCACTGTGCATCACCAGATGGCGGCCGGCCAGCATATCGCCCTGATTCACCACCCGGTCACGGGTGGTGATTTTTATGTCCTGACCGGTGGTGATTTTTCCGGTGTTGGTCAGATTGCCCTGATTTTGCCGGGTCATGGAGGTCGCCGCCGCCATCATGCCCGCATTGGTAATGTGACGCCGACTCTTCAGGGTCAGATGACCGGGCTGGGTCAGTTGGCCGTCTTTGCCCACCCCGGCGGCCAGTTTACCGGTGGCCTGATTGTCCAACGCCGTATTTTGTATATCGAGGTGGCGGCCAGCCAGCAGACGACCCTGATTATGCATGCGATCACGGGTAGTGACCCTGATATCCTGACGGGCACTGATCTCACCCTGATTCGTCAGATTGCCCTGGTGGGTTAATGTGATATTGTTTGATGCGGTCAGCCCCCCACTGTTGGTGAGATCACCGTCATTTCTGACGGTCAGTTCTCTGGCCCGGATGCTGCCCTGATTGGTCACCGTGCCCGGGTTTTTTATCGTGACTGCCGCTGAGGCCGTGATAACGCCGCTGTTGGTCAGTGAGCCGTTACTGTTAAGCACCACATCCCCGGCTTGCGCCCCCAGATGCCCGGCATTGCGCACCCCGACGCCCTGTTCCGTGCCGACCAACTTGATTTTATTGGCATACATGCCACCAATCGCTGCCACATCCAGACTGAATGCCGGTTTATCCTGCCCACGGCTGGCATGGGTCTGTACCACATTACCCTGCGCATCCAGCCGGTTCTGACCGGTAGTCACGGTCAAATCCCGGGCATGTAACTTGGCATTGATTTTCACGGCCCGGCCAATCAGGCGGGTATGATCACTGCCGGTATCATTCAGCCCTTTCCCTTCCACGGCAATCTGACCGTTTTTGACCTCGAATCCTTTCAGGCGACCGTTCTCCAGCACCGTCTGCCCGGCGGCCAGCGTTGTCTGGTTGGCATTGATAAACCCGCAGCCTTTACAGGTAATCCCCGCCGGGTTCGCAATCACCACATCAGCCCGTTGACCCGCGACTTCAATGAAGCCATTCAGCTGACTGGGATCACGGCTGTTGACTTCGTTCAGGATGATTTTGGCTTCCCCTTTCGCCAGCCACGGGTTCCCCGTAATATGCCCGGCTAATGCTGTTTTGGTGTTGACTGCACTGTTATTGAGGATGGCCCCTTTTTCCGCCACATCAAATTGGCGGTACTGGTTACGGGATACCCCATCCTTGTTCGGTGTCTGAATATTGATCTGAGGCATCCCATTCGCCGTGGCGATCACCGAGGGTTGTTCATGACCCGGCGCACTGCGGTCGGCAGCAATGTTGGCCCGAACGGGCTGGCTCACCAGTCCCAATGCCAGTGAAACACTCAGGATCAACGGCATCAGGGACACCCGCCGGGATGCAGGCGAGGCAGCGACCGGAGCCTCGTCCCGAACCTGTCCGGCGGTATGACTGCCCGCCAGTTCAGAAACCACCATGAACATTTGGCGGGTCTTGCTGAAAATCACGCGATAACACAGTTTATTCATCGTGCGAACCTCATTTCAGTCGTGTCACCGGGGAGAGGAAGCCGCTCAGGGTGCGATCCGCACACGGCTGACGTCAGCCCCGTTGAATTCAGTATGGACGTCATCAACGCCCGTCGGTCGTTACCCTCAATACTGCCAGTTCAGGTTGAAAGCCACATACGCCGGATCAGTTTTGAAACCATCCGGTTTCGAAAACGGCGTGCCAACAGACAGGTCATAGGCCAGATTGGCGGGCCGGATCGGGCCTTTCAGCCCCATGACACCCCCGGCCAGTGTGCGCCCGATAATCGATTCCGTCCCGCGACCACTGACCCGCCCGTAATCCGCCCCCAGATAAAGCTGCTGTTCGGGTAACGGCGTCTGCCATGACAGGGTATTGCGCAGTGTCCAGCCGGTATCGGCACTCAGTGAGCGTTCGCCGTCAAATCCGCGCACGGTCCAGCGGTTGCCGATACTGAACATATCCTGCGGGGTCAGCGGGGTATTGCTCCACTGGCGCTGGTATTCGATGCGATGCTGGAGTGGCTGATCCGCGAGGCTGAACGGGGTATTGAGCGTGGCCGAAAGCTGGATAATTTCGGATTTGGCCGTGGCATAGTCCGGGGTCGATTTATCGCGGGATTCTTCCGGTGCCGATAAGGCCCCGAACCAGCGGGTGCCTTTCTGATAACCGGCCCCGGCCTCCAGCACCGCCTCGCCAAAGTAATGACGGTGATCTAACCCCAGCCGCCATTGGCTGGTCCGGCGTTTTTGTCCCGCAATTTCCGTCTGGTTGATGAAATTGCGCGTCTGGCGCAGATTGACACCGTAGGTTAATGTCGTTTTCGAACGGGCGTTGCGGTGCAACACACGGCTTAACTGGGCATTGAGACTACGGCTGCGACCAAGGTACTTCGTCTCCTTGTTATCCAGGTGCGGCACGGTTTGCGCATAGCGGTACTGGCTGCCGGTCAGCCCGAACCGCCAGTAGCCAAACGGCACGGAGTAATGTGCGGTGTAATTGGCCGAATGTTTGCTGTGGGTAAAGGATAAATCCTTGGTCGCCGCCACATAAAACAGATCACTCAGCGAGGTCGGGTTATCCAGCGCCAGCATCAGTCCGCCCTGATTGCGCCCGGTCGTTTTGGTGCCGCTGTTGTCTAACCATGCCCCCGTGTGCCAATTGCGGGATTGCTGCCGCTGAATGACAATATCGCTTTCACCCGGCTGCTCACCCGGTATCAACTCCACAGCGGCCTGAACCTGTTGCACCGACTGGAGGTTTTCCATCGCTTGTTCAATGGCGCGTAAATCGAGTAATTCCCCCTCGCGGGCGGGCAGGGCCGTAGTCAGTGAGGCAGACTTATCGGCCTCGTCAGCATAACGGAGATGGCGGATTTTTCCCGGCACCACATTCAGTCTGAGATCCCCCTGACTGAGATCCTGCTCGGGAACCACTATCCGGGTCGTCACCCAACCGTGTGAAATCAGCCGGTTCTGCATATTGCTCATCAGCAGCTCAATGCCTTTTGCCCCCACACACTGCCCCACGGCCTGATCGGCCAGACGCTGCAACGGCACCCAGTGCGGTAAGGCTTCCCGCCCGGATAATGTCACCTGACGAATAGCAAAACAGGGGGATTCTTTCGGGAACACCAGCGGCGAAAAGGCGTCCGGTACCGTGTCATCGGACAAATTGACATGAGGGGGTTTAGTTTCCAGCCATCGCTCTTGTGCCTGCTGTTGCTGCTGTTGATTGATTAAGGGCTGGTCATCTGCGTATACCGGCAGTAGGGTGAGTGCACAATACCCGGCCAGCCCTGTTACTATTTTTTTGCGGGAAAATCGATTAGTCATAATTTTTCTCAAAAAAATAAAAAGGGAAAATATTTATCTTAAACAACCACGAGAAAAACCGATGGAGGGTGATTATGCATGCAAATGATCGTTTTTCAATCAACAATCAATAAGAGGAAAAAAAGTCTTTTTTAGAATAAAAAACCAAAAAAAACTTATCATTACGCAATAACATTCAATAACCCCGTTATTAAATGAAAATAGAAGAATTTAAATCTTAAAAGTAATTCAATGAATCATTAAACGAAGAATAAACCATTCTGCTTTAAAAAAGGTTCCATTTATTTTTTTAATAAAAAACACAAAGGCAATAAGAATAATCAATTGCTGTTTAATTACGTTATTGAAAATAACGATAACAAAATGAAATTAATCTCGCTTTTTAATTTTATACATGAAGCACAGTTTTATAGGTATCTATAAATCCCGTTCGGGTCTTGATAAAAACAGACTATTTTTTTAAGCACCGTGCCAGAAAACACGCATCTGAAAATGACAGGTCGTGAAAAAACCTCACTCATGAATAAAAAAGTGACGTTTAACCCCCACTCATACTGCTTTCCCCCCGGAAACGAGTGAGAAATAACCGGTGAATAATCGGCGGAGTGTCAGGGTGGACTTACCTGTATCTGGTGCGCAAGTCATTTGGTTTCATATGTCCCAGTACGACTGATGGGTATCAGTCGCCACTTGCGCTGATGGTATTCTGTAATGAAATTTGATTGGATATGACCGTCAGTTATGCGTGAGAAGCGGACATGTTGACGCTTCTCACTTATGGGTACTATTTCAGTTATCTTAATGGTTCATAGATATTAACCAAGCCTGTAGCGATTCAAACAGGATGGAACGCATCCTACTATATTTTGCTCACCGAATATTCAATCTTCCAAAACTTGCTCTATATTTTCCGGTAATTGTTCAATCTCAGCCTCTTTCATCCTTTTTTCAATGAATTTTGACGACTTACAGATACCGGGGAATAACTTTTGATGACCAATAATATATTTTGCGACAGAACGACTTTCTGGAATTGGCCAATTGCTTAACGCATAATTCTGCCTGTCCAGCCAGTCTCGTAACAAAACATCTTTATCAGCAAGAGTAAACAATGCTCCAATGCCGCGGCGCGAACCTCTTCCTTCGGGCTCAATAAAGTTAATCACATCATTAAAATCATGAATGAGTTTAACTCGGTTGGATTGACTGACCTGAACCTCTAACAGGACGTCATGGAATTGCGCAAGAATTTCCTGTTGCTGCTCTTCGCCAAGCAAGTCCCAGATAAAACGAATGCATTTACCTTCTGCCAGTTCTTCCACAGAGACAGAGCGATACCAATCAGCAAAACCATTAATATCAGGGCTCAGGTGGATTTTCCTTCCCAGACTATTCATATGGAGCAAAATTAGCTGATTATTTGAATGAATCGATTTGAATGAACTAGAAAGCCTATCAACTGCTAACAGTGACTCGCTTAATGAATAAAGTTTTTCATGAGCATCCAAAAGAGCTTCAGTTCGGAGCATAGCCTGGAGCGTTTCTCCGTCTATCAGTCCAATCTCTTTCAGGCTGAGAGCGTCATTGAGGTATTGTTGACGTGTAACAACGGGAGCCATCAGATCAACATCAGTAATGTGTGCACTCAATAATGGATAATCTTCCTTCACATACCGGAGTGGATCTAATCGTTCCAATTTATTTTCTGCGAAAAGGTGTTGAATTGCACCTTTAACAAACGGAATCATTTCTCTGTTTGATAACGACTTAGCAATAGCATTCCAACTTTTGCTACATTTAAAATAGTTCGCAAGAAGTTCGGTGTACTCGTCGTCTTCAATATAATCACTATAATCTGCAACTCCGGTAAAAGTGCCAGTTGCAACCATATGTGCAACAACATGTGCGGCAAATTCCACTGGATAATTCTGTTGTATAGTTGTCTGGTAGGCAAACAGATGTAACTGACTGGACGAATCCCATTCCTTGGTGAAGATCAGTTTCCTGAAGTCAATAAAATTATCAATGACATCCCTACTAGTGGTGTATTCTGCAATTAATGACATCACTTTGTATTCCCACGGTAAAGCCACTTAAAAGGTTTAGCTAATACCCGGTTGTAATATTCGATATATTTTAAAATGCATGTCCGTAATATCGCTTTGCTGCTGACGGAAAGCCGCCTGAGCAAATGTCGGGAGACCAGACTGAACCAACATTCAATTTGATTTAACCAGGAAGCGTGTTTGGGGGTATAAACGAATCGGATCCGATGTGTCGGGTCTGATAGAAACTGCATGCGTGTCTCCATGGATTGAAGCGTTCCCCACTGGCCTTTCACTCCCAGTCCCTCATTAAGACCACAGGCTTCGGCAATGAAT
>NZ_NIBU01000006.1 GCF_002632485.1 Xenorhabdus innexi | reverse complement strand
ATTCATTGCCGAAGCCTGTGGTCTTAATGAGGGACTGGGAGTGAAAGGCCAGTGGGGAACGCTTCAATCCATGGAGACACGCATGCAGTTTCTATCAGACCCGACACATCGGATCCGATTCGTTTATACCCCCAAACACGCTTCCTGGTTAAATCAAATTGAATGTTGGTTCAGTCTGGTCTCCCGACATTTGCTCAGGCGGCTTTCCGTCAGCAGCAAAGCGATATTACGGACATGCATTTTAAAATATATCGAATATTACAACCGGGTATTAGCTAAACCTTTTAAGTGGCTTTACCGTGGGAATACAAAGTGATGTCATTAATTGCAGAATACACCACTAGCACCTTCCGGGAAACTGGTTGCTTACACACTGGAGCCTGACTATCGGTTAGCAAAAGGAAACTGTACAAATTACCTCTGCGAGATCCTTAGCGAAGAACCTTGTGGAGGAGGCCTTTTCTTTAAAGCCGAATTTACAAGTATTCCTGATACTCCTCCTCAACCTTTTACTATGTATAGCTGGAGCCGTGAGCAATTTGCAGAAGCAAGTCAAAAAGCGGGTTTACAGCTTGAGTGGCATAAACCCATGTTGTTACAAAGTGATATCGATAAACAACCGGCAGGTTTTTGGGATATTTACCAGAATAACTGCCATGAAACAGCGCTTGTCTGCCACTTCCGATAATATCAGTTAATTATTCTCTTCATCTTTCAGCCTGTATCCATAAAGTAACCAATTGAAAGATGAAGAGTATATACTGAAGAGAATCTCATCCTCGAATTTGAACAGTATTACTGTAGTTGACTTGAACAAATAGTTGACTTGAACAAATAGTTGACCTGAACAAACTGCACCTCAATATTCCGAAGGTGCGGCTCATATTATTAATAGCATGACAAAACACACTCTGTACGGAAAAATCAGAGTAACTTCCGTAACATTATTCCTATCTTATTAACTTCATAATTTCCCGATTGAGTTGTCATGATATTTAGTCAGAACATGCGATCGTCGAAACGATCACATGTTCTATACTCAATGTGTGTTCGATATGTATCGCAGGGATATCATGAAAAAACTTCTTATTTTTGTCATACCGTATTATATTTTTAACATTTGATTAACAACAAAGCACATAACCATGACAAACATCGATATCAACTCAGATCTTGGCGAAGGTTTCGGCCCATGGACTATCGGCGATGATGTGGATGAATCAATTATGGCATTAATCAGCTCCGCCAATATTGCCACCGGTTTTCATGCAGGTGATCCCAGCATCATGCGTAAAACCGTGGAACTGGCACACCAAAAAGGCGTGTCCATTGGTGCTCATCCCGGCTTCCGCGATCTTGCCGGATTCGGCCGCCGTCACATCAATATGACGCCACAGGAATTAACTAACGATGTCCTTTATCAGCTCGGTGCATTGCGCGAGTTTGCTGCGCTGTATAACCTGTCACTACAGCATATAAAACCACATGGTGCTTTATATATGCATCTGGCCCGTGACAATGATGCCGCGCATTATTTCGTTTCTACCCTGCATAACCATGCCCCGGAGCTGATAATATTCTGCATGCACGGTTCGGCTATCTGGCGTGAGGCAATCAATCACGGTCATCCCGTGGTTTGTGAGTTTTACGCCGATCGCGATTACGATCATAGCGGTTCTATTGTATTCACCCGACAGGTTGCACCACTCGATCCTGAAACAGTCGCTGACAAAGTTTTACGAGCCTGTCAGGAGGGAAAAGTCCGTACAGTTGAAGGAGAAGATATTAACATTGAGTTTTCCTCTGTCTGTCTGCACAGCGATACACCCGGTGCACTCTCATTGCTTCAGGCAATAGTAACTCGCTTGCGGCAAGCAGGCATCACCATTGCCCCTCCACATCTGGACAAATGACTGCCTAAATCTAAATCAGGAGGATGCTGATATGTCTGACTCAGATTTACGCTACACCTTTGGCGGCGACGAACATCTTTTCATTGAAATCAGCGAAGCAATGTCTCTGAGGGCATTCTTCCGTAGCATGACATTAACAAAAGCGATTAAAAACCTTGCGCTACCGGGCATCTTAGACATTTGTCTGGCAAATGCATCATGCCAGATACGCTTCAACCCGGATATTCTGCCACCTCAGACATTACTGGAGAAAATTCAGGCGGTAGCGGAACAAGAAGATACAGGAAAAAAACTGGCTACCCGTATTATCGAAATTCCGGTGTTGTACAACGACCCCTGGACGCATGAAACCCTGATGCGTTTTCGGGAGCGCCATCAGGAGCCTCAATCGACCGATTTGGAATACGCCGCACGAATCAACGGGCTGCCTGATATTGACGCATTCATTGCCCAACACAGCGGCGCGCCGTGGTTTGTTTCTATGGTCGGGTTTGTTGCCGGATTACCGTTCATGTACCAGATGGTGGAACAGGCACAACAAATTCAGGTGCCCAAATATCTGATCCCCCGTACCGATACTCCGCAGCTTTCGCTGGGACACGGCGGCTGCTTCGGCTGCATTTATTCAGTACGGGGGGCGGGTGGTTATCAACTGTTTGGTGTCACGCCTGCACCAATTTACGATATGCAACAGCGCCTGCCTTACCTTAAAGATTCGATGGTATTTTTCCGCACAGGCGATATTGTCCAGTTCAGGCCTATCGACCGACATGAATATGATCAGGCCATTGCACAGGTTGAACGTGAGGAATTCACATTGCGTATCCGCCCTGTTGAGTTTGACCTTGCAGCTTTTGAATCCGATCCACACTCTTGTACTGCAAATTTACAAGCAGTGTTGTATAGCGATTGAGGTGTTATATGGCAATTAAAGTGCTGAAACCCGGGTTGTCAAGTTCAATACAGGATGGTGGTCGGGAAGGCTATTATCACTTGGGTATTCCACCTTCCGGTACACTGGATCGTGTTGGACTGACAGTAGCAAATCTGCTGGCTGGTAACGAACCGGAAACCGCAGCATTGGAATGCACTCTGATGGGGCCGGAACTGCTTTTTGAGCAGGATACTGTTTTTGCCGTCAGTGGTGCACCGATGGGCATACAACTGGATGGGCAGCCTGTTCCTCTTAATACCTGCCTGCTGGCACAAAAAGGGCAACAACTGAAAATCACCGGTTCATCCTTCGGTGCCCGCAGTTATCTTGCCATTGCGGGCGGGCTTGATGTCCCTCTGGTACTGGGCAGTCGTTCCACCTACAGCCTCGGTTCGCTGGGTGGATATCAGGGCCGCCGGTTACAGGCCGGTGACACTCTGCCTGTCACTGCGAACTGTGGACAAGGCCCTGTCGGTCATCACCTGCCGGAAGAGTTTAAACCGGAATTTCATAAAAATGCTGAACTACGGGTCGTTCCCGGTATGTACATCCATCGCCTGACTTCCGCGTCGATCGATAGTTTTTTCAGTGATGAATGGCGGATCAGCTCCGAATCTGACCGCACCGGCTACCGATTTCTGGATGGGCGTCCGCTGAATTTTATTGAGCGCACACCTCCATTCGGCGCGGGTTCTGATCCCTCTAATATTGTGGATGCCTGCTACCCGATTGGCTCCATTCAAATTCCGGCCGGGCGTACACCGATTGTCTTACATCGGGATGCCGTTTCGGGAGGTGGTTATATGACGTTGGGCACTGTTGTCAGCAGCGATCTGGATACCCTCGGGCAATTGCCACCCGGAGCCAAAGTAAAATTTACTCAAGTAACATTAGAGGAAGCACTGGCTATCCGACGTACTTTTCAAAAAAAACTGCAACAACTGGTTACTGCACTATCCAGTTAATCTTACAAATCCGACTAACCCTACAAATCCTATTAATTGATGCCATTTTCAGGAGAATAATAAATGAAAAATACAGAGTTGAATCAACGTCGTCTGAATGCTACTCCACGCGGAGTAGGTGTGCTGAGTGACTACTTCGTGCAAAAGGCGGAAAATGCTACTCTGTGGGATGTGGAAGGTAATGAAATCATCGACTTTGCAGCGGGTATTGCTGTACTGAATACAGGACATCGCCACCCTGAAATACTGTCCGCAATTGAACAACAACTCAATGCATTCACTCATACTGCCTATCAAATTGTGCCTTATGAAAGCTACGTGACACTGGCTGAACGTATTAACGCACTGGTTCCGGTTAACGGCCCGGCAAAAACCGCCTTTTTTACCACCGGAGCAGAGGCAGTGGAAAATGCCGTCAAAATCGCCCGCGCTTATACTCGTCGACCGGGAGTGATTACTTTCAGTGGGGGCTTTCATGGTCGTACTTTTATGGCGATGGCACTCACCGGCAAAGTCGCACCGTATAAAATCGGGTTTGGCCCGTTCCCCGGTTCCGTTTTCCACGCTCAATACCCGAACGGGCTGCATGGCGTATCGGTGGATGAAGCTCTGGCAAGTCTGGAACAGATTTTCAAAACTGATATCGAGCCGGATCAGGTCGCGGCGATCATTATTGAGCCGGTACAGGGCGAAGGCGGGTTCAATATAGCGCCCACAGAGTTTATGCAGGCGTTACGGGCATTGTGTGACAAACATAGCATTCTGCTGATCGCCGATGAAGTGCAGACCGGTTTCGCCCGCACCGGTAAACTGTTCGCGATGGAGCATCATAATGTAAAGGCAGATCTAATCACTATGGCGAAAAGTCTGGCGGGCGGAATGCCGCTTTCCGGTGTGGCAGGACGTGCAGAAGTGATGGATGCACCAGCACCCGGCGGGCTTGGTGGCACCTATGCCGGTAATCCGCTGGCAGTGGCTGCCGCTCATGCAGTGCTTAACATTATTGAAAAAGAACAGCTATGTGAACGAGCCAATCAACTCGGACAGCATCTGGTAGAAATACTCACTCAAGCGCGTTCTCAATGCCCGGCAATCGCCGAGATCCGTGCACTGGGTTCTATGGTCGCAGTGGAATTTAACGATCCGCAAACCGGTAAACCATCCTCCGATTTTACCCGTGAAGTGCAGGCCAGAGCTAAGCAGGAAGGGTTGCTGTTATTGAGTTGCGGCACCTATGGCAATGTGATCCGCTTCCTCTATCCGCTGACTATTCCAGATGCACAGTTCAGTAAGGCTCTGAACATTCTGTCACACATCCTGAAAAACTAAGTCTGTATGACACTGAATCTGCATAACTACCCGCGATGTGATCGCCGAAAATTGGCCACATCCGGGTTTTCTATTAAATGTGCATATACCCTATGGATTTCAAAATGCATCGCGGCGGCAAGGGAATGAGTCCCCGGGAGCATAGGTAACTATGTGACTGGGGTGAGTGAGCGTAGCCAACAAAGAGGCAACTTGAAAGACGACGGGCATATGTCATTTTAATTTACAGCCGGGGAATTCATCATCTCTACCACCCGCTCCAGCAGCGCTGAATTACAGGCCGAAACCAGACTGCCACCGAACATGACTCTTTCACGACTGCCATTCAGTGCACAAAAATCACCGCCCGCTTCTTTAATACAGGGCAGAATTGCCGCGCTATCCCACGGTTTCATTATCGTATCGATAGCACAATGCAGCCTGCCGGACGCAACCATAGTGTGCTGGTAGCAATCATTAACAAAAACAAAATCACGGGCAGATTTCACTAACGAGTCCAGATTATAAGCAACCGTACCATTTTCTAAGTGATAACCGGAACTGTGTATACCGGAAGCTGAAATCACTGCATTTTCAACAGACTCTGGTGAGTTATCTGTTACTTTTAGCTGGCGTAACGGCTTGCCTGCCACACTCATCCAGCACCCTTCCCCCTGAGAAGCATAAACAACGGTTGAAATAGCCGGAAAACTGATCACCCCGACCTTCGGCTCACCGTTTTCGACAAAAGCCAGTAACGTACTGAACAGCGGTACGCCGTACAAAAATGCTCTTGTTCCATCAATAGGATCAATGACCCAGCCTGATTCAAATTTTTCGCTGCCATTCAGGCCAAACTCTTCCCCCAGAACAGGAACACCCGGACTACGTTTTTCTAATATGTTACGGATCTCGGTTTCCAGCATAAGATCGGTTTGGGTGACAGCAGAACGATCCGGCTTATAATCAAATTGTCCGGCTCCGTCAAAAGCATCCTGAGTCCGCTTTCTGATGGTATTGACTGCTTCAAGGGCAATCTCTAACATTTGTCTGTAGCTCCTTAAGGTAGTTCAACGCAATCTCAATGCGATAATTCTATAATAAAAGCGATTCTCATGCCCTGTTAAAAAAAACAACAAATCCCATTCATGCTCCGATGCCGAATAACAAACAGTCTATATAACATTTATACAGAGCCGAAAATATCAACCAAATCTGAATATTCCCTGAATGGCGAAATGATCCGATAAATCAATAGATCCGTTCTCGACAGGTCTAATAATATTAGCTTTTACACTCAAAGGTTTTTTATGTTTTACATTGTCCAAATAAAAAAGATAATCAAGTGTACACTGTTCATCATCGTCAGCTAAATTATTTATTTCCGGGTCCCATGAATATTTGTAATACCCGCTATTAGCCACATATTTCAGATTTGGTATTGTATTATATATGTTTTTCTCTTCTGCAGAACCATAGACAATATTAAGGTCTCCCATAATAATTACAGGGTATGGGTTAATAAGTTTTTCATTAATAAATTCAGCCATCTCTTTTAATTGAATTTCTCTCACATCACGATGCTTTTCATAGGGTGACGTATGAGTTGTAACCAGATAATAATGTTGCCCATTTTTATCTATTTCGACAGCAATAACACCTTTTTGTTGTCTTGCCAAACCATCATCGATAGTGTGCTCAGTGAATACATGCTCCCATTCATTGATAATTGGCCATTTGCTTATAAACACTGCTCCCCCTGAGTCTTTAAATAAAAAGCTATCAGGATAACCTACAATATTTGAGTAATATTTATATGAAGATACCTCAGTTTTTGAGTTTTCTATAATTGTCTCATAATAAATTTGGAAGAAGCATTCCTGCAGGGCAATGATATCATAGTTATTATTTACTTGCTTTAGACATAAACCTATTTTTTCTGCTCTTGTTGGTGATGAAGTTCGTGGTGGTGGGTATTTAATGTTATACGTTAGTGTATGTAATAATAAAGGGTTATCGCTAACATCATCCAAAGTTTCATTCACTGAATGATCGGGTTCATCTATAATATCGAAATTTGAAACTTTCATTATAAATCACTCCTTTATATGTTTTATCTAATCTGGATTGGAACAGATATTAATACGATAACAATGACATCATTATGCACTGTATTAATGCAATCGCCAGTATAATCAATAAGCAACCTGCCTATATAGAATAGGAAAGAGTGGTAAATATGGCAAGTCAGCAATTATCAACAAATAGAAGTAAATTAAAATAAATAACCACATGATATTAAAATAAAAATAATTAACACTGGTTTATAATGGCGCCAAAACTCATTCATAACTATATGTAAATATAAATAATTTTTATTTGTAGTTTATTATGGTAGTGGTTTCTTTGGCAGCCTGCGTCTGGTTACTTGATGGCGTGTGATAGGGTTAATTTATTTAAAACCCACCCCAAAATAATCATAAAAAAACCAAATACAATAAACGTTAATATAACGCATGACAATCATTAACTTAATGTGTTAATCCAGCATTAATATACAATCAGTATATTTAATTAAAATATTATTATTAATTTAATAGAAACAGAAATGTTTTCATTAAAAAAGTCAGACCTTAGCATTAACATACTAAGGTCATTCACAATTATGCAGTTCGATACCATCCCATTAACATAATATAAGAGTTTGTAATATTTACGTTAGAACCGCTTCCGGTGTTTGATGTTGAACCTCTAACCATATGCGTATGCGGATTACTATACGATGTTTCACCAGACCACGCTTCAGCAGCATTCAGTCTGAAAAGAGTTGTTTGCACCTTTTTTCTCCCCGGAGATGATGCTCCCACGTTGAGTTGCTGTGTTGAGTTAGAAAATGCTCCAGAAGCGTAACTTTGTGTTGGCTCAGCCTCTGCCCCCACTGAAAAAAAACCAGTAATATTCATCGAACCACGAGAGTGAGAGTGACCACCTGATGATTCGGTAGAAACGTTAAATGAATGATGATGTACTGGCATCTGCGATGCCGTTAATGAAATTGAATCACTACCACCTATTGATAACACATCAGAACCGTTAGAAGCAGCTAACCGAATTGTTCGATGCTCACCAATATATTTCCATGTTGTACCGGAAAATAAATGATTGGGATTCTTATCTTGTGCAAACCATAAAACTATACCAACCGGATACAATACATCGATAGACACTGCGTGGGATAACGCATCAGTCACTGCTTTTTGGCTCATTATCTGATTAGTGCTTTGTCCTGCCGTCTGCACAATAGATGATTTATCTAGTTTCCCATTCAATGCAGTATTGGTTGCATAATCACCTTTCACCTGAAAGTGTTTATCCGATTCTTCCTTACTATAAGCTCCCACATCAGCGGCAGTCAGATCAGCTTTTAATTCTACCCAGTCATTCCCTGCTTGTGGTTCTGTCTTATTTTTATCAATACGTGATTGCCAGATTTTTTGATTGTGATAGACCAATGCCCTCAGAGGATAAGGCTGTGCATCACTACTCCATTGCGCTGCACCAAAGGTCTGTACCTCCCCTACCGCGCCCGTGATATCGTGAAAAATCCCGTTCATCTTTTCACGCTCGATATTTAGTGCGGCGGCATTCACGTTTGGGTCAAGTCCGTAAGCAGCTCCGTAACCCTGACCATACGAAACAGTACCGTCTGGCTGCGCTTCATCAGTAATAGCAACTCTGTCACCGTGCTCTGCGAAAGGAGTTTTAAATATTTTTGTCATGAGATTAGGCTCCGAAATGGCTGTAAGAAAAATTGGCATGTGAATAGCCAAAACCAAAGATATTGCTGGTACTGCTTGTTGCGTTTTGATTTAGCGTAACAGTCTGTTTTTCCCTGATTGGCGTATCAGGAAGTACATTATCTTTTTTCGTCGTCTTATCAGGTTTTTTACTTTGAGTATTCATATCTGCCCCTCATTTAATCAACAAAATACATTGCTAAATAATATGAAGGCGGTAGGTACGTCTCCGCCTGTAAACATTAATCATCAGGTTTAACAATACGGGAGAGTCTGTTTTTGAGTATTCAATGCATAAACTAGCTATTCATTGTGTCACACTTTATATCATAAGAATGAAATGTTGTGTAATTAACTTAATTAATAAAATCCATTTCATCACCAATAAAGCATTTAATATCGATAGTAAATAATTATTTTACAACCTGCTGAATGACGTACTCAACAAATAAACAACTTCGGTAAAAAATACTCGTATTTTAATGCGTATTAATGCTGTTATACGGAATTACGTTGAGATAAAAAAACATATTAAATAGTATTAGCTGTCTATTTGGCCGCAGAATGAAATTACCTTTATTAATTAACCATTAAGTGAGGGATTTATGTCTGAAATTAATAAGCCAGAAAATAAGAATAGCGAGAAACAATGCCAAATCAATCCTGATCAATACCAAATCAACGCCGTAACAGCCCCTGTCGGCTCCTGTCCGTGGGCGATCATTCAGGTATATTTGGGGAATAAATTACACCGCAGTGACTGGGATACCGCGTATGAACACCTGCGCCTCACGCCTGAATCGTCAGGTAATGATTCTGTTTATATAGAAAAGAGTAACCAACAGGGGCAGTTGTCTCGCTGGCATCCTACACCTGATGATTTGATGGCCTGTGACTGGCATCTGTTAAAAACAGAGTCAAAACCACAACCAACTGATTGCATGTTAGCGTTTAATCTGGTGATAGGAACCGGATCTTTTTCCAGCAAGGAGCAAATGTGGGGGTATCTGGCTGATGCGGAATTTGAACCAGCCGGTGAGCATCTTGGCCCATTCGGTACGTTAACTGACTTCCAGAATAAAACCGCTATCAAAAAATTTGCATTACTTGTTTGGGATGGTTTAAACCAGAAAATTTTTATCCGGGTCTCTTCGGATAACAATCAAGCCGGTTATCAGAAACTGGTGGATTTATTTAAACAGAATCTCGCAATAATAGTAGATGGAGTTGCTTATCAGTTGGGTAGCAGTGCTGATAGCCGTTTATTCGGTAAACATGAATACGAATTTATCGGCGAATATAGTAACGATGATGCTAAAAAATTGGGTAGTCTGTTGCAACAAAATGTCGGGAATTCACTTCCTTATTGTTTTAACTGGAAATAACTCATCCGGTTCTGCACGCTGAATGTCAGGCTGCACTTCAGTATTAATACCGAAGGGCAGCCATTCCTTTAATTAAAGCCAATTAATAATAGTGATCAAACCAATCTGGATTTCCCGCTTGTCGTATCCGACCAAGCCATCATGATGGAAGATTGGGTCTTCCCATCCAGCGAGTCGATAAAACCACTGTCACCCATTGTCGGGGCAAATCCGCTCATGGCCTGCACCAGTGAATCCACCGCATTGGCAGAGAGGGCAGTATATTCACGTTCACCACGAGCATTTTTATCACCCATTCGGGTCACAATATCCGCCTGTTTGCCATTGAAGTAATCATTAAACGTGACAGAACCGATAGCCTCAAACTGCCCTTGTTCAGAACTATCCTCAATATGGCGGTTGGTCAGCATAATCAGGTCGTAGCCACTGCGCTGGAACCACAGATCCTGCCAGTTGAGTTCGTTGAAGACGATTTTGTCACCGCGTTTGATATCTTCAACCACGTTATCAATCACATTTCCGCTGACCACATAGCTGTTCACGCCCGCACCGCCTTCAAAGCGGTTCTGGTAGCCGCCCAATACCAGCAGATCATCACCTTCACCGCCATCAAACTGACTGAATTTGGAGATAACATCTGCGATCAGGTGATCATCACCGGCTCCGCCATTAATCAGGGCATGGTAACCCATCAGTTTGACGGCATCGTTGCCTGCTCCGCCATCGATCCGGTTGTAATTGCCGAAAACCGTCGCAAAGTCATGATCATCGCCCAAATCAATCTGATTGTTGTTACCGATAGCCACGACATAATCCTGATCTTCACCCCCTTCAATGCGGTTGAAGTTACCGGAAGCCACGATATAGTCGCGCCCTTTACCAGCTTCGATAACACCGCCTTCGCCAAAGGCAAAGACCTGATCGTCTCCGTCTCCCATATAGGCATAGTTGATGCGTCCGGCAACCACGGCAACATCATTGCCCTTACCACCAAACATGATGTTTTCGCGTCCCATCAGAACACCAGTGTCATTGCCTTCACCGCCAGTGAAGATATTCGATGTTCCCAACGCGTAGTAAACATCATCACCGCGACCGCCCCAGAAGTTATTGTTATCCCCCAGATAAGCGCCCAGATCTTTACCGTCTCCGCCCCAGTTAAAGTTGTAATTACCGAGGGAAACATGAATATCACCATCTCCCTGCAAATGCCCGCTGTTACGCAGGAAATCAAAGGTTTTTTCCTGCATATGCAACAGATCGTCTGTCAGGTTCTGTTTCAGGTTGGAAACCAGCCCTTTCATCTCTTCCTGTTTATTCTGTCTCAGCAGAGTAGCAAACAAGTTCGGCAGGTTGAGGGAATTAAAACCGAATGTGCGCTCTGGTGGTTCATGGGTCGTGGCTTCTGCAACTTGCTCTGTCTGATCTGACGGTACTTTCTCTTTTATACCGTGGCCTTCAAGGAACGAATTCAACCCGTCAGCACCCGCTGCCAGATTGGTTTTCAGGCCGCTACGCAGTGTCTCTGGATCAATAAATGCCGACAGTTGGTTACCGCTGAACTCACTGATAACCTCCAGCATTTCCCGCAGAATGGCAACACCATCCACCGGCTGCTGAGAACGGGAGATAATCGTGCCGTCTGCGGTGTAATCCACACCGAAAATATCCGCCAGTGTGGTATCCGCATTGACGCTGGCAAGGTTTCTCAACAGTTTGTTTTTAAACTGACGCGGCAGATCCGCCGGATTAAAGGTGAAGGTGGTTTTTGCCATCCCCGTTGAGGTGTATTGCTGTGTCATCAGGCCAAACAGTGAACCGAGGTTAATATCCAGAATCGACTGAATATTGTCGCCGAACATCAGGTTCCAGTTACCGGTTGTGACCTGAATATCCGCACCCTGCCCGCCAACGGCGAAATTGAAGGCCAGTTTTTCGTTCATCTGGCGGAATTTATTTGCTCTGCTCAGGTTGCTCATTGCAGGCTTATTACCTGCCCCACTCAGCCACTGGTTGTATTTCTTGTTCAGTGTGCTCTCAATATCACTCTTCAGGCCGCGACCACTGCGTTTGTACTGAGAATCAATATCCGTCAGCGATGTGTAATCCACGCTGCTGGTCATATCCAGCCCTGACATATCCTGTAGGTATTTCCTGACGCTTTCTGTTGTCCATTGCGCTTCCTGTTCAGACAACCAATCAGGGGATGCGTATGATCCGGCAATATTTTGCAAAATACCCGATACACGGGAAACATGGTCAAACGGATTCAGCATAGGTGGTGTCGGGATAGATTTATCCATCATCACCAGCAGGTCATTGCTGCGCCCCTGATTAAAGCTGATGTTTCGGTTACCAACGAACAGTTGTGCCCCCTCCAGTGCCTGATAACCGGCAATGTTGAAGCTGTGTTTGCTGTCACCATCTCCCAGATGAACCATAACGTTGTTATCACCAAAGGCCAGAGACTTGAAGCCACCCGTACCGACTTTAACGCCAACGTTGGTGGTTCCCCAGTTAATGGAGGTAAATTCGCCATCGCCTGCCTGTACCTGCACATTACCGGAGTAGCTCAAGCGGTTATCGGACGACATTCCTGTCGGATAATCCTCAGGCTGAGCCTGATATTTTTTCGGTGCATGGAATACTTCGGTGTTGTCTGCAATAGCATTCTTGTCTGTATTAACACCATGTACAGGATGTTTTCTGCGGCTTTTATTGCTGTTAGTGCTGCTACGCAAGCTGCCCACACGTACAAGTGAAACGTTATTTTCAGAAACATTATTACGTATACGCTCGGAATGCCCTTCGACTTCCCCGTTATCATTCCAGTGCAAAACAATTTTATTTTCAGTAATCTTATTTTCTGCCTGATTATGGGCAGAGCGCGTATATTTACGCCCTGATTTACCAATCACAACTTCGGTTCGACGGGCAGATACTGTAGTACGAATGCCATGTTCATCAAGAGCAGAAATCAGACGATACGCAAAGCCATCCCGTTTATCATCACTGAGCAGAGAGCACCCTACCAGACTGATATAATCAAGTGTTCCGCCATACTGGAAGCTATTCTGGAACTGTTTTAACCGCATCGCCAGTTCAGATGCCGTGTAATCGCTCATGGTCGTGCTGTTATAGCCATCAATCTCATCGCCGCCATGCCCGACAACCTGCCAGCGGATTTTACCGTTCAACTGACTCGGATCACCGTATACCACTTTATACTGACCGTTGCGGTCAAGCTGGACAAGCACACTCTCTTTCGGATGCTTACCGGTCAGATAAGAGACAGAATCAGCCACATGAGGATCATCTTCGAGCTGAATAATAACCTGACCATCAAACCGCATTTTTTTCCGTTCTAATCTCGGCAGAACATCTATCTCTTCCCATTCACTGAGATCATGGTTATTCAGCGGATGAAGCCGGTTAAGCCCCTTTCTCATCGGTGAGCCATCAAAAATTTCCATGGCCAGAATATCTTTCATGGTTGTTTTGTCGCCAAATACCGGACAATAAAATGCCAGTGCGTGTCCATCCAATACCACCACACGATTGAACATTCTTTCCCGCTGAGCATTTTTGGTCATATTGTAGCTTTTTGCCATGTTCAGGCCGGATTGACCGAAGAACCGTGTGATGTAATTGCGGTAGTTATCTGCGGAAGAAAACTCCACAATCCCGACATTAGGATCGTAGAAGCCATATACCCGGTTCTCGCCACTGCCTTTTGACCATGTAGCCATCGCGTGACCTGATGTATTCAGCTCCAACAGAACCGGTTTTCCATCTGCACCGTTTGCTGTGATTTTTTCAATCACGCCTTGCACACTCAGCGACTGCTCTCCGCTCAGTTTCTCTTTCCATATTTTAGTGGTGCTGTCCAGCATCGGATCTCTGGCATAGAGTGCGGCCAGTGTACCCATCAATTTACTGGCGTTAGTCTGCTCAGCCTCGGAATACAGTTCAGGGTTGTTGAGCACCGAAGCCGCAGAGTACAGCTTATTCAGCAGGTTACGTCCTACATTTTCCTGACCGCCATTCTCCAGTTCTTTTGCCAGCAGAACCAGTTTTGACAACGGTACACAGCGCCCGCCAAAACCATCATTGGACAGATTGAGTAACATCAATTGCGGAGCCAGATGCTCGCTGGCTTTAGAGTCTGCCGTGCCAGTGGAAATCACATCACGGAAAAGGCGGCTATATTTCTCCGCTTTCGGTCGCAGGGTAATTTTCAGCGCCCGGCTTTCAATTTCCCATGCCAGTGCGCCTTTCTGCTCTGCCGTCCAGTTTCCTTTAACCAGCATATCCACCAATTGCCTGATATCCATATCTGAATGGAAACCATCCACAACGCGCTCAGCATGATTGTGTCGGTAACCTGACAGGAAGGCTTTTGTCGCACGTAAATCCTGTTCTCTGCCCAGATGATCGACCTGAGGTTTCAGGGCTTGGGTGTAGCGTCTCAAATCACTCTTGATGCCTTTAAGAGTATGACTTTCCTGTTCCTGCATATGTGAACTTCTTTCAGACAGATTGGCAATAATCTGTCCGGCATACTGAATCATCATCTGATAACTGGATGTATGGTTATAGTAAGTATGTTCACCGGAAACGTTATAGCCGGATGTCACCAGTCTGGTACGGAGTTTTTCCCCTTCACTACCCAGACCTTCTTTATCTGTCAGCAACATAATCGGCGTTTGCTTAGAGATCCCGTGCAGATTCTTCTCCACGGAGAATTTACCGTTAACGGCTTTTGCCAGTATTCCGGTAAAGCCGGATGGGTTCGGTATTCCATGAGCTGTGATCGCTTTGGTCATACTCGGCATCGGTCTGTCCAGCAATAAACCGGAAACCGCCATTCCTTTGCTGTCCGCATAACGGGCCAGATCAGCCGCAATCGGAGCGCCCATAGAATAACCGTGGATGATTATATTTTCCGGGCTGATATCGCGTTCATTAACCAGATAGTGGAACATGGTACGCACATCCTGATACATGCCCTGTTCATTCGGATATCCATCGCTGGTGCCATAACCCCGCATATTAATCGACAGCACATCAACACCATGCTGTTGATAATGAGGCTGAATTTTACTGGCCTGAGCTTCAGCAGAAGAACCGGAACCGTGAATAAACAACACAACTTTTCGATCCGAAGTCTCCGTCTGTGATGAATTTATCTCCTGATGATAATATCCTGCCAGACGTCCGGCTTCTCCCCGCAAGACAACTTTCTGGACGCTACCTCGTTTCATTGCCGCACTGAGCCTGTTCTGCACCTCCTGATCAATCTGGCGACGCTCTTCTTTTGTACCGTACAGTTCCCGGTTCATAAAGCGAGTTACCGGATTCTGCGGCGTGCGCTCACGCGGGGATGAATCATCCTCATAATTGACTGTTACTGAAGACTTTTCCGACTGCTGTCTGGTTCCATTACGATTTAACGCTGCATCCAATCGTACTTCATCAAGGCGGAGATGGTTTTGTTTAATCCGCTCAATCTGAGTTGCCTGCTGTAATGACTGACCAAAATCAAACAACTCGCTCGGTGTCCAGACTCCGAAGCCGGGTCGCCATGCTTTGCCAAGAACGTTATCCGCACCTCCGGCCTTGAGAATGCGGGCAACAACACTTGAACAATTTTGGGTCATGAGCTGATAGCGGGCATCCGGATCACTGCTGATTTGACTCCATTCAGCCTGCATCGCCGCCACATCAAGGCCTTCCAGATTAATACGGTATACCCGCTCAGGGTCAACGGTACTATTTTTGAAATTAACAATCTCTGCCAGCTCTCTTTCAGCAAATTGGCGCATTACATTGGCAATGGCCTTTTCCATGCGGCGGGAGTTCTGTAACCGGGCAGCCATACGTAAGGCTTCTGCAAAATTACGACCGACTTCATGCATATCTATGCCGGGATCAGCCCATTGTGCAAGGTACGGACGATAAATATACTGCGGTATTTCTGCGGATTTGAGCAGTTCAGGATTGGCAAGGGCAGCCATCGCAAAACCTTCGCTGACATCTTTGAATTTAACATCCACGCCTTTGGCAACGTTCAGTTTTTCAATGAACTCTTTCAGCTCTGCTGAACCATCAACCAAACCGAAACCATCATCTTCCTCAGCCTCAACATCAAATGTCAGGGTAGGAGCCTGAAAAGCCGGCTGACTCAGATCACGCCAGCGAAGTCGTAAATCAGGCTGATCCGGTGTGGCGATATTAAGAAGTTCTCGTATATCAGCCGATTTATTACCTGACGGCCACCAGCTCACATAGTTGATTTGGTTCAGATGAGCGGCATCTTCTGCATTGACCAGAACGCGTCCCTGACCAATTTGCATGGCAACATGACCGAGAGTGCTGTTTTCACCTGGCCGCCAGACATACAGTGTTGCACTGACAGGGGACAAATGTTGCTCAATCGCCAGATGCACTTTTTTCAGACCAGCAATATCGATACCTTTGCTGTCTTTCGCCAGATCACGTGCCGTCAGTCTGGAGAAAACAGCATTCGTGACATCCTGACCATACTCTTTGGTGACAGTTGCCATCACCTGTTTCAATCCGGCATCTGCGGTATTTTTGCCAATGTGCAGACTGAACTGACCGCGTGTTATAAAGTCGCCCTGCGAATCCAGATAGAGATGTTTACTCTCTTTGAGGTTAGCGTTATCGAGTTTATTGTATAACTCGCTGAAAGTACCATTTCCTGCGCTTTTCAACGTCGGATCAGCCAGAACCAGTGACTCTTTCAGACGGATATTAATCTGAGAAAGCAGCCGTTTCATCGCCGGAGCCCGGCCTGATTCAGAGTGCCCGAGCAGATACCCTTCCACCTGTTGTTGCAGATAGGTTAATTTTTCAACCGCATCCAGCGAATAATCCGGTTTTTCCAGTAGGATCTGCTCATAAGCATGCAGCGATTCGATGACATTACGATAACTTTCGCCCTGTGGCTTACCTTTTATATAAGCCATTTTCTGGAACTCATCCCCCGACATCAGTTTGATATCTGACAAATACTGCCAGGTTCCATTCACTTTTTCGGCAAGAATGCGGGTATAACCCTCTTCCAGAGAAATAATGTGACTGCCCACCAGACGCAGTTCAGCCGGAATCTGTTCATAGTTCTGATAATTGGCAAAAATAAAACGCTCGATTGTATTAATCTGTGCCTGATCCTGCGGATTATCGACTTTAATCACCTTAAACAAAGCAGGACGAGTTTCCGGCCACGGAAGAACTTCAAAACTCTTATTTAAACCTTCACGTATCAAAATATTGCGATCAGTGCGCAAGCGATAGAATGGGATCGCTTTATTTAACATATTGTCGATAGCACTTACCTTGATATCCAGATTGATAAGGGTATCGGCGCGATAACCGTCAGGATCATGTTCAAGGTATCTCATCTGTTCCGCCGGACTCAATGCATCAAAACGTATTTTCATTTTGACACCCGGATCAGTCAGCCGATGACCAATGGACTCCAGCGGCATTCCCCGGTAATGATAGGCGTGTTTATCCAACAGGCGAATTTCATTGACCAGCCCTTCACGTTGCAATTGGCGCAATACCGGTAATTCAACATTCCAGAAGAAATTGCCTAAACGCACGCCGCCCGGAGCAATGACATAAACATCGTCACGGGCGCCGGTCGCATAAATAGAACACCAGAAACCAATATTACTGCGTGTTGCTTCGTTGATAGCCGTATGCAGTCTTTCTTGTTGGAAATCATCAGGATCAAGGGAAGTATTACACCAGTCCATCAACTTTTTATTGAGTTCAAGGGCAAGCACATTCCCTTTTACATCAATATCGTAAACCACTTTTTTACCATCCTGCTGCACTGCATCCAGTACAGAACGGTAAATGCTGAACTCCTGACCTGACCAGAAGGAAACGATACTTTTCTCACCATAATTAGGTTCAAAGCTGTAACCGAAACGCTCCAGTTTAGTGATAAACTGAACGCGTTTATCCCAGTCAAAATCGAGGGTGGAATCCACAAACAGCTTCGCCAGCGGGGCAATTTGATCTTTAGGGATGGTATGCCGGATGATAGTAAAGAAATTCTCAATAAAATCAGTCAGCCTCTCCCTGATATTGTCATTTATTTCTATATCGGAACGTTTGCTAGCCGGAACAGGAATATAGTTATTCGTTGAATTATCATTAAACTGATGGTGGCCACCCTCCAGCCAACGGTAAATCTCCGCGACTTTTTCCGCTCTTTCTCCGATGAAAGGATATGCTGAACCACTATGTTTCTGTGGGGTCTTTGTTGTCTTCTGCGAAGAATGACTCCGCAGGGAACTACTTGGTGAACCGGTGCGGGAATCTGATCTTCCCAGAGGTTGCAGGCCACTCAGATCCAGGCCAGAAACGGATGATAATTTGCTGTTGCCCCAGCCAGATACATTCTCCACTGATTCAGCCGGAATATTGCTATGCGGTGATAGCTGTCCGCTTGATGGGCGCGGTATATGAACAGAATTTGCCTGTAAATTTGCCAGTGTAGTACGAACACCTGCATTGATCTGTAAACGCTCCACTGCCTGTTTAGCATCCGCAAGGGCAGATAAATCACTCTCCGATTCCTGCAATTTTTGGCTGAAGGCTCCGATTTCCTGCATGATTGAAGTAGCGGAACCAACGTGGCTGGCTGTATCACCAGCATATTCTGTCTCATAGGCTTTACCTGACAGGTTGCTGCCGACATTATTAAAGCGAGGTTTATAGCCACTATTTTTTGCTGTTTCGTCTGTTTCTGCCTCAATACCGTGGAGCGTTTTACTGGCACTCAGTCTGGCCACATCCGCTTGTTTTTGCTGTGCCTGTGCCTCTTCCTTCCGGTATTCGGCCTTAGCCCGTGCATCAGCAATATCGTTCATGGCATTCAGCTGATCCTGTTTCGATTTGGCAACATGGACTTCTGATTTATCCAGCGTATTTTCTATCTGCTGCTGTTGCTGTAGAACGGTAGAAGATGCTTTATCCAGCTGCTGCTCCGCTGTTGCTTTTGCCGTATCCACCTGTGTCTGAAGTTTATTCAGTAAACCACCGGCAAAGTCATGACGCCAGCGTACTCCTGATGCTCCCTGATGGTGTGCATGAGTCTGCTCATCCAAAAGCTCCAGCGCTTTGGCCTTCGCCAGTAACTCATCTGTCACAGCCTGCTGTTCTTCCCGGATAACATCACGCTGAGACAATCCGTTGGTATTCAGGGCATCAAGATCGGTCGATTCCAGTTGCTGCTGAGTCCCTGCAATCGCGGCCAGTTGTTGCTCTTTTTCCTGCATCAGGCGTTGATGATCGGCTTCGGCACTGCTCTTATCGGTTAACACACTTTCAGCAACTGAATTTTTTAACGAAAGCTCAGCTTCATTATTATTGCTGTCATCTGAGCGATCTGAGATCGCCACTATGTTATCCAGTATATAGCCTCTGCCGTCATCGTTGCCGGTGCCCCTGAATGCCAGCCGGTTATCACCGCCCTGCGCAACCAGAACCAACTGTTTATGCTGCCAGACGATATCATCGCCCGCCGAGGAGAAAACCACCTGATCATTCCACAGCACTTCCATGCCATTGTCACCCGTGCTGCCTGCCCGGCGCGCAAAGTCAAAATCAAGGGTGATCACCTCCCCCGCTTTGCGCTGACGGAGATCCTGATAAATCGTGGTATTGGCCTGTGTATCCAGCTCCGTCACATAATGGCCGTAACCTTCATTATCCAGCCCATAAGAGGCGGCCGGATGATCGACTTCAATACCGCCCGTGGCCTGCCAGCCCTGCGCACCCGCCTCAAAATCCCCGTTGACAATCAGGTTGGGTGGCTGATTTTTCGCCGTTTGCGGTTCTTCCTGCATGAGGGTTTCCAGCCTGCTGATATCCGGGGTCTTCAGCTCACTGACCGATGCCTGCAAATCGGTGGAAAGGCGGGAACTCACTTCGCCGATTTCGGTCAGCTCAAAGCCCTTCAGACTGCCCACTTCCGGCAGATTGATGGCTCCCCGCCCACGGTAACTGCCTGACGTATTAGCCTCATCCCCCTGCACCAGAAAATTAATCCCCTGACTGCCCAGCGCCCCCAGTAACGTCTGTTTGAGATTGCCGAACAGCGTTGCCAGTTTGTGGCTCTCCGTATTGCTGGACGCCAGCGCCAGAGTGTAAAAATCCCCGTTGCCAATCTGGATAGCCACGTTATTGCGGGCGTAGGCGGCATGGATATTCATTCCGTCACCGACATGGAGATGGGCATTGCCCGTTCCTTTCATCACCGAGACTGCCAGCCCGTCACCCACTTTGGTGCTGACATTGAGTTTGCCCCACGCCACGTTGACCGAAATGCCGTTCCCCACTTTGGTATTCACATTCCAATCGCCGTGGGCCGCCACCACACTCAGGCCATGCCCCACTGTGGTCGTGATATTGCTTTTCCCCTTCGCGGCGGTCACCTGCATCCCGTCCCCCACTTTGGTGACCACATTGCTTTGGCTCCACAGGGCATTCAGGCTGTCGCCCTCGCCCACCTGTGTGACAAGATTGGCGTCCCCTTTTGCCAGTGTCACCTGACGGCCGCGACCAACCTTAGTCACCACATTGGCTTTCCCCCAGACCCCGGTATAGTCATCCCCCTGCCCCACATGGGTGATGGTATTGGCCGTGCCCTGCATGACACTGACCATTTGGCCGTCACCGATTTTGCTCACCCCGTTGGCCTGCCCTTTGGCAAAGTTGTAATGGTCGCCGTGCCCCACGTGGGTCAGGATATTGGCATCGCCCCAGGCCGCGTTGACCGCCAGCCCGTCCCCCACTTTGGTCAGCAGGTTCAGCTTGCCTTTGGCAAACCCCACCGTATTCCCGCTGCCGACATGCGTCAGGCTATTGCCCAGTTCCGAGACCAGCAACCCCACCGTCGTCCCGTCGCCCACTTTGGTCAGAATATTGCCCTTCCCCAGCAACAGGCCGGCGGTCATCCCCTGCCCCACGTGCGTGATGACGTTGGCCTGCGCGGCCGCTAACACGCCCATAAAATCATGGCCGACCTTGGTCACCACATTGGCTTTCCCTAACGCCAGCACTCCCGTCAGCCCGTTTCCGGCATGGGTCATCACGTTCGCCTGACCAAACATCGCCGCCAGTGTCGTGCCGTCCCCGACTTTGGTCATGATATTGGCGTTACCGGCAAACAACCCGAGACTGGTGCCCTGCCCCACATGGGTATAGATATTGGCCTTGCCTATCATCAGCGCCGCCGTCAGTTCATGACCGGCTTTCGTGAACACATTGGCTTCCCCCAGCATCGCGGCAAAGGTGTTGCCGTCGCCGATATGGGTCATCAGGTTTCCCATACCCACCATGGCGGCAAGTGTATCCCCGTTGCCCACTTTCGTGACCAGATTGCCTTTCGCCACCATCAGCGCCACACTCAGGCCATCCCCCACATGGGTAAAGACATTGCCCAGCGCCACCATCAGCGCCAGCGCATTGCCGTCCCCCACTTTGGTAAAGACATTCCCGCCCCCGGCCATCAGGGCGTACGCATCCCCCTGCCCGATATGGGTAAAGATATTGCCGACCGCCAGCAACGCCGCCACGGTTTCCCCGTCCCCCACTTTGGTAAAGACGTTACCGACAGCGCCCATCGCGCCCAGTGTGCTGCCGTTCCCCACATGGGTCAGCACATTGCCCAGACCAAACAGGATACCGGTGGTTTCGCCGTCGCCCACTTTGGTCAGCACGTTAGCCCCGCCCAGCATGACCCCGGTGGTGACGCCGTTCCCGATATGCGTCAGGACGTTAGCACCCCCGCCCATCACCCCAAAAACCCGGCCATTCCCTTGACGGGTCAGGACATTCGCCCCGCCCAAAGCGATAACATGCGTATTGCCACTCCGGGAGTCCGCTGATGGATTGCGTACCTGATGAGTGCTGCTGATATGGGTAATAACATTGGCAATACCGGCTCCTCTGAAATTCAGGTGGCCTTTTCTGCCTTTCTTAAAAACAACGTTGGCGGCACCAGCCCCACTGAATTCCGTGTCACCGATTTCTGAGTTATGTAAAATAACATTGGCAATGCCCGCGCCCTTAAAATAAACATTTCCCCGGGCGACGTTGGATTTAATCACATTGCCGCCACCAGCTCCCTCAAAGCGGACATCACCGTTGCTGTCATCCTGTTTTTGGGCTAATAATTCCCTCTCACTGAACTCATGCATAGAATCAATCCGTTCAGATGTCACACGGACAGTGTTCACACTGTAATTAACATGGCTCAGTGTATAACTGCCCTTAGAAATAACTTTATAGCCGGAACGGGTGCCAATAAGCTGGTCTGCCATGACTGCCGTATGATCACCGGCTTTGTACCACGGTGTAGCAATGTATTTAAGCTGACCCGTTTCAGGGTCGTTCGCCAGCTGTACGACCACAATTTTGGTATATCCCCCCAAATATTTGCCGTACAGATAGGTATTCGCCATCCGGTTGGATTTCACGGGTTTCACATCAAAAGTGCTACCATCCATCGAAACGGCATGCCCGCCCATTCGGGCATCGGACAGCGTAATATTTTCTGCGGTGATCTTAACACCCCCCGCATAAGTTACCCATTCATCTTCAGGTAATTCACTTTCCAATGCATGAATTGTAAATGACTGGTGATGTTCAACTGTCAGGTCTGACAATTTATACACACCCTCAACATCAACCAACTGGTAACCTCCCGATTCAGAAACATCCTGAGATTCCAGATTATTGAGATGAGTTCCCGCCTTATACCAGGAGGTTGTATAATATTTCAGCTTGCCTGTTTGGGGATCATTATGAATACGGACTTTATTGATTTTGGTGTATTTATCATCGACAGATGCAAATAAAAAGGTATTTGCCTCAAGCACAGATTTAATACCAATAACCGGCTGTGCTTTTTTAATCCAGCTTCCGCCCAGTGTTGCTGTCGTCAGTACTATTTCTTCAGCTTTCGCATAAGTGATACCTTCACCATTAAAGTTATCATTTGCACCTTTACGGGTAATTTGGTTATAACCGCCAGCACCGACAAAATGAATATTGCCGTTGACTACATCTGAATAAAGATAGTTATACCCGCCTGCACCCTTAAATGTGATATCGCCACTGTGCCCGCGACGATATAAATTGTTATAAGCGGCAACACCTGAATAATGTATATTACCGGAGTGACCGTCATGCTGAATAACCGCACCACCCGCAGCGCCAGCGAAAGAGATAGTTCCCTCTTTTTCTTTATTGATTTCTGCGTATCCTGCGGCACCTTTTACGCTCAGGTTACCACTGGTATCACTGATTTTCAGGTAGGCAGCCCCCCCGACAACAGTATCATTACCTGCTCCGGTATAAATTGAAGCACCAATCGAACCCACTGTAATATGATCGTTACCGCCATAAGCATGGATTTGGCCACCAAACCCAATGGCGACAATATTATTATCCCCATCATCAGCGGAATAATTCCCCGTAAAGAAGTATTCAACACTTCTCCAAAATGGTTTTCCCATAAATAAGTCCCAGTATAAATTTAAAGAATTGAAGATAAAAAAAACTCAGTCATATGAAATAACTGAGTATCGACATTTTAATAAGCAAGGAATCCCCCCAGAAAATAAATTGAAATTTATGATATTGGATCGCATCAATTTATTAAGTTGAGACATAGAAAAGCAAATTCAGGAGGCAGACAGAAATTGTCAATGGAAAATTATCTTTTTTTATTTTAAAAATCAATGAGCTTAAATTATAAAGTCTGTTTAACCACTATATTTAGTCCCAATACTCCCACTCAAATACAACGTAATGGAGCTAACTTATACAAGTTGAAATTCAACCGAAAATTTTAAACACATCATGACCATTACAGACTATAGCAGTGCTCAACCCATCGTTATCTTAAAAAGAATGATAGGTATGAGCACTAATAATATTTTTATTTAAAAAGCTATTTCTATTTTACATTCTTAAATTAAGAATTTAACAACGTAAATAAATTATAATCCAACATTCAGATATGTTTCTTATTTATCTTCATAAAAGATAAACCTTCATCATTGAAATAAAATGTATTTTTTCAATTTATATGAATAGATGTTGATTATAAAAGTCAAATATATCACGCACCCCGATTGAATCTATCGATAATCCAGGATAATGTACTCTCAGAAATTTGCGTATTAAAGCATCGGGAGAGCCAGAAAGCCCGGCTGCTATCCAATCTTGATTGAGAGAACGAATATCGGCTTGGATATATTGGGCAGAACGACTACTTTCCCCAGCATCAACAAGCAGCTCAGAAGTCTGCATACTCTCCCTTATATCCCCGCCCTCATCGGGCGAGGGTTTACGGCGAAATTGCTAAAAAATAATGGCTCACTTAATGCGAGCCATTATTTTCCATCCTATTTTATTCAGTAAATAAAAAACCTATTAAATCAGTCTATCTTTGCCGATGGTGGTATCTGACCACGCCGCCACAATCGCGGATTTCGTCTGGTTATCAAGGGAGTCCATAAAACCGCTGTCTCCGACTGTCGGGGCAAATCCGCTCATGGCCTGCACCAGTGAATCGACCGCGTTAGTGGACAATGCGGTGAATTCACGTTCTCCACGGGCATCTTTATTCCCTATCCGGGTGATGATATCCGCCTGATTACCGTTGAAATAATCATTAAAAATGACTGAGCCTGTGGCTTCAAACTGCCCCTGAGCTGAGGTATCGGTGATATGACGGGCTGTCAGCAGTACCAAATCGTAACCGCTGCGCTGGAACCACAGGTTTTGCCAGTTCAGGTTATTGAAGATAATTTTGTCGCCAGATTTAATATCCTCAACAATGTTGTCAATCACATCGCCGCTGACAACAAAACTATTCACTCCTTTCCCGCCGGTGAAACGGTTCTGGTATCCCCCCAGCACCAATAGGTCATCTCCCTCACCGCCATTCAACTGGCTGAATTTGGAAACCACATCCGCAATCAGATGATCGTTACCTTCTCCTCCGTTGATCAGTGCGTGATAGCCCATCAGTTTGATGGAGTCATTTCCTTCATTACCCTCAATCCGGTTATCGTTGCCGAATACAGTGGCAAAATCATTGCCTTCCGCAAGTCCGACCTGATTATTGTTACCAATGGCAACGACGTAATCCTGATCCTTCCCGCTGTCTATGCGGTTGAAGTTGCCGGAAGCCACGATATAGTCGCGTCCTTCCCCTGCTTCAATCACACCGCCTTCACCAAAAGCAAAGACCTGATCGTTACCTTTACCCATATAGGCATAGTTAATACGACCCGCCAACACCGCCACATCATCACCGGCTCCGCCGAACATCATGTTTTCCCGTCCCATCAGAACGCCGGTGTCATTACCTTCACCGCCGGTGAAAATATTGGAGGTTCCCAGTGAATAGAACACATCATCACCGCGACCACCCCAGAAGTTGTTGTTATCCCCCAGATAAGCACCCAGATCTTTACCGTCACCACCCCAGTTAAAGTTATAGTTACCGAGAGAAACGTGAATATCACTATCCCCCTGCAAATGACCGCTGTTACGCAGAAAATCAAACGTTCTATCCTGCATATGCAGTAAATCCGCTGTCAGGTTTTGCTTCAGATTAACGGCCAACGCCTGCATTTCCTGCTGTTTTTTCTGGCTGAACAGTGTTGCAAACAGGTTTGGCAGATTAAATGCGTTAAAACCAGATGCACGCTCCGGCTGTGCGTTGTCTCTGTTCTGTTCTTCCGGTATACCCGCTGCCGGTTTTTGGTGATCCTCAACAGGGGCTTTCTTTTTCAGTCCGTGGTTCTCAAGGAAAGAATTCAGTGCATCCGTATCTGCGGCTGAATGCA
This sequence comes from Xenorhabdus innexi, assembly GCF_002632485.1. GTDB lineage: Bacteria > Pseudomonadota > Gammaproteobacteria > Enterobacterales > Enterobacteriaceae > Xenorhabdus > Xenorhabdus innexi. The sequence continues at coordinate 115,146 of NZ_NIBU01000006.1, read as the reverse complement.
CTTTGAGGTAATCTTTCAGGGTTTGCGGATCAATAAGCGCCTTCAATTGGTCACCGCTGAATTCGCTGATAATCTCCAGCATCTCCTGTATAACCGCAACACCATCCACTGGCTGACCGTTTCGGGATACAATGCTGCCTTCTGCGGTGTAATCCACATTAAAGATTTCTCCCAGTGTGGTATCTGCATCAACATGAGCCAGACTGCGCAACAGTTTATTTTTTATCTGGCGCGGCAGATCCAGAACACTATAAGTGAATGTGGTTCTTGCCAGCCCTGTAGTTGTGTACTGCTGTGTCATCAGGCCAAACAACGAGCCCAGATTAATATCCAGCAGCGACTGCATATTGTCACCGAACATAAAGTTCCAGCTACCGGTTGTTACCTGAATATCCGCACCCTGCCCGCCAACGGCGAAGTTAAAGGCCAGTTTTTCATTGGCCTGCCGGAATCTGTCTGCCCGACTGAGATTACTCGCTTTCGGCGCATTTCCTCCCAGCCACTGGTTGTACTTTTTGTTCAGGGCGCTTTCGATATCACTCTTCAGGCCACGACCACTGCGTAAGTTCTGGGAATCAATGTCAGTCAGTGAGCGGTAATCAACACTGCTGGTCAAATCCAGCCCTGACATATCCTGTAGATATTTCTTCACACTGGCGATTGTCCACTGCTCCTCCTGAACGGCCAGCCAGCCCGGAGAAGAGAATGAGCCGGAGATATCCTGCAATACACCGGAAATACGGGATATTCCATCAAACGGATTAAGCATCGGCGGAGTCGGGATGGATTTATCCATCATGACAATCAGATCGTTACTGCGCCCCTGATTAAAGCTGATGTTCCGGTTACCAACGAACAGTTGTGCGCCTTCCAGTGCCTGATAGCCAGCAATATTAATACTGTGTCTGCTGTTACCGTCACCCAGATGAACCATGACGTTATTGTCGCCAAAGACCAGTGATTTAAAGCCACCAGTGCCTAATTTGATACTGACATTCGTGGTTCCCCAGTTAATGGAGGTAAATTCCCCGTCACCGATTTGTAATTGTATATTGCCGGAATAACTCAGTTGATTATTCGCTGATGCTCTGCTCACATCATGGTCATTTTGATAATGATGTTTTTGTGGTGAGTGAAAGACTTCATTATTATCCGCAATCGCGCCGGTTGCGGCGGTATTGACGTTTCTGCGACCTATACGCGCAAGCGTGATATCACTTTCCGAGATGCCATGACGCACCCGCTCAGAACGCGTTTCCAGTTCACCGCTGTTATTCCAGCTAAGCACTGTTTTATTGTCATGCAGTTTATGTACCCACTGCTCCCGTGCCTCTCTTCTGGTGTACTTACGCCCGGTATTATCCACCGCAATATTACTGCTGCGCGCAGATACTGAGGCCCGGATGCCCTGCTGATCCAGTTCCGTAATAAAATGACGGGCAAAGCCATCCCGCTTGTCATCACTGATCAGAGAACAGCCCACCAGACTGATATGCTCCGGTGTTCCGCTATGCCGGAAGTCACGTTCGAACTGTCTTAACATGATGGCTAATTCAACTGCGTTATAGCCTCCCATCCGAGTGTGATTCAATTCAGAAATTTCACGCCCATGACCGATAACCTGCCAGCGTACCTTGCCTGTCAGTCTGGCAGGGTCACCGTATACCACCCGATATTTTCCGCCGGAATCAAGCTGAACAACGATACTGGAGTCAGGATGCTTTCCTGCCAGATTGGCTGCGGCTCTGGCTACAACCGGATCATTTTCAGTCTGGATAATAATCTGGCTGTCAAAACGGCTGGTGCCGCTTTCCGGTTGCGCTGTCACTGTGAGTTCTGCCCACGAAGAGACATTTTGATTGTGCAGAGGGCGTTCGGTGCCTAACGCATTTTTCATCGGTGAGCCATCAAAGATCTCCATGGCCAGAATATCTTTCAGAGTCATTTTGTCATCAATGACCGGACGATAAGAGGCCAGTGCCCGACCATCCACAAAAATCACCTGATTGAAAAAATTCTCCTGCCGCTCATTTCTCGGCATACCGTAATATTGCGCCATATTCATGCCAGAACGACTGAAGAAACGCTTAACATAAGTACTGAATTTCTCTGCTGAAGAGAACTCCACAATACCGACATTAGGATCATAAAACCCATACATCCGCTTGCCACTGCCACTGTTCTCTTTTGACCATGCCGCCATTGCATGATCCGCTGTATTCAGCTCAAGCAGAATCGACCGGCCATCTGCATTGGGAACCGTAATTTCCTCTATGACATTATTCACTGTTAATGCCTGTTCACCATACAGTTTTTTCTGCCATGATTTGAAGGTGTTATCATACATCGGTGCCCTGATATAGAGCGCAGCAAGTGCACCCAGCAGTTTACTGGCATTGGCTTTTTCCGACTCAGCGTACAGCTCCGGGTGGCTGAGTACAGAAGCCGCAGAGTAAAGTTTCTTCAGAAAATCATTACTGACATTTTCCTGTCCGTCATTCTCAAGGTGTTTTGCCAGCAGAACCAGTTCCGACAGCGGCATACAGCGTCCGCCGAAACCATCATTGGACAGATTCAGCAACATTAGCTGAGGTGCCAGATGTTCATTTGCCTGTGGATCTTCAAAACCAGAAGAAGCGACATCCCGGAACAGACGGCTGTGTTTTTCTATTCTTGGCCGTAAACTGATTTTTAGTGCCCGGTTTTCAATTTCCCAGGAAAGTGCCCCTTTCTGTTCCGCTGTCCAGTTACCTTTTAACAACAAATCCACCAACTGCCTGATCCCCATATCGGCATGGAAACCTTCAACCATACTTTCAGCCCGGTTATGCCCGTAACCTGACAGGAATTTTTTTGTCGCCCGCAGATCGTATATTCTGCCCGTTTTATCAGTATGAGACTGTAGAAACTGCATATAACGTTTCAGGTCATTCTTAATACCTTTGATAAGAATGCTTTCTTCCCCCTGCACACGGGCGGCGAACAGATTGGTAACTATCTTGTTGGCATATAATTCCATCATCCGGCGGCTGGAGTCATGACCCAGATAAGTATGTTCACCAGAGATGTTATAATTGGCGCTAATCAGTCTAGTCCGCAGTTTTTCGCCTTCTGTTCCCAGCCCGTCCCCACCGGTAAGCACCATGATAGGCGTCTCTTTACTAATTCCCTGTAGATTCTTTTCAACAGAAAATTTTCCGTTGACTGATTTAGCCAGCACAGCAACAACACCTTGCGGATTGAGGATATTATGAGCGGTAATCGCTTTGGTCATACTTGGCATTGGTCTGTCAAACAGCAGACCGGCAACATGTTGTCCCCTTCGATCCGCATAACGGGCCAGATCAGCCGCAATCGGTGCGCCCATTGAATAACCGTGAATGACAATATTTTCCGGTTTAATGTCACGGTTGTTGATCAGATAGCGGAACATCGTACGCGCATCCTGATACAGACCATTTTCACTGGGGTGACCATCACTGGTACCGTAACCGCGCATATTGACCGCAAGCATATCGACACCCTGCTGCTGATAATACCGCTGGATTTTACTGGCCTGTTCTTCTGCGGAAGAATCTGAGCCATGAATAAATAACACGACTTTATCTGACGGACGGGTCCCACTCAGATGGAAATAACCTTCCAGACGACCGGCCTCACCACGCAATGTGATTTTTTCGGCCGCTTTTCGTTCAATTGCCCGTCCAAGAGTTATCTGCACCGCTTTACTGATACGGCGACGATCTTCTTTCACTCCGTACAGTTCATTATTCATAAAGCGAGCCAGCGGGTTACGGGATTCACTTTCACGCAGTGGTGTACCATCATTCTCAATCGCGACTTTTTCCAGTATCTCTTCATACAGATCGTCCGGCTGATTCAGTATCCGTTCTATACCATCACTATTCAGACGACGATACTGATGTTTGAGCCGTTCAGCCTGTGTCGCTTTCTGCAGAGCCTGACCATAGTTAAAGAGATCATTTGGTTTCCAGATCCCCAATCCGGGACGCCATGCATATCCGAGGATTTTTTCTGCGCCTCCGGCTTTCAGTACACGGGCAACAACTGTTGAACAGTTTTTAGCGAAAAGCTGGTAGCGTGCATCCGGATCTGCGCTGATTTTTTCCCACTCAGCCTGCATTGCCGCCACATCAAGGCCTTCCAGATTGATGCGGAAAACCCGCCCTTGATCTGCTTTTCCATCTTTGAACGCGTTAATGTCAGCTAATTCGCGTTCAGCAAACTGGCGCGTAACATTAGCCATTAAATGTTCCATACGCTTAGAATCCTGCAATTCTGCTGCCATACGCAAAACTTCGGCAAAGCGCTGAGCCACTTCCTGCATATCCATGCTGTCATCCCGCCACTGGGTAATGAATGGCTGATAAATATGAGGCGGTATCTCAGCCGATTTAAGCATTTCCGGATTAGCCAGTGCAGCCATCGCAAAACTTTCGCTGACATCTTTGAATTTGGCATCCACGCCTTTGGCGGCTCTCAGTTTTTCAACGAACTCTTTCAGCTCATCTGAGCCATCAATCAGGCCAAAATCATCATCCTCTTCAGAGGCGACATCGTATCTCAACGCTGGATTCTGATGGGCAGGCATACTGAGATCACGCCAGCGGATGCGAAAATCAGACTGACTGTTATTCGTCTCAAGCAATTCCTGCAAATTGAGGGATTTACTGCCCGCCGGCCACCAACTGACGTAGTTCATGTCATTGAAATCCCTGACCTCTTCAGGGCTGACTTTTACCCGTCCATGACCAATTTGCAGTGCGGCATGTCCTACGCTGCTGTGATCGCTGGGTTTCCAGATATAGAGCGTGGCACTGACAGGCGATAAGTGACGCTCTATTTCCCGGTGAACTTTTTTTAATCCCGAAATATCAATCCCTGTGCCATCTTTTGCCAAATCACGGGCTTTCAGTTTGGAAAAGACGGAATTAGTGACGTTCTGCCCATATTCTCTGGTCACGGCATCCATCACCTGTCTGATCCCCCTACCTGCCGTATCTTTGGCGATCTTCACACTGAATCTGCCCTGAGTGATAAAATCACCATGCGTATCAATATAGAGGTGCTTGGAATCACTGAGATTAGAGTTAGACAGTTTATTATACAATTCGCTGAAACTGCCTTTACCCGAACTCCTTAGCGTCGGTTCTGCCAGAATCATAGATTCCGATAAACGACTATAAATCTGGGATAACAGTTGCTGCATCGCCGGAGTACGTTTTGATTCAGAATGCCCGAGCAGATACCCTTCCACCTGTTGTTGCAGATAGGTTAATTTTTCAATGGCATCCAGAGAGTAGTCTCTGTCTTCCGTCAATGCCTGTTCATAACGTTGCAGGGCATCAATGACATTACGATAACTTTCACCCAACGGCTTACCTTTAATGTAAGCTTTTTGCTGCAATTCATCTGCTGACATCAATTCAACATGTGGCCGGTATATCCAGCGGCCGTTTACTTTTCCGGCCAGCTCCCGTGTACGTCCCTGCTCATAAGAAGCGATAGTGTTTTCTACCAAATGCAGCTCTTTGGGGAGTTGATCATAGCTCTCATAATTAGCCAGAATGAACTGCTCAATAACTTTGATCTGAGCCGGATCTTTTGGGTTTTCCAGCTTTATTATCTTGATTGGGGAGTGGCGATTTTCAGGCCATGAATGTACTTCAAACGTGTTTTCTGCCCCTTCACGAATTAGAAGATTGCGTTCAGAGCGCAGACGATAAAATGGCAGCGCTTTATTCAGCATATTATCTATCGCGCCCAGTCTGACGTTTAAATCAATCAGTGTATCCGGCTGATAACCACGGGGATTCATCTCCAGATATTTTTGTTGCTCAACCGGACTCAGGGCATCAAAACGTACCTTGACATCAATTTCGCTGTCTGTCAGCCGGGTGCCTATTGCGCTGAGCGGCAACTTTTTATATTCAGCAGCCGGTTTATCCAGCAGGTAGATCTCCTCAACCATACCTTCACGCTGTAATTGACGAAGTACCGGCAGTTCAAGGTTCCAGAAGGTATTACCCAGCAATAAACCGTCTTCTGCAATCACATAGACATCACCACGGGCTTTAGTTGCATACACTGAACGCCATAGCCCCATATTGCTGCGGACAGAAGCCAGAATTGCCGATTGCTGCTCTTTTTGACGATTATCATGAGGATCAAGTGAGCGTGCTGCCCAATTGAGTAATTGTTCACTCAGAGTGTTACTCAATACATGCCCCGGCAAATCAGTGTCATAAACCACTTTCCCGCCTCTGGTCTGAGCAGCATCCAGCACTTCACGGTATTGTCGGGCATTATTTCCCGAACGGAATATCACCACTCGCTGTTCATTATCCGCCGGATCAAAACGGTAACCATACTGTTCCAACTGCGTCATGAAGCGGACTCGTCTATCCCAGTCATAATCAATGGTAGAATCCACAAACAATTTCGCCATTGAAGCTACCTGATTATCAGGGATCGTATGTTTAATGCTGTTGAGATAACCTTCAATTAAGTCGATCATTTTTTGTCGGTTACTCTCATGCAATTCTGCATCAATGCGGGTAATTCCCGGCACAGGGATATAATCATCGCTTGCAAAATCCATCAGACGATCATTGTCACTATCCAACCAACGATAAATATCCGCGACTTTTTGTGCTCTGGCAGTAATGGAGGATAATGCTGTATCCGTCTGTGCACGCCTGTTTTGTGGTAAGCCATTGTTTTGTGGTAAACCATAATCCGCCGCTAAACGTTCATTTCCCAATGCTTCCAGTTTATCTGTCATCACACCTGAAATATCAGGCAGCGCCCTGTTCAGGGTTTCAGAAGCATCAATGTCGCTATGAATTTCAGCCGGAAGAGCTGTATTACGAGTCTGCTCATGCTCTTGATGTGCGGCGAGCATATCGTTTGTTTTTCTGGCAATAATCCCCGCCTTAATTTGTAAACGTTCCAGTCCCTGTTTTGCATCAGACAATGACGCCAGATTACCGTCCGTCCCTGCCAGCTCCAGATTGAAACGTCCCTCTTCCTGCTCTGTGACATCCTGAGCGATATGGCTGCCTGTGTGATCTGCCCCCTTTGATTCATAAGCCTTGCCAGACAAGCCACTTCCCTGATTTTCTCTGCGGTTGGGTTTTTGGCTGCTGTTTTTCGCTTCAATTGCCGCATCCTGCTCAGCCTGCTGAACCGCGTTTTTCCCACGAGAGACAGCCTGTTCAGCATGTTTCTGCTGGGTCTGTGCCTCTTTAGACCGATATTCTGCCCGGATACGAGCATCGGCTATATCCAGCTGGGCATTCCGTTGATTCTGCTCGCTTCTGACAATACTCGCTTCTGATTTTTCCAATGCCGTATTGATCTGCTGCTGATATTGCTGAATAGAAGCATTCGAAGACGCCAGTTGCTGACCGGCAATTTTTTTTGCTTTATCCAGTTGAGTCTGAAGATCATCCAGTACCATACCAGCATAATCATCACGCCATTGTGCACCGGAATTTCCCTGATAATGGCTGTTTTCCCGCTTATCGAGATTCTCAAGTGCCTTAGCTTTCGCCAGCAGTTCATCCGTGACTGCCTGCTGTTCTTCCCGGATAACATCACGCTGAGACAACCCGTTGGTATTCAGGGCATCAAGATCGGTCGATTCCAGTTGTTGCTGAGTCCCTGCAATCGCGGCCAGTTGTTGCTCTTTTTCCTGCATCAAACGTTCACGATCGGCTTCGGCATTATCCTTATCGCTCAATATGTCACCAGCAACTGAGGTTTGTGGTGTCTGCTTTACTTTTGCTTTTTCAGAACAATTTGTGTGTGCAACAACATTATCCAGAATGTAACCCCGGCCATCACTTCTGCCAGTACCTTTAAATGCCAGTCGGTTATCACCGCCCTGCGCAACCAGAACCAACTGTTTATGCTGCCAGGCGATATCATCGTCCGCCGAGGAGAAAACCACCTGATCATTCCACAGCACTTCCATGCCATTGTCATCCGTGCTGCCTGCCCGGCGCGCAAAGTCAAAATCAAGGGTGATCACCTCCCCCGCTTTGCGCTGACGGAGATCCTGATAAATCGTGGTATTGGCCTGTGTATCCAGCTCCGTCACATAATGGCCGTAACCTTCATTATCCAGCCCATAAGAGGCGGCCGGATGATCGACTTCAATACCGTCCGTGGCCTGCCAGCCCTGCGCCCCCGCCTCAAAATCCCCGTTGACAATCAGGTTGGGTGGCTGATTTTTCGCCGTTTGCGGTTCTTCCTGCATGAGGGTTTCCAGCCTGCTGATATCCGGGGTCTTCAGCTCACTGACCGATGCCTGCAAATCGGTGGAAAGGCGGGAACTCACTTCGCCGATTTCGGTCAGCTCAAAGCCCTTCAGACTGCCCACTTCCGGCAGATTGATGGCCCCCCGCCCACGGTAACTGCCTGACGTATTAGCCTCATCCCCCTGCACCAGAAAGTTAATCCCCTGACTGCCCAGCGCCCCCAGTAACGTCTGTTTGAGATTGCCGAACAGCGTTGCCAGTTTGTGGCTCTCCGTATTGCTGGACGCCAGCGCCAGAGTGTAAAAATCCCCGCTGCCAATCTGGATAGCCACGTTATTGCGGGCGTAGGCGGCATGGATGTTCATTCCGTCACCGACATGGAGATGGGCATTGCCCGTTCCTTTCATCACCGAGACTGCCAGCCCGTCACCCACTTTGGTGCTGACATTGAGTTTGCCCCACGCCACGTTGACCGAAATGCCGTTCCCCACTTTGGTATTCACATTCCAATCGCCGTGAGCCGCCACCACGCTCAGACCATGCCCCACCGTGGTCGTGATATTGCTTTTCCCCTTCGCAGCGGTCACCTGCATCCCGTCCCCCACTTTGGTGACCACATTGCTTTGGCTCCACAGGGCATTCAGGCTGTCGCCCTCGCCCACCTGTGTGACAAGATTGGCGTCCCCTTTTGCCAGTGTCACCTGACGGCCGCGACCAACCTTAGTCACCACATTGGCTTTCCCCCAGACCCCGGTATAGTCATCCCCCTGCCCCACATGGGTGATGGTATTGGCCGTGCCCTGCATGACACTGACCATTTGGCCGTCACCGATTTTGCTCACCCCGTTGGCCTGCCCTTTGGCAAAGTTGTAATGGTCGCCGTGCCCCACGTGGGTCAGGATATTGGCATCGCCCCAGGCCGCGTTGACCGCCAGCCCGTCCCCCACTTTGGTCAGCAGGTTCAGCTTGCCTTTGGCAAACCCCACCGTATTCCCGCTGCCGACATGCGTCAGGCTATTGCCCAGTTCCGAGACCAGCAACCCCACCGTCGTCCCGTCGCCCACTTTGGTCAGAATATTGCCCTTCCCCAGCAACAGGCCGGCGGTCATCCCCTGCCCCACGTGCGTGATGACGTTGGCCTGCGCGGCCGCTAACACGCCCATAAAATCATGGCCGACCTTGGTCACCACATTGGCTTTCCCTAACGCCAGCACTCCCGTCAGCCCGTTTCCGGCATGGGTCATCACGTTCGCCTGACCAAACATCGCCGCCAGTGTCGTGCCGTCCCCGACTTTGGTCATGATATTGGCGTTACCGGCAAACAACCCGAGACTGGTGCCCTGCCCCACATGGGTATAGATATTGGCCTTGCCTATCATCAGCGCCGCCGTCAGTTCATGACCGGCTTTCGTGAACACATTGGCTTCCCCCAGCATCGCGGCAAAGGTGTTGCCGTCGCCGATATGGGTCATCAGGTTTCCCATACCCACCATGGCGGCAAGTGTATCCCCGTTGCCCACTTTCGTGACCAGATTGCCTTTCGCCACCACCAGCGCCACACTCAGGCCATCCCCCACATGGGTAAAGACATTGCCCAGCGACACCATCAGCGCCAGCGCATTGCCGTCCCCCACTTTGGTAAAGACATTCCCGCCCCCGGCCATCAGGGCGTACGCGTCCCCCTGCCCGATATGGGTAAAGATATTGCCGACCGCCAGCAACGCCGCCACGGTTTCCCCGTCCCCCACTTTGGTAAAGACGTTACCGACCGCGCCCATCGCGCCCAGTGTGCTGCCGTTCCCCACATGGGTCAGCACATTGCCCAGACCAAACAGGATACCGGTGGTTTCGCCGTCGCCCACTTTGGTCAGCACGTTAGCCCCGCCCAGCATGACCCCGGTGGTGACGCCGTTCCCGATATGCGTCAGGACGTTAGCGCCCCCGCCCATCACCCCAAAAACCCGGCCATTCCCTTGACGGGTCAGGACATTCGCCCCACCCAAAGCGATAACATGCGTATTGCCACTCTGGGAGTCCGCTGATGGATTGCGTACCTGATGAGTGCTGCTGATATGGGTAATAACATTGGCAATACCGGCTCCTCTGAAATTCAGGTGGCCTTTTCTGCCTTTCTTAAAAACAACGTTGGCGGCACCAGCCCCACTGAATTCCGTGTCACCGATTTCTGAGTTATGTAAAATAACATTGGCAATGCCCGCGCCCTTAAAATAAACATTTCCCCGGGCGACGTTGGATTTAATCACATTGCCGCCACCGGCTCCCTCAAAGCGGACATCACCGCTACTGTCATTTTTTATTGCATCAGAGGCAAATAATGCCTGTTCAAAGGCACTACTCGCATCAGTAATCGTTTCAGATGTGACCCTGACAGTATTCACACTGTAATTAACATCACTCAGTGTATAACTGCCTTTGCCTAAAGAGGAATAACCGTAGTTAGGGCCAACAAATTGATCAGCCATTACGCCCGTCTGATCACCGGCTTTGTACCACGGTGTAGCGATATATTTCAGCTTTCCCGTTTCAGGATCGTTCTTCAGTTGCACAACTACAACCTTGGTATATTCCCCCAATACTTTGGCATACAGATAAGTATTTGCCATCCGGTTGGATTTCACCGGTTTTACATCAACCGTTGAGCCATCAGTTGAGATGGCATATCCCCCCATTTTGGCATCGGACAACGTAATATTTTCTGCGGCGATCTGAACACCATCAGCATAAGTGACCCACTCATTTTCTGGCAGTTTTTTCTCTATGGCATGTATCGTAAATGCCTGATGGTGTTCAGCCTTCAGGTCGGACAAGGTATAAGCACTATCAAGGTTGATAATCTGGAAACCATTACTTTCAGAGATATCCTGAGATTCCAGATTCTTAAGGTGATTGCCTTCTTTGTACCACGATGTGATGAAATATTTCAGCCTGCCGGTTTGGGGATCATTACTCAGGTGCAGCTTGTTTAATTTAGTAAAATTTCCATCAACAAGTGCAAAGATATGAGTATTCGTTTCCCGTGCTGATTTAACAGCAGCCACTTTCTGGTGGTTCTGAATCCAGTTGCCTGCCAGCATTGCCGTTGTAAGCACAATATCTTCAGCTTTTGCATAGGCCATACCTTCGCCGCCGAAGTTATCATCGACGCCTTTACGGGTGATTTGGTTATAGCCACCCGCTCCCATAAAATGAATATTGCCGTTGACTACATCTGAATAGAGATGGTTATATCCACCCGCACCCTTAAATGTGATATCGCCACTGTGCCCGCGACGATATAAATTGTTATAAGCGGCAGCACCCGAATAATGTATATTACCGGAGCGACCGTCATGCTGAATAACCGCACCACCCGCAGCGCCAGCGAAAGAGATAGTTCCCTCTTTTTCTTTATTGATTTCTGCATATCCTGCGGCACCTTTTACACTCAGGTTACCGCTGGTATCACTGATTTTCAGGTAGGCAGCCCCCCCGACAACGGTATCATTGCCTGAACCGGTATAAACCAATGCAGCAACTGAACCCAGCGTAATATGATCATTACCGCCATAAGCATGAATTTGACCGCCAAATCCGATAGCAACAATATTATTATCACCATCATCAGCGGTGTAGTTTCCTGTAAAAAAGTATTCAACACTTCGCCAGAACGGTTTTCCCATAACTCAATCTCTAAATTAAATGCCAAAATTAAAGACAAAAACGCCCAATCACAAAAAGCAACTGGGCGTTGATGTTTATCTCAGTGTTAATAAAACAGGTTAAATTAAAAAAATGAATAAAGACCCGACAGCCACTTATTGACTTTCAGTCTCAGAAGGAACAGCGAGAAATCCAGCAGTAATTAATTTATTGATTTCAGCTTCCATACGCGGATCTTCCAGCATATTCTTCACCATGGAAACCATATACATAAAACCAGAAGCAGGCATATGAATAACCTGTTTTAATTCCAGCTCCTGATCGTTTTCAGCCAATACACCATTGGCCATTTTATTAGGTTCTTGCCCGACAAAGTAAAGGGAGAACACGCCTTTGTTATAATTGACACTGGAAATGGTTTGAACAAATTTTTCAGACATACAACTAAATACCGTAAATAGATTTTAAAATATTTATATATCGATTAATAATTAATCGCATTTAGTTGTATCAATTTATGCAGAGCCTAACTGACAGGATAAGCTCTAATTCAATAATTGATAATAACCAGAATAAAGAATGGTGAATTTATCATTTAAAAGTAAAATATCTCAAATTAACATTTAAAATCAACACTTAGCAGAGACAAAGTCCGTTTAACCACTATAGCGAGTCCCAATAATCCCATTAAGGCCGCTAAGACAAAGCCAAAACCTGTGGCTGAATACCTCTACAGGAGATGATTATCCGTTAATAAAAGTTATCACCCATATAAATAATTTCATTTATTATATGAATTTCATAATAGTACCATCATATTACTGCCGCGAGTTATAGCGGCCTGTAATATCCTTATCTGCATTGAAAACAGACATGTACTTTGTGTATTTTTCATCTTTGTTTGAAAAAAATTTTTTTTAAATTAAGCTTAAAAATGTCTCCTTAATTAAAAAAACAGGTTAGGGTAATTGTATGAAGAATATAAAAACCAAAATCATCTCATCTACTTCTTTGCGCTTTTTTGTTACAGGCCACCTTAAAGAAGGAAAACGCCACATTCCGGTATCAGATGTTTGGCCCACCGCTAACTCAGTGAATAATTGCATCTACGGCTAGGGTAATTTCATCACCCTTTAATATTCTATTATTGCAGCCTAATACTCCATGAAAAAAATTAAATCTATCCTTATGATTGGTGTTACTGCCCTGCTTCTGCCTATAAGTAGCACCGTAATAGCCAAAGAAACAGAAAATAACCCGAATGTCTATTCGGAGGATGAGATAATAAGACAACCTAAATTGCTTGAAAGGTTGATTTTCTCTTTAATTTATCAGCAACATGATGACCTGGAGAAAATACTTAATCTTTATAAAAAATCACACAGTCAGGACCCTTACCTGATTCTTTGGGCTGAAGCGAAAGTCCTCATGAAAAAAAGAGAGTACCAGAAAGCTATCAAGAAGTTAGAAACCATCCTCAATAACTATGACAGCCAAACCATTAAATTTGACTTAGCTATACTTTACTTACTCAATAAACAATATAATCAATCTGAAAAAGTCTTCAATAATTTACTCGTTAACGCTAATGATGAACAGGAAAAGAAGAACATAAATGATTATTTAAAGTACATTGAAGATAAAAAAGAAGCTAATTCCTATGTGAATTTCTCATTTCAGAGAGATACAAATATTACTAAAATGAGTAACAATTTTACATCTGAAATTCGTCCAAATAAACAATACCTTAACGTAAAAGACATAGGGTTATCTTACAACGCAGGCATCAGTAAAAAAATTTTTTTTGATTCTGGCTTATTCTCTGAACTTGATGTTGATGTTTATGGCATAAGATACCTGAAAGAAAAAAGATATGACCAATTAACGACTAAAATAGGCAATAAAATCGGATTTGAGGATTATTATAATTACTTCTTTTTAAAACCTTTTTATACAAAAGCATTTTATGGTGGTGGCGTATCAAATAGCGAAACAGGCTTTCACTCTTTTTATGATGCCATTGGATTTGACTTATTTAAGTTAACAAGCTTTAATGACAAATTCAAACATACAATTTTCTATGAAAATAAAAACGAATATTATACCTATAATAGAAATAAAGATTTAAATGGAGATATTAATCTCATTAACAGTTCATTGATATTTTTGCCATTTAATGATTTATATCTGTCTTTATCCGGAAATTATAGAGTAATTAACAGAGAGTACAGATGGGATAGTTATCATGTTCAAGGCGTTGGCTTCCTGATAAGAAAACTGTTTTTAGATGATTACCTGGTAGAATTAAATTATGATAAAATGAAAACAAATTATAAAACAAAAAGCCTTGATTCATTTAGGGTTAAACGAGAGGATATTACTGACTCCGTCTCCCTTTCACTCTCAAACAGAAGTATTAATTTATTTGGCATTTACCCGAGAATATCTTTTTCTTATAACAAAAACAAAAGCAACCATCCTTATTATTCTTATACTGACAAAGATATTTCTCTTGAGTTCAGGAGTGATTTTTAATCACCATAAGAATACATAGATATTCAGATAAATACGAGTTTATTTAACAAAATAAATTGCTATAGCTATAGCAATTCCGATTACTCTGATATTTTATTTTCGTTTTGAAAAGAGGTCAAATTCAGAATTAATTTTTGATAAAGTTTCCCACAACCAAACCATGCAATTGATTTAATTATAAAAAATTGTTTTCTTTTTGATTTGAAAAAAAATAAATCTAACTTAAACTTAATATTAACAGTATCTCCTTAGTTTTTTTTTAAAAAAATTGGAGTCATTATATGAACACGAAGTCTAAAATATTTTTAGTTCTCGCTTTGGTTCTTTCTGTTACAGCCTGTTCTAAAGGGGGAGGAAATAGATATAATCTTACAAACCATCCTGGAAAAGTAACACCACCAGAAAGAACAGAGAAGAATACGCTAACGCTTTACAAGAATTTTTTAAGACCTCCTGCGGGTGACAGGACAAACCCTTCTCTGAATGAGTATACCGGATTTTCAAATATTGATGGTCCGCCTGGTGGAGATCCTAATCCTGATGCGACAGGAAAATCCTTATCCGATTATGTATACGTTATGATAGATGCTAATGGATTGAAAGATAAGTATGTTCTGGTAAATGGTAAAGAGGATTTAAACAGTAAAGATAAGAGATATACCAACAAAGATGGAACAATTCTTATAGGTAGCATTGGCGGTCACATGTATCGAGCTCAAAGTATACAAAATGACCCGAGTAAACTCACATTGGCACATGACGTGCCGCATCACTATGAAGGTAAGGCTCTCCATGATACAGGTAAAGTAGCCTTGGATATGTATATAGATATTACGTTTCATAAGGATAACAGTATCGGCTTCGAAGGCTACCTGGATAAGGGGGGCAACTATGAATCCCACATATCAGACACCGTAAAGACTATGTCCAACTCCCCAATTGACCAGCCTTACCTTCAACCAATTAAAATTACAGCAACTGGGACATCAAGCTCAGGATTAGTACATGGTTCTGTCCTCGGTGGTGAATTTACTGAGGGAGGCAGTGGTTTTGGTGGTACATATAATAACCCTGACCATACAGTTGAAGGTAATTTCGCTCTGTCTCGAAAAAACTAAACAGCACTATGATAACCCAGGAAACAAAATCCTATAAACTGGCTCACTAGCGTGAGCCAGTTTTTTATTCATCAGAACATCTGAACAGTAAAATCCTGTCTGCCATCAGGCCGACTTGAATTTCCCGGTCATAGTATCAGCCCAGGCGGTAATAATAGCGGATGTTGTCCGGCTATCCGGCAAGTCAATAAAACCATTGTTACCAATCTCAGGTGAAAACCCACTCATCGCCTGCACTAAAGTATCTACAGCATTAGCTGAGAGTGCGGTATATCCGTGTTCATCCTGTGTACTTTTATCCTCCATCTGGGTGATGATATCTGCACGATTGCCATTAAAGTAATTCGTGAAAGTCACAGACCCCACAGCTTCAAACTGCCCTTGTAGCGATTTATCCTGAATACTGCGATTTGTCAGCAATACCAGATCATAGCCGCTGCGCCGGAACCACAGGTTTTGCCAGTTCAGGTTATTGAAGATTATTTTATCGGTGGCTTTAATATCCTCAACAACGTTCTCAATAACATCACCACTGACGACAAAACTATTGACCCCGGAGCCACCCTTGAAGCGGTTCTGATAGCCTCCCAGCACCAGCAGATCATTCCCTTCACCGCCGTTAAAGCGGCTGAATTTGGAAACGACATCTGCAATCAGATGATCATTACCTGTCCCGCCGTTGATCACCGCGTGATAACCCATCAGCTTAATGGCGTTACGACCTGTATTGCCATCGATCCGATTATAGTTGCCGAATACGGTTGCAAAATCATCCCCCGAACCCAGATCTACCTGATTGTTATTACCGATGGTGACAACATAATCCTGATCTTCACCGGCACTAACTCGGTTAAAGTTACCGGAAGCCACGATATAGTCACTGCCTTTACCACCTTCAATCATTCCGCCTTCACCGAAAGCAAAAACCTGATCATCACCGTCCCCCATATAGGCGTAGTTAATGCGTCCCGCCAGTACAGCAATGTCATCGCCTGCACCGCCGAACATCATATTTTCACGCCCCATCAGAACGCCGATGTCATTACCTTCTCCACCAGCAAAGATATTAGAGGTACCTACCGAGTAAAAAACATCATCACCACGCCCTCCCCAGAAGTTATTGTTATCCCCCAGATATGCACCCAAATCTTTACCATCTCCTCCCCAGTTAAAGTTGTAGTTACCGAGAGAGACATGAATATCACCATCACCTTGCAGATGCCCGCTGTTACGCAGAAAATCAAATGTTTTATCCTGCATATTCAGCAAATCTGTCGTCAGGTTTTCTTTCAGATTGGTCACCAGAGATTGCATTTCTGCCTGTTTACCCTGACTAAACAGAGTTGCAAACAGGTTTGGCAGGTTCAGTGCATTAAATCCGAATGCTCGTTCAGGCTGCTCCCCTTCAATGTTCTCCGCCTGTTTAGCATTTTCATTCAGAGGGGAATTATCTTCTGGAATTTCATCCGGTGTTTTCGCTTTCAATCCGTGACTTTCCGCAAAAGATTGAATGCCATCAGTGCCCGTGTTCAATCCTGCTTTCAGACCATTGAGCAATTTTTCCGGATCGGTGAACGACTGTAGTTGATCACCACTGAATTCCCCGATGATCTCCAGCATTTCCCGCAGAATAGCAATGCCATCTGCCGGCTGATTGGCTTCAGAAATACCGTTACGGGAAACAATACGTCCATCCGATGTGTAATCAACAGCAAAAATATCCGCCAGTGTGGTCTCTGCACTGACTCCGGCAAGATTCCCCAGCAGCTTATTTTTAATCTGACGTGGCAAATCTGTCGGGCTGAACGTAAACGTCGTTTTTGCCATACCTGTGGCTGTGTATTCCTGTGTCATCAGGCCGAACAGTGAACCCAGATTGGTATCCAGTATGGACTGAATATTGTCACCAAACATGAAATTCCAGTTACCGGTTGTCACCTGAATATCCGCACCCTGCCCGCCAATGGCAAAATTGAAGGCCAGTTTCTCATTTGCCTGCCGGAATTTATCCGCCCGACTAAGACTACCTGATTCAGGTTTATTGCCTTTCCCTCCCAGCCATTGGTTATATTTCTTGTTCAGGCTACTTTCTAGATCACTTTTCAGGCCGCGGCTGCTACGATCATTCTCTGTATTCAGTTCCGTCAGAGTTTCATATCTGACGCTACTGGTCAGATCGATGCCGGATAAATCGCTGACGTATTTCTTCGCTCCCTCCAGTGTCCATTGCTGCTCCTGCGCTGTCAGCCAGTCGGCTGAACCAGACAGACCCGGCGCAGTTTGTGATGAAACAGTTTGTGATGTTGTCGTTTTTGCAGAAATGTTCTGCAATACAGCAGAAATACGCGCAGCACCATCAAATGGATTGATTAATGGCGGGGTCGGAATGGATTTTTCCAGCATCACAATCAGATCATTACTGCGCCCCAGATTGAAACTGACGTTACGATTCCCCACAAATAACTGTGCACCTTCAAATGCCTGATAACCGGCAATATCAACACTGTGCCTGCTGTCTCCGTTGCCAATGTGAACCATCACATTGTTATCACCGAAAGCCAGCGATTTGAAACCACCTGTACCGACTTTGATCCCCACATTTGTGGTTCCCCAATTGACAGCAGTAAATTCACCATCACCAACCTGCACCTGAATATTGCCGGAATAACTCAGCTTCCGGTCAGAAGCCATCTCATCAGTGAGATTATTTTTCTGTTTTTCAGGTTGTTTCTCATCTTGCACAGGTGCATGGAATGTTGCGGTATTTTCAGCAATAGCGCCTTTCGTTTCGGTCTCCGCACCAGTGCGCCCCACACGGGACAGGCTGATACTGTTTTCAGAGATACCATGACGGATACGTTCGGAATATGACTCTACTTCCCCTTTCTCATTCCAGCCCAGTACAACCTTGCTGTCCACCAGCTTATGAATCCACTGCTCCTGCGCATCGCGGGTATATTTTCGCCCGCTGCTGTCTACTGCAACATCACTGCTACGCGCGGATACGGTAGTGCGCAGTCCCTGACTGTCAAGAGCCGAAATAAAGCGGCGGGCAAAACCATCACGTTTGTCATCACGGATCAATGAACAACCGACAAGACTGATATGTTCAGGAGTACCTGCCTGCGTGAAATCTGCTCTGAACTGTTTCAGCTTCTGTGCCAGTTCATCCGCACTGTATCCTCCCATGCGGGTCAGGTTTGAGACTGCTTCATCACGCCCGTGCCCGACTATCTGCCAGCGTAACTTACCGGACAGTTGAGCCGGTTCACCGTAAACCACACGATACTGACCGTTAGTATCAAGTTGAACAATGACACTGCTGTCGGGATGTTTACCCGCCAGATCAGCAGCGGCCCGTGCAGCAACAGGATCGTTTTCAGTCTGAATAATCACCTGACCGCTAAAGCGGCTTTCCCCGCCTTCAGCCTGTGGTTTAACCGTCACGGTTTCCCATTCCCCGACAGGCTGATTCTGAACCCGGTGTTCAGCATCTGCCTCCGTATTATTTGCCGGAGTACTATCCAACTGGACATTTTCACCCAGCGGTATTTTTACCTCACCCTCAGCATGTTTCCGGCGATTTGCCTTTCTGGCCGTGCTTTCTGCCTGTGCTTCCTGCAATGCCTGTGCATAATTGAACAGTTCGGTTGGTGTCCAGATACCAAAATGAGGCTGCCTTTTATGCCCGATAATCTGGTCCGCACCACCCGCTTTAAGTACCCGGGCAACAGTGCTTGAACAGTTACCGGTTAACAGTTGATAACGGGCATCAGGATTCTGGCTGATTTTATGCCACTCAGCCTGCATTGCTGCCACGTCTAATCCCGCCAGATTAATACGGAAGACACGCCCCTGATCCGGCTCACTGGCTTTGAAGTCCTTAATATTTCTCAGTTCACTCTCTGCAAACTGGCTGATCACCTGAGCAATACGTTTTTCAATCCGTTCTGGTGTCTGCTGTTTTGCCGCTGTCCGTAATGCTTCCGCAAAGTTTTTACCCACTTCAAGCATATCCATGCTGCTGTCTTCCCATTGCTGCATAAACGGACGGGAGATATGCTCAGGTACACCGACAGATTTCAGTAGATTAGGATTTGCAAGGGCTGCCATAGCAAAGCCTTCGCTGATCTCTTCAAATCTCGCATCAACACCTTTTGCCGTCTGTAATTTTTCAATAAACCGTTCCAGCTTACGTGCACCATCGTGCAGACCAAAGTTATCTTTTTCTTCAGAAGCAACGTCCAGCGCCAGTGCATCATTTTGTCCCGCTGGCTGGCTAAGATCACGCCAGCGCAGCTTTACATCAGGATGTTCTTCGGTGGAGACATCAAAAATACGCCAGACATTGGTTGATTTTCCGCCTTTCGGCCACCAGCTGACATAGTTTTTCTCATTGAATTCGGCCGCATTTTCTGCACTGATTTCAATACGCCCGTGCCCGATTTGCAGGGCTGCATGTCCCAATCTGCTGTGATCACTGGGTTTCCAGATAAACAGCGTGGCACTGACGGGAGACAGTTGCTGTTCAATGGCCTTATGTACCTTTTTCAGACCGGCGACATCAATCCCTTTACCATCTTTCGCCAAATCACGAGAAGTTAAGTCTGAGAAAACCGCTTCTGCCACGGACTGACCATACTCTTTGGCAACAGAGGCTCTTATCTGCTCAAGCGCCTTTTCCGCACGCTCTGCTTTGACATTGATCTGAATATTGGATTTGCCGCGGGTAACGAGATTTCCCTGCTCATCAATATAAAGATGTTTAGACTCTTTCAGGCTGGCATTACCCAGTTTGGCGTACAAATCACTGAAGCTGCCTTTCGCGCTGCTTTCCACTGCGGACTCGGCAATCGCCAGTGTTTCGTCCAGACGTACCTGAATTTGTGACAGCAGGTTTTTCAGCGCTGGCACACGCGCCGAATCAGGATGCCCCAGAAGATAACCTTCCACCTGATGACGCAGGCCGGACAGTTTTTCAATTGCCTCCAGATCGTAGTCCCGGCTGTTTTCCAGCCCGTTTTGATAATCTGTAAGCGCATCCAATACACGCTGATAACTCTCTCCACGGATCTTGCCTTTAACATATGCGGCTTGCTGTAATTCATCCGCAGACATCAGCTCAGTTTTCGGTTTATAACGCCAGCTACCGTCTGTTTTTTCAGCCAGAATACGGGTGCGTCCGTTATCATGGGAAACAATACGGTCTTCCACCAGATACAGCGTATCGGGCAGTTGTTGGTAATTATCATAGTTAGCGAGGATAAAGCGTTCGATGGCTTTAGTCTGTTCAGTATTCTCCGTGTCTTCCACAATAATGTTTTTGAAGCCGATGATTTCAGAACCATCATTGCTTCTGCCCGGCCACGGACGGATTTCAAAACCATTGTAATCATCCGATTCACGTACCAACAGGTTGCGTTCAGTGC
Organism: Xenorhabdus innexi; assembly: GCF_002632485.1. Classification (GTDB taxonomy): domain Bacteria; phylum Pseudomonadota; class Gammaproteobacteria; order Enterobacterales; family Enterobacteriaceae; genus Xenorhabdus; species Xenorhabdus innexi. Next base: position 94,119 of record NZ_NIBU01000006.1, on the reverse strand, counting down.
GCAGCCCGTAAAATGGCAGAGCCTGATTCAGCAGGGTGTCAATGGCACTGGTTTTAATATCCAGATCAATCAGCGTATCCGGCTTATAATCGGTAGGGTTCAGGGCAAGCCGCCTTTCCTGCTCTTCAAAGCTGAGTGAATCAAAACGGGCTTTGACAGAAACGCCTGCATCCGTCAGCCTGCGGCCGATATTCTCAGGTGATACTCCCTGATATTCTTTAGCTGCTTTATCCAGCAGACGGATTTCACCTACTAACCCTTCACGCTGCAACTGACGCAATACCGGCAGTTCAACATTCCAGAAATAGTTACCTAAACGCAGACCACCTTCTGCGATAACATAAACATCATCACGCGAGCCGGTGGCATACAGGGAGCTCCAGAAACCCGTATTACTCCGTGCCGATGCGTTAATCACTGATTTCAGTGCATTCTGCTCGGCAATATCCGGGTCAAGGAACATGTCACCCCAGCGCGTCAGCATCTTGTTCAGCTCTATCGCAAAAGCGTTACCTTTCACATCAATATCGTAAACAACCTTTCTGCCATCTGTCTGGGCGGCATCAAGAATATTACGGTACTGTTTGAAATTTCTGCCCGACCAGAATGAGACAATGCTTTTATCGCCATGTACAGGCGCAAAACTATAGCCATAGTGTTCCAGCTTTGAAACAAATTCGACCCGCTTATCCCAGTTATAATCAACGGTGGCATCAACGAACAGTTTTGCCAGTGAAGTTCTCTGCGCTTTCGGAATACTGTTTTCTGTGCCATTCAGGTAGCCTTCGACGAAGGTCACCATTTTTTGTCTCAGCGTGTCGGGAATATCCGCATCCACACGTTCGAAACCCGGCACCGGAATATAAGTTTCGGTTGTGAGGTTATTATCACTGTCCAGCCACTGATAAATATTAGCGACTTTCTGTGCCCTGAGTGCCGCATCGGAATGTTCAGGCGTATCAGTCTGCTCCGGCTGGCTTGCGCCCAGCGCGGTCAGCCCACTGAGATCAGGAGCGGCAGGGGTTTGCGCTATGCCCGGATTATGGGTGGCTTCCGTATTATGATGATCCAGATTTATATGCTGCTTTCTGGTACGTATGCCCGCATTAATCTGTAAACGATCCAGTGCCGATTTTGCATTCACCAGCTCACCCAGATCTTCTTCCAGATATTGCAGTTCCAGCCCGAATTCGTCTTCTGTCTGTACATCAGTGCCAAAATCGGCAGGAGAACGGGTTTCTCCGGTATCGTTTTCCCCGGCATGATGTTCAGCAGGAAATTCAGTATAGGCAGGAGCCTGACCTGATAACCCGCTTCCTGCCGTTTTTTCACGATCCGGCAGTTGATTACCATCCAGTTTTGCGCTGTTGGCATCTGACTGCACTTGTGCTGTTTTTATCTCTGCTGCCGATACCGCACGCTGGCCCCGTTGTTCTGCTTTCTGTGCAGCGGATTTTCCGTCACGGGCGGCCTGCTCTGCCTGCCTCATATGCGCAATAGCTTTCTGCTCCCTGAATTCAATATCAGTATGAGCATCATCAATCTTCTGCATGGCGTGCTGACGATGCTGATCTCCTTCGGTGGCACCCGATTCAGATTTGGCAACAGCATCCTTAACTTCTCCCAGACGTTGCGAAGAGGCCTGCTGAACATGTTCCAGTTGTTGCTGTGCTGTCTCTTTAGCACTGTCCAGATGCGTCTGGATATTGCCCAATAAACCGTCGGCAAACTGATCACGCCACTGCTGACCGGATTGCCCATGGTGTGCGTTAAGATCAGCCAGCGCTTCCAATCCTTTTGTTTTTGTCATCAACTCTTGTGTGACCGAGCGGGCTTCATCATTAATAGCTTCACGCTGCGACTCACCATTGGCATTCAGCGCAGTCAAATCGGTCTTTTCCAGTTGTGATTGTGTGCCGGAAATCGCCGCCAACTGTTTTTCTTTTTCCTGCTCCAGACGATGACGATCAGCTTCTGCCTTTTCTTTGTCCTGCAACGCATTCCGTGCCGCCTGATCCTGACTGACATGCTCAGCAATATCGTGGTGCTGCGACTCTTCATGACTGAGGCTGCGCTGGATAGCATCAATGTCCGGGGTATCCACTGCCGACACCGCACTTTGCAGATTGTCTTGCAGTTCAGAAGTCACTTCATCCACTTCTGTCAGCCTGAAACCGTCCAGAGAAGACACTTCCGGCAGATCAATCGCTCCGCGTCCTTTGTGGGTTCCTGATGTGTGGGCCTCATCGCCGTTAACCAGATAGCTGATGGCCTGGCTGCCTGCTGAGCCAAGCAGTGTCTGTTTGACGTTATCAAACAGCGCCCCCAGTTTATTGCTCTCAGTATTACTTGCTGCCACGGCCAGACTGTAAAAGTCACCATTACCCACCTGAACAGCCACATTATTCCGCGCATAAGAGGCATTGATGTTCAGCCCGTCGCCCACGCGGATATTGGCATTGCCCGTCCCTTTCATAACAGAGATATTCAGGCCGTCACCGACTCTGGTGTTAACGTTGTATTTACCCCATGCCACGTTGACAGAGACACCGTCACCCACTTTGGTATTCACGTTCAAATCACCGTGAACGGCAGTAACACTCAGACCGTTGCCGACTGTTGTGGTGATATTGCCTTTACCTTTAGCAACCGTTGCCTGAATACCATCACCCACTTTGGTAACAACATTACCCTGACTCCATAATGCGTTGAAGCTGTCCCCTTCACCGACCTGAGTCACGATATTGGCATCCCCTTTAGCCAGCACAACATTGCGTCCGTTACCGACTTTAGTGATGACATTTGCTTTACCCCATGTACCGGTGTAATCATCACCGTTGCCGATATGGGTAATAATATTGGCCTGTCCCTGAACAACGGTAGTTTCCTGACCATCCCCCACTTTAGTGATGATATTCGCTTCACCTTTGGCAAAGTTATAGCGATCTCCGTCACCATAATGCGTCAGAATATTGGCTTTGCCCCAGACTGCATTTACGCCTGTACCATCGCCAACTTTAGTGATGATGTTAGCTTCGCCTTTGGCAAACCCGACAGTAGCACCATCACCAATATGGGTCATGATGTTGCCTATTTTAGAAATCAGCAGGCCGACAGCCGTTCCATCGCCTACTTTGGTCAGGATATTGCCTTTGCTGTTCAGCAGGGCGGCGGTTGTTCCTTCACCGATATGTGTCACCACGTTGGCTTCCGAAGCCGCCACAACGCCCATAAAGCCGTTACCGACTTTTGTCACGATATTCGCTTTACCCTGCGCCAACACTCCCGTCATGCCATTGCCGACATGCGTCATGATATTAGCCTTACCAAACATCGCAGCCAGTGTTGTGCCATCACCGACTTTAGTCATGATGTTAGCCGTACCGCTCAACAGGCCGATGCTGGTTCCTTCTCCGACATGGGTATAAATGTTAGCCTTGCCTATCATTAAAGCCGCAGTCAAATCATTACCGACTTTGGTCAGAATGTTGGCACCGCCAATCATAGCTGCAAAGGTAGAACCATGGCCGATCTGAGTAAAAATATTCCCTTTGCCGACCATAGCAGCAAGGGCATCACCGTTACCGGCTTTAGTCGCGATGTTACCTTTGGCAATCATCAGGGCGACACTCAGGCCATCACCAACATGAGTGAAGACATTGCCGAATGCCAGCATCAGCGCCAGCGCATTGCCATCCCCCACTTTAGTGAAGATATTGCCGCCACCCGCCATCAGTGCATACGTATTCCCATCTCCGACATGGGTAAAGAGATTGCCGAATGCCAGCATAGCAGCAAGGGTTTCACCATCACCGACTTTGGTGAAGATATTACCTGCCGCCGCCATTACGCCCAGCGTTTGTCCATCGCCGACATGAGTCAGGACATTACCCAGCCCCAGCATAATACCGGTAGTATCACCATCACCGACTTTAGTCAGGATATTCGCTCCGCCTAACAGAACGCCGGAAGTGGCTCCATTCCCGATATGTGTCAGGACGTTGGCACCACCTCCCATAACAGATAGCAGATCACCCTTGCCCTTTTTGGTCAGAACGTTAGCACCACCCAACGCAATAGCTGTTGTTTTATAATGAATTGTTTTATCACGTATTGTTTTATCAGATGCTGTATCGTCTGAGCTGTCGCTGATATGGGTAATAATATTGGCACCACCGAGCAGACCGGCTGCCAGATCGCCTTTCCCCATTTTAGTCAGGATATTGGCACCACCAGCCAGAACAGCAGAAACTTTCCCCTGTCCTATGCTGGTCAGCACATTGGCTCCGCCAACACCAGACCAGACGGCATCTCCGTGCCCCATCTGAGTGTGAGTATTGAAGCCACCGCCCATTGAGATGCGGCTGTCACCATTCCCTTTGTGGATGGAGATATTCCCGACAGCCAGAAGATGGGCAAGATAACGGCCGTCACCGACACGAACCAGCACGTTAGCCGCGCCACCGGCATTGACTTCCATATCCCCGCGCTTGCCCTGATGAAGAAGTACGTTGGCAACCCCGGCACCATTAAATGTTAAATTGCCTTCTTTGCCTTTTTTGATGATAACGTTTGCACCACCGGCACCGTTAAATTCCGTGTTGCCGAATTCAGACGTATGCTCGATAACATTGGCAATACCTGCCCCACTAAAATAGACATTGCCTTTTGTGACATTGGATTTGACAACGTTACCGCCACCGGCACCTTCAAAACGGACATCGCCTGAAGTTTCACGACGCTCAGTGACCGGAAACAGTGGCTGATCACTGTATTCATATGTTCCGGCAACTCGATCAGTTGTTGTCTGTATCACTCTGGCGCTGTAATGGAGTTCACTCAGTGAGTATGCCCCTGTGCCCATAGGGTGATAGCCATAACGTTCTGAGATGATTTTATCAGCCAGACCAGTCGTATGGTCTCCTTCCTTATACCAAGGACGTGCAATGTATTGCAGTATTCCGGTTTCAGGATCGTTTTTCAGCTCAACCACAACAATTTTAGTGTGAATTCCCAGTTTTTTGGCATACACATAGGTATTTGGTGTGCGATGAGATTTAACGGCTTTTACATCAACAGTTGTGCCATCCCGATAAACAGCATAACCGCCCATTCTGGCATCTGACAAAATGACATCGTCTGCCTTAATGCGCAAACCGCTGCCATACGTCATCCATTCATTTTCTGTCAGTTTTTGTTGTACTGCCTGAATCGTGGCGGCTTGTTTGTGTTCTACAATCAGGTTTGACAGGGTATATGCTCCATCAATACCCACATCCACAAAACCGTTCTGTTCAGTGATGTCCTGTTTTTCCAGTCCTTTGAGGTGATTACCTTCTTTATACCAAGCGGTTGAATGGTAAGTCAGTTTTCCGGTTACCGGATCATTGAGGAGCCGGATTTTATGAATTTTCGTATAAGTGCTGTCAGCAAAGGCAAACAGGTAAGTATTCGGCTCCCGTGCTGACTTGATGCCTGACACCTGACTATCGTTGTCAATCCATGAGCCATGCATGGTTGCACTTTTCAGGATAATCTCTTTGGCATCCGCATACTCTATTCCTTCGCCGCTCAAATCACTATCAGCGCCTTTACGGATAATCCGGTTATACCCGCCAGCTCCGGCAAAGTGGATATTCCCCTGTTCAACATCAGAATACAGGCTGTTATAACCACCGGCTCCCTGAAACCGGATATCACCTTGTACACCTTTGCGGGTGATACCGTTATAACCGGAAACACCTGAGTAATTGACAGCACCGTTATCACCGGTGTGATTGATGTTCAGTCCACCGGCTACACCGGCAAACTCTATCGTACCATTATGAGTTTTATTGATGGCGGTATACCCTGACCCGCCTTTGACCGTCAGAGAGCCACTGGTATCATTGATGTTCAGATAACCGGCACCCCCGACAACCGTGTCATGCCCCCATGTTGTATTGACGGTGGCACCGATTGACCCGACGACAATATAATCATTACCGCCATAAGCATTAATGACGCCACCAACGCCTATCGCGTGTATCGTGTTACCGTCATTATCATCCTCATATCTACCGGTAAAGAAGTATTCCGTACTTCGGTTAGATGATTTTCCCATAAATATTCCTGGTGTTGGGCAAGAAATTAAACAGTAAACCACTGTATCCGGCGGATACAGCGGTCATTTTTAGCATCCAGAATGCCCCGGACAGTACAGGCTTTGCGCCCTTTCCAGCCGGCAAATACACGTCGGCGCAAATCCCGGGCAATATCATTTGCATGTCCGAACGGCGCGATCATTTCTGGAAAAAAGATATGCTGACCAGAGCGCCAGTCTTCATGCACTATTTCCCTTTCACCGGAAAGAATTGCAGCCCGACTGCTGTCAGACAAAAAAGCCCAATTACAAAAAGCAACTGGGCGTTGGTGTTCATCTTCGTAATAGCAAAACTGATTGAGCTGAAATGACGGTAAGATACGTTGTTGCCACTCGGCAACTAAATAACGGCGATGCAGAGGGGAATGCTGGCAAAGTAACATTACCCCACCAATGATAGCCTGTATTTCAGTCTGGGTCAGTGTTGCCTGTTGATGTGTAATCATCATAATAGAGCAACTATCTGGTAGAATTTTATACCCGTTTTTCTTTCAGGTTTAAGTCTGAAATCCATACGCGATGCAACCTGAAACCCGTTGGGTATAAGGAATATTGAATTTATTTTGATTTTTTCGCGTTCCGCGTTGCCGGTTTGGCAGGCTGCTCAGCTTCAACAGGCGCTGCACTTTCACTTGTTTCCGCTGCTTCTGCGTTCATTTCCGGCATCGGTAGAAAACCAGCAGTAATCAGCCTATTAATTTCAGCTTCCATACGCGGATCTTCCAGCATATTTTTCACCATGGAAACCATATACATAAAACCGGATGCTGGCATATGGATAACTTGTTTCAGCTCCAGTTCCTGATCATTTTCTGCCAGTACACCATTTGCCATCCGCTTAGGCTCCTGACCAACAAAATAAAGAGAGAACACGCCTTTGTTGTAATTAACGCTTGAAATTGTTTGAACAAATTTTTCTGACATATCACTATCCATTAAATAAATATTAACTCAATGTTAACAGCATATTAAATCTGAATAATTAAATGATAAATGAGTGCTGTATTCAGCAGAATTTCATTTATTATTAAATTTCGTTTTTGTCATAGACTGATCGCAATAAAATCAGCTAGTTAAACCGTATCAAAAACACCATTACAGCATGAGTTAATAATGAGAATGAAGATTTAAAACATACATACAATTCAACATAAATTTGTCATGGCAGATAAAACCCGAGAAAAAACAAATAAATCATCAGCCACTCTGATCGAAAATATATCTATTTGCTCTTGAAAATCAACATATAAATATTAGAATGTCCGTTTGTTCCCCCAACTTTGTCCCAATAACCAACGCCGATATCCCCGATGATAGCAGATAATATCGGTCATTACATTTATTAAAATTATTTCATCGAGAAATACCATTTTCTTTTTCTGGTTGTTTCTTTAATTTGAGTTTTTACTTTTGTTACAAATAGACTTCCATGCATGAATGAAATAGAAAAAACAACATTATCATTAATTAAATTAATAATAATGATATCTAATGGCAAGCAATCGGTTATCTCTGATAAAAACATAAATAATAATGATGATTATCCTGCCGCTTTAAATAGATTAAAGAAAGAACATAATATATCCATTAAGAATAATCGCTCAATAAATAAAAAAATTAATACATTATCTTTACCAGCAATTGTATTTGATAATAATAGCAACCCTTTTATTTTAGCAAAATGCGACGAGCAACGGGTACTAATACAAAAACCCCATCAGGAAAAACCAGAAATATTAGATAAAGCAGACTTTATCAATTTATGGAGTGGCAACTGGCTGAAAATAAAACAAAACAGTAGCCGATTTAATATCCGCTGGTTCGTTCCCGAATTTATCAGACAAAAGAAAAATCTGTCTGAAATACTGCTGTTTTCTTTCGTCTTGCAGATTCTTGCTCTGATTTCTCCCTTATTCTTTCAGGTTGTGATGGATAAGGTATTAGTACATCAGGCGCTCTCCACATTAGATGTATTGGTATTCGGTCTGATATGCGCCGGAATAACTGAAGTTATCCTGAGGGGACTGCGCGAATATCAGTATTCCCATACCGCCAACCGAATTGATATCAAACTGGGGCTGAAGCTGGTTCAGCATTTATTTGGCCTGCCTTTACTGTTTTTCAAAACTCGTCAGGTAGGCGCGATTGTTACGCGGGTACGGGAACTGGAAACCATCCGGGAATTTTTAACAGGTTCGATGTTTACATTATGCATCGATGTGCTGTTTATGTTTGTTTTCATTTATGTCATGAGCCTGCTTTCCGGTACGTTAACCCTGATTTTCCTGATTACCATTCCCTTCTATGCCTTACTGGCATGGTGGGTTACGCCAAAACTCGAAAAATCGGTAGAGAAGCAGTTCACTCATGCGGCACTTAATACTTCATTTCTGACAGAAACCGTTGCAGGCGCGGAGACGCTGAAAAGCCTCGCAGCAGAGCCACGTTTTATCCGCCGCTGGGATAGCCAGACTGACAATATGGTAAGTACCGGCTATGAAGTTCAGCAATGGGATAACCGCTCCAGCCATCTGGTTATGCTGCTACAGAAAGTCACCAGTGCCGTTATTATCTGGTTTGGTGCATCAGAGGTTCTCTCCCTGCATATGACTATCGGTCAGTTGATTGCCTTTAATATGATGGTCAATCATACTCAGCAGCCGCTAGCTAAACTGGTGCAGCTCTGGGGGCAGTTTATCCGTACCCGGATTGCTGTCGATAAGCTGGCAGATATGCTGAGTTTACCAACAGAGCAACAGTCTGTTGAAAAATCATCCACTGAAAAACAGTCTACTGAAAGACAATCTACTAAAAAACAATCAGATTCAGATAAGAAGCCGGTAACATTAACGGGGGCTATTTCATTCTCTGATATCGTTTTTCGTTATCAGCCCGATATTCCTCCGACGATTAACCATTTCACGCTGAATATCAGGGCAGGAGAAACCCTTGGCATTGTTGGCACATCCGGCTCCGGGAAAAGTACCCTTGCCCGTCTGTTATTACGCCTGTATACCCCGGAACATGGCTCAATCTCGCTGGACGGGATTCCGTTACAACAATTTGATACGGAATCATTAAGGCAGCAAGCCGGGATCGTGTTACAGGAAAACTTCCTGTTCAATAAAACTGTAAAGGAAAATATTGCTCAGTCACGGCCTGATGCCCCTTTGTCTGATGTCATTGAAGCCGCAAAGCTGGCAGGAGCACACGATTTTATTCTTAAACTGCCGTCAGGCTACGACACGGTTATCGCAGAAGGTGGTCAGTCCCTGTCTGGCGGACAGCGACAACGTCTGGCCATTGCCAGAACCCTGCTCTCTGACCCGCGGATTTTGATCCTCGATGAAGCCACCAGCGCGCTGGATGATGAATCACAGGCAATTATTCAGACCAATATGGCCGGTATCGCTCAGGGCAGAACGGTCATCACTATCGCGCACCGGCTGTCCACAGTGCGCCAGTGCGACCGGATCATTGTGCTGCATCAGGGTCAGATCGTCGAACAGGGTAGCCATGAGCAACTTTTGCAGCATGGCGGGCATTATCAAAAGCTCTGGCAGTTGCAACAGGAACTAAAACAGGAACAGGAGGGTTCTTCCCATGTTTAAGGCCATCTTGCGTAAAGGGCTGAACCGCCTGCGTTCCCCTTCGCAACATTACGATTTTTTACCCACTCATCTGGCACTGTCTCAGCGCCCGCCTTCGCCGTTCGCCCGCTATACCGCAATAGCCCTCAGTATCAGCGTATTAGTACTTCTGTTGTGGGCTTATCTGGGAAAACTGGATGTACAAGCCACAGCAACCGGACGTTTGATCGTCTCCGGGCGTTCACAGGTGATTCAGGCCTATGAACAGAGCCGACTGGCTATCATCCATGTCACTAACGGGCAGCACGTTGAAAAAGGTGCAGAATTGCTGACATTGAATACACTCGGTGTCAATCAGGACATTGCACGTATGCTTGAACAGCGTGAATATTTAACCGAAGAAAAGATCCGCTATCAGGCATTGTTAGATAATCATGACCCCAAATCATCAGCACTTTTTCAGCAGCAATCTGTTGTCAGCCAGCAAAAAATTCTGACTCATTACCAGCATGAGAAGCAGGAATTCGATGCAGTAGTGTCCAATATTTACGCTGAAATGAATGTTAATCTCGCTTCACAAAAAGCCAAGGGGAATGATATTCAGGCGCTGAGTAATCTGCGCCAGAATATCAGCCAGCGTTTACAGGCCAGAAAAACATTAAGCCAGCAGCAGGTTATCAGCCGGGTGGAATATCTGGAGCAGGAAAAAGAGCTTCTGGAGACAGAACGACTGCTGACACAACAAAAAGCAGAGCTTGGTGTTGTAATGACGCAGTACAAGAATCTGGAAGAACGGCTGAACAGCCTGAAAACGCAGAAAAATCGGGAGTGGTTTGAAAAAATCAAGCAGGCGGATATGCAGCTGTCAGTTCTGAAACAGGAACTGTCAAAAATGAAAGAACGGGAAGATCTTTCCGTCATCCGCTCTCCGGTGACAGGAACCGTCCAGCAGTTGAGTGTCCATACTCTGGGAGCAGTGCTGCAACCGGCGCAGAATCTGATGGTGATTGTTCCTGACGACCATGTACAACTCGCAGAAATCCAGATCCTGAACAAAGATGTCGGCTTTATCCGTTCGGGACAACAGGTGACTGTAAAAGTCGATGCTTTCCCTTATACGCGCTACGGCACTATTGAAGGCCGGTTATTGAGTGTCTCCCGCGATTCCGCAGTAGATGAACGGCTGGGGCTGGTATTTCCGGCGCAAATCAGCCTCAATCAGAACAATATTATGGTGGAGGGTAAACCTGTTGAACTTACGGCAGGAATGTCAATTGTTGCTGATATCAAAACCGATCAGCGGAGGGTAATTGATTATCTGCTCAGCCCGATTCAGGAATATCAATCCGAAGCGCTGAGGGAAAAATAATCATGGCTGATATTTTTTCGGGTATACACAGTACTGATACAGAAAATCACGTCAATAACCATGCTGTTGAGTGCGTCGTCTGGCTGGGAAAACAATTTCAGAAAGTTGCCGATGCCGGACAATTACACCATGCGCTGGGGCTGGATTCCCTTGAGCTGACAGACTGGCAGCTACGGGAAGCAGTAGATACTATCGGGCTGCACAGTAAGTTTGATTCACTGTCAGCAGAAAGCGCGGCTACCCTGCCTCTGCCCGCACTGATTGAGCTGGAACAGTGCTGGTGGGTGCTGCAAAGTATTAATACAACAACTCATTCAATCCGGTTCACTGTTCTCAACCCTATGACAGGAGAACAGAAAGTCCATGAGCTGTGCACCCAATATAAGATCCTGCTGGTTGCTGAAAAAAACCTGACTAAAAAGCATGTCAAGTTTGGTCTTAGCTGGTTTTATCCTTCCGTTTTCAGGCAGAAAAAACAGTTAAAAGATATTTTCCTGCTGGCTGTTGTATTACAGCTTTTTGCACTGGCTTCACCGCTATTGTTTGAAAACATCATTGATAAAGTATTAGTCGGACGCAGTCTTTCCAGCCTGCATGTTCTCGGTCTGGCAATGCTGGCGCTCGCCATTGCAGAACCCCTGTACGGATTTATGCGTAATACCGTTTTCGGGCATATGGCAAGCCAAATCAATGCAGAACTCTCCGGTCGGCTTTATCGTCATCTGGTGGGGCTGCCACTGCCCTACTTTAAACAGCGTCAGACAGGGCAGATCATCGCCCGTGTCAGAGAGATGGCTCAGATCCGCCAGTTCCTGACTGGTTCTACTCTGATGCTATTGCTCGACCTGATCTTCATTATTCTGTTCCTTGGCGTGATGTTCCATTACTCCAGCCTGCTGACGTGGATTGTGACAGGTTCTCTGGTTCTCTATTTTCTGCTCTGGATAACCGTCGGCCCGATTATCCGGCACAAAGTGGCAGCGGAATATGAAGCCGATGCTCAGGCAACCAGTTTCCTGACTGAAGCCGTTACTGGTATTGAGACCATCAAAACCACAGCAACAGAAAAACGCTTTCTGCACCAGTGGCAGAGCGTACTGAGCCAACAGTTAATCCGGCGTTTTTCCGCCCAGAAAAGCGGGCTTGCCGCCGGGCAAGGAATTGCTCTCATCCAGAAAATTGTCGCGGCATTATTATTGTGGTGGGGTGTCAAAAGTGTGCTGGCAGGAGAACTCTCCCCCGGAGAGCTGATTGCTTTCAATATGCTGGCCGGACATGTCACTCAGCCGATCCTGCGTCTAGCGCAGGTATGGCAGGATTTCCAGCATACCCTGATCGCGCTGAGACGTGTTGGCGACATTCTTGATGAGCCGATGGAAAACAGTAAACAGGGATTAGTTTCTTCTCCTGAACTGGCCGGACAGATTGAGTTTAAAAATATTCGCTTCCGTTATCATGAAGATACGCCTGAAGTACTGGCTAACCTGTCACTGGCAATCAGTGCTGGGGAGTTTATCGGTATAACCGGGCCATCCGGCTCAGGAAAAAGTACCCTGACCCGTTTATTACAGCGCCTCTATATACCTCAACATGGTCAGGTTCTGGTGGATGGCATGGATTTGGCTATTGCTGATCCGGTATCACTGCGGCGCAATATGAGCGTAGTACTACAGGAGAGTATTCTGTTTTCCGGCAGCATTGCTGACAATATCCGCCTGTGTAAACCCAATGCCACAGATGAAGAACTTTACCGGGCGGCAACGCTGGCCGGAGCCATCGATTTCATCAACCAGTTTCCCCATAAATTCGCCCATCAGGTCGGAGAGAAAGGCTGTAACCTGTCAGGCGGCCAACGACAACGTATCGCACTGGCAAGGGCACTACTGAATGACCCCAGAATTCTGATTCTGGATGAAGCGACATCTGCGCTGGATTATGAATCCGAAGCCGCCATTATGAGTAACATGGATGAGATCCGACAGAACAGGACTATTATCAGCATTGCCCACCGGCTGAATACACTTCGCCATGCAGATAAAATCTTCGTTTTAGACCAGGGAAAAATCATCGAATCCGGTTCACATGCTGACCTGTTACAACAAAATGGACTTTATGCTCAACTCTGGCATCAACAAACAGCGTGATTATTACGATGTGAAATTCATTGAATAGATGGATTGTTTCATTTTAAAATTAATTTCATAACGAAATTAACACAGCATTGTAAGACGTTCTTAAGGAAGAGAATACGACTATGAAACAAATCTCTATTACGGCTCTGGTTTTTTCACATTCGTCAGTCACCTCGGTTACCATGCCAATTGAAATACTGACTATCGCCGCCAATACTGTTGGCGGCCCTTCTCCTCATGTCCATGTTATTTCCCCCTCCTCCCAGAAAATGGATGAAATCCATGACCTGCTGATTGAATATACTCCAGTGTCTCACAACAGTCTTTATCAGGTTGGATATCCTGATCTCATTCTGATCGGCTCACTGGGTTTTCCTGAATGGCAGCCACAACACTGTTCAGCGGAAATAATAGACTGGATTAAGGCCATGGATGAGAAACATATTCCGATTGTTTCCGTATGTTCAGGTACGTTCATGCTGGCCAAAGCTGGTCTATTGAAAACAGGGGCGACTATTCACCCCCATTTCTCCGCTGAATTTAAAACGTTGTTTCCCCATATTCCTCTTTATATGGATAAAAAAATAACTTGCGACAATAACCGATTCTGTATTTCCAGCGCTTATGGCACAGCCAGCGCCATGATGAATATTGTCGAACTGCTCTATGGCACATGTGCCAGAGAACATTGCGCACATTTTCTGTTCGGGGAAAGTGAAAATAAAAGTTCTTATGATTCAGTCAGTTTTGTCCCTTATCGCCAGCATTCTGACCTGCTCATTCACAAATTACAGGATTGGATGCACGCTTTCCCTTCTGAGATTTTATCCGTCGCTGATTTAGCCAGTAAAATACACCTCTGCGAACGGCAGATGAAACGCAGATTCAAAATTGCCACAGGGCAGACACCAATCCAGTATATCCAGAAAATACGGTTGTCACAGGCCAAACACTGGCTGGAAAAATCACAAAAAACCATTGAAGAAATCAGCCACGAAGTGGGTTATGAAGACACCCGTTATTTCAGGGAGTTATTTAAACGCTGTAATGGCCTGACCCCCAAAGAGTACCGACAAAAATATCACCCTCATACTGGTCGATTTCCTGTTTAGTAGATGAACAGTAAAAAGACAGTCCCCACACCCCATAACGCTGCATTCAAAAGATTCATGGCTCAAACTGAGAATGCCCGTGATTTTTTTGACATTCATCTACCGGAAAAGATTAAGAGGTTATGTGATTTTAATACGCTAAAACTGACTAACTCTTCATTTATTGATCATCATTTACGTTCAAAAATATCTGATGTGCTTTACTCAAACCAAAATTTAAGATCCGAGCGATGTCTGCTGCCCCTGAATGGGATGTTTCACAGGCATCGCTACATTATTTTGTACAGAAAACATCCTTTACGTAGGATGTTTTCCGTTTCCCAAGCAGGCCCTTTGAAACCGAATATATGCTTGCGATTACAATGTCAGAGGCATTCACTCGCCTACTTGAATTAAGTCAGTGTCTATATATTCGGGTTAATTAGATAATCATATCAGTTAGTTGCGCCTGGTTATCCAAAGATCTCACTCTGTTAAAAGCATCAGGTTGGCGCAATGCCGCTATTAGCTGGTTAATGAGTTCATCTGTCACATGCTGCATAACAAAAAGGTGTGCATACTTAATGCCATTTTTAGCTTCCGTAGACAGGGAGAAATCATCAACAATAGCATTGTTAGGGCAACGAAATAGGATGCTAAGGGAAAGGGGTGAACGATGTACGTGGAGATCAAGGCCAAGCTCGACACCCAACGCTCGCAATTTCTGATAGACACTTTCACTCATCTTAAGTCGATGGACGATACTTTCAATCTGGTCATTGTAAGAATATCTGGCCAGATAATGCCAAAGCAGTAGCGCTGAAAAACCATTTCTCGAACCCGATAAAGTAGAATCCTGAGCGCCGATATAATCCACATTGGCGAAGTTTAACAGGTATTTTTGTTTGGTCATATAAACACCTGTCGGCCATGGTGTCCCCATTTCTTTGTGACCGCTGGTCACAATCGAATGGATTGGATTTCTGAAATCAAATGAAGGAAGCGTTCCTGCACCAATATCGATTCCCTGCTCTCTCGCTTTTTCCATAAATGAGCCATAAACACCGCCCAGAGCGGCATCAATGTGGAACCAATATCCATTTCGAGGACTTTTAACAACTGTGCCATTTTCCAGTGTAATTTGAAGTGTTCTATCTTTGAGACCATATTTCTCAAGTATAGGCAGCAGTAAATCAATCGCGCCGCTGACATCATCAAGTGCACCTTTAAAGGTTGTGCCATAGTTGAAATTTATCACTATCGGGAAACCACGCGATGCAAAAAACTCTACCAGTATGCTCAGCTTATTGATATCAATTGATCCCGTTGGCAGAGATGGCACTTTTGTCGGCCATTTTCCATTACTCGTTGGAATCGGGCATTGCCCCGGATAACGGGATTCACCGATTTCAGCAAAAGTAGACAGTGCCAAAAGATCTTTCGCTTTATCAATTGAGTAATGTGTATCTTCGGAGTAAAAAAGTATGGGGGTCAGCGAATTATCATTACCTCCCAGACAGCTTCCTTGTTCAATGTGATTGTTTGAATTCAGATCAATCCAGAGTATTTTTCCGGCCAGATAATCACGCGCATTACGCAGAGCATATAAATTTCCTTCAGTGCTTCCCATTGACAAAACATAGCCCCAATAACCCTCTCCCAATGTGGTGTTATTACTGTCAGATGCATTCCAAAGTTTAGCGAAATAATCCAATACAGCGCACTCAGCAACCTTTGAGTTAAGCTTAAAACTACCCGACAGAAACGGATCACCAACATTGTTTAACTGAATATCCAGATAGTTACTCAATTCCGATGAGTAACTAAGTTTTTGATTGGTTTGATAGCCTAAGAATTTATTCTGTGTTTTCTTTACATATGACCCTAGATCTGACAATGCTTTTCCACGTTCAGTATCTGTTAAACCCTCTTCAGATAACTTAAATAAAGATTTATCAAGGTCAGTATAGATTTTATTATTCATATTTCGTTCCGAGGTAATAATTTATATTTTTAACTACTTGATGGATTATAGGATTAAATCAAAATCCACCTAAAAATCATTAACTAGAAAATTGCAAAAAATAATGTCATTAGCAATGTGCTTTATAAATTCACATTATCATTTAAGGTTTTTTTATATTATGTCTTATTGTCAAATTGTAACTCAGGTTGAAAGTGTAAATTACAATAAAAAAACAAAACGTTTATACGCTTCGTCTTTCCTATTCCCTCTTTGTTGGCTACACTAGCTCTCCCAAAGCGCAAGCATGCTTTAATTAATATTTAAACTAAAATTATCAATATTGTTCTTTAGGTTGCTTTAAAAGTCTACAGAATTACATAAGCTGTCAAGATTAACTCGACAAAAACACCATCAAAACCTCATTTAAAGAAAAAATAATCATTAAAGCATAGGTAAATAGTGTGCTCGCGCCCTGCGTTTTCCCCAGTCACATAGTTATCTATGCTCCCAGGGGCTATCTCCCGATAATGCTAAACTTTATTGTCATTCTTGATTAATTTAAGTTGTCGGTATTTTTTTTCCAGATAAAAATTCGATATGTTAACTTTATCGATATATAAATAAAAACAGGAATAAGCCAAGATAAATGATAATCGAACAATGGATTGTAATGTCTGATTACCTTTAAAAAATACTGATCGTTTATATATCCTAATATATTAGCTGTATCAAGTAACGCGCAAGCCCCCCCAAAAAGAACTAAATTAGTTGTCCCGAAAGTCTTTTTTTTCTCGGAAAACATACAGCCAATCAATAATATCATTGCAATAGGGCACAGTACGAGTATGACAGGAAGGCTGAACTGAATGATTTTATCAAGGCCAAAGTTCGCAGGAATAAATGTCATAACTATTACTGAAAAGGAAACGAGCTTGTAGTTAATTCCCCACGTTTTAAAAGCAAATTGGCCACACGCACTTGCCAAACCAACCAAAGTTGTAAAGCATGCCAGCAGAACAATCAGAGAGAATATCACTTTGCCGTAATTTCCAAGGCTAAAATCTGAGTACTGGGTTAGAAGATCTATACCATTTGATACATGACTCAGGATGGAATAAGAAGATAACCCTATGTATGCTAGCGAGAGATATGTCAAAGACATGAGAGCCATATATACCAGTAATGAAGAAATCACCGCTTTTCTATAGACAGGCTCATCTATACGATAATGAGATCGGATTTTATTCAAGATGACAATTCCGAATCCAACAGCTGCAAGGACATCCATCGTCATATATCCTTCTAACAATCCAGAGATAAATGGATTATTTCTGAATTTATTAGAAGGCTCAGCTTGAACTTCTGCTGGATTAATAACTGCGTAGAATGTAAAAGAGAAAATCATCAAGATTATTAATGGAGTAATAACTTTCCCTATGATATTAATTAGATTCTCTAATCTAAAGCTGAACAACATTACGATTAACAAAAATACTATAGAGAACACCGTTAGATTCACTGAAGGAAATAACGATTGAATACCTATTTCATACGCAATATTGACTGCTCTAGGCATGCCGAAAGCTGGGCCTATTGAAAGGTATAAGCTCACCCAGAATAGTACTGAAAGAGATGGAGAAATGAACGAAGTAAGTACATTCTCACTCTTAAATTTACTCATAACAAGCAGCACTATCGCCGGAAGCCCAACAGACGTTATTAAAAAACCCAACATTGAAGAAAAAAAGTTACTTCCTGATTCAATTCCTAACATAGGGGGATATATAATATTTCCAGCACCTAAGAATAAGGAATATGCCATTAGACCTATCCCTAAAGTTTCTACTTTTTTCATTTATTTCTCTTTTATTTATTTGACCTTAGGGTGCCAGAACACTATTTTAGCCTTGTTTATGGGTGATTATTTCTTAATGTGGTGCTTTAATCGTGTATTTGTCGAATAAGATTTAGCCACAAGAACAATTCTTTATATTTTTATAGCAAACTGACTAATTAAAAAACAATACTGATATTTTTTAGTTCAAATATTAGATTTTGTAAAAATTATTCTTCGTATTAACACGAGAAAATGTTAACAAAACATTGCATATATCACCAATAGTTATATCTATCGTATTATCAAAAGAATACAATATTGTGATTGAATTCAAATAAAGTTTATATTTTTACAGAAATTATTCCCATATGAATGGGTGGAGAATCTCCGAAAACTTTTCTTAGTCGCCAAATTCGGGGGATTACACCACCTGAGAGCCTGAGGGTGAGATCTCTTTAGGCTACTCGAACTATACATTTGAGCTTTCGTCATTAATATTAATGCAACAGAACCCTCTGCGGCGCTGAATGCTGAATGCTGAATGCTGAATGCTGAATGCTGAACAGCAACATGAAAACTGCAGAGCTCAACGTTGCAAGAATTTCAACAATCAAAACGGTATCAGTCTTGAACCGATTATGGAAAGCACCGGTCTCAAACGCGAAGAACTTCTCTCCTTGCAATCAATCTCTCTTTCTTCTCTTTGGCTCCCTTACCTGCTTTTTGCCGCAGGTAAGAGTATTTTTCCAGAATGCGTTTAAGACACGGTATGGAAAACTTAAAAAAACAGGAATCAAACTCCCAGCGCATATTTCAGCGCCAGTTTTTTCATCACACCTGAACGCTGCGCCGCCATCAATGCCAGATTACGCACGGTCTTCAATCCCGGTAAATCGTGGCTGAATGCCGTGTGAAAGAGATCCATTCCCGCCTGCATAACCAGATTATCAGGCATTCTCCGGTGCTGGTAACGCTTCAGGACAGCCAGAGAATCCCACTCTTCCAGTGACTCTTTGGCACTAATCAACACCTTGAGCAAAGCATCCACATCACGATAACCCAGATTTACCCCTTGCCCAGCCAATGGATTGATCGTATGAGCTGCATCACCCAGCAAAACCACCCCCTCACGTACATAATCGCTGGCATGATGACGAGTCAGAGGAAATGAACCAGCCGCAATCGGGGTGACTTTGCCCAGACGAGCCGGAAATGCCTGAAATATTTCCCGTTCAAGCTGTGTCATTGACATCGCCTGTAACTGGCGAATGCGGGCGGGAGAGTCATACCATACCAACGATGCCCACTGTTCAAACAATGGCAGAAAAGCGCGGGGGCCGGAAGGAAAAAACTGCTGCCATGTTATATCCTGCTGAAGTTGCTCTGTTTTGACGGTAATCAGCATACATGACTGACGATATTGCCACCCTCTGCTGCCAATACCCGCTAATTGCCGAACCTGAGAACGGGCTCCATCAGCACCGATAATCAAACGCGTGTTTAATTCTGTACCATCAGCCAGTTCAAGCCGCCACGTTTTATGACTATCATCCCGCTGCATCGATTTCAGCTCTGCGGGACAAAGCAGCGTCAGGTTAGGGTATCGCTCAAATTCCTGCCATAAAGCCAATTGCAAAATGCGGTTTTCTACCATGAACCCCAACTCCGGTAAACCGAGGCTTGCGGCATCGAAAACCACATTTGAATCATTCTGCTCCCATGTTTCCAGCTTCCGGTAAGGTGCACAGCGCATCTGTACAACATGTTTCCACACATCCAACTGCTTCAGTAAATCCACGGATGCCCGGCTAATGGCAGAAATACGGATATCCGGCTCACTCTCTGCATTGTAGGGTTGCGGGGGCTGATGTTCCAACAGAGCGACACGCCAACCTTCCTGCGCCAATCCCAGTGCCGTTGCCGCACCAATCATCCCGGCACCCACGATAACCATATCGAATTTTTGTTGTGGATTATTCATATTCATCACGCTATTAACTTCTTGATTAAAATAGTGTACCGGAATTTTCCCTTTCCGGCTGTGAATATCCGGTGTTACAGTCTGGTCACTGGTGCCTCAAATGAATACAATAGCCTGTAACATTATGCTAAACACACTGTATTCAATACGCTGGTTCAATACACTATGCTTTTCAGTGTTGACGCATCATTCCACTGGAAACACCGGATACACAAAATGTCGACGATAAAAAAACTGTATATCAAAACCTGGGGCTGTCAGATGAATGAATACGATTCATCCAAGATGGCTGACTTGCTGGAAACCACTCACGGTTATCAGTTAACCGATATCGCCGAAGACGCAGATATCTTACTCCTGAATACCTGTTCAATCCGTGAAAAAGCCCAAGAAAAAGTCTTTCACCAACTCGGGCGCTGGAAAGGGCTGAAAGACAAAAACCCTGAAGTGATTATCGGCGTTGGTGGCTGTGTTGCTTCTCAGGAAGGGGATTATATTCGCCAACGCGCTCCGAGCGTTGACATTATATTCGGGCCACAAACCCTGCACCGTCTGCCGGAAATGATTAATCATGTAAAAGGCACCCGCAGCCCTGTTGTTGATATCAGTTTCCCTGAGATCGAGAAATTCGATCGCCTGCCGGAACCCCGTGCTGAAGGCCCGAGTGCATTCGTTTCCATCATGGAAGGCTGTAATAAATACTGCACATTCTGCGTTGTCCCTTACACTCGAGGGGAAGAAGTCAGCCGTCCCTGCGATGATATCCTATTTGAAATTGCTCAGCTTGCTGCACAGGGTGTGCGTGAAGTTAACCTGCTCGGCCAGAACGTTAATGCTTATCGTGGTGCAACATTTGACGGTGAGATCTGCACATTTGCTGAATTACTGCGTCTGGTGGCGGCTATTGACGGCATTGACCGTATACGCTTTACCACCAGCCATCCGATTGAGTTTACCGACGATATCATCGCGGTATATGAAGATACACCGGAACTGGTCAGCTTCCTGCATTTACCCGTCCAGAGTGGCTCTGACCGCATTCTGACCCTGATGAAGCGCGCTCATACTGCGCTGGAATATAAAGGGATAATTCGTCGTCTGCGTAAGGCACGTCCGAATATCCTAATCAGCTCAGATTTCATCATTGGCTTCCCCGGTGAAACACAGGATGACTTTGAAAAAACGATGAAACTAATTGCCGATGTTAATTTCGACATGAGTTTCAGCTTCATCTATTCAGCACGTCCGGGGACACCTGCGGCAGATTTACCGGATGATGTGAGTGAGGAAGAGAAAAAACAGCGCCTGTACCTGCTCCAGCAGCGTATTAACCAACAGGCGATGAGCTTCAGTAGGGAAATGCTGGGCAGCACTCAGCGTATTCTTGTTGAAGGCCCATCCCGTAAGAATATTATGGAGCTTTCCGGGCGCACGGAGAATAACCGTGTAGTCAATTTTGAAGGTTCTCCTGATATGATTGGCAAATTTGTTGATGTTGAAATCGTTGATGTATATGCCAATTCCCTGCGCGGTAAGGTCATCCGTACTGAAGATGAAATGGATTTACGTGTCTATGAATCACCCGAATCAGTCATTGCCCGAACCCGTAAGGAAGACGAAATCGGTGTTGGTACTTATCAACCTTAATAAGACAAGCCAACTTTAATGATATAAATCAGTCTTAAAAACAGGATAACTTTAACAAACAGGCCGGATTCACAGGCCTTAACATAGAGATAATCAGTGACACAAATAAACCCACAAGTAGCAACACAAGAGATCTTTCTGGAACCCGCAGATAATCAGCGATTAATGAGCCTGTGTGGCCCACTTGATGACAATCTGAAACAAATTGAGCGCCGTTTGGGAATAGAAATAAACCGCCGCGACAATCGTTTCAAATTGGTGGGCAAGCCACTGTGTGTCAGCGCAGTAGCCAGTATACTGCGCCGCCTGTATGTTGAAACCGCACCTGTACGCGGCGTGATACCGGATCTTGAACCTGAGCAGATTCATCTGGCTATCACGGAAACCCGCGTACTGGAGCAATCAGCAGAAAGCGTTCCTGACTACGGTAAGGCTGTGAATATCAAAACCAAACGTGGCGTAGTCAAACCCCGTACGCCTAATCAGGCACAGTATATTGCCAATATTCTTGGTCATGATATTACGTTTGGTATCGGGCCTGCGGGAACGGGTAAGACCTATCTGGCCGTTGCAGCCGCAGTTGATGCACTGGAGCGTCAGGAAATCCGCCGGATATTGCTCACCCGTCCTGCTGTTGAAGCCGGGGAAAAACTGGGTTTTCTGCCGGGGGATCTGAGCCAGAAAGTCGATCCTTATCTGCGTCCGCTTTACGATGCATTATTTGAGATGCTGGGATTTGAAAAAGTTGAGAAGCTGATCGAAAGAAACGTTATTGAAGTTGCTCCACTGGCCTATATGCGTGGACGAACGCTCAATGATGCCTTTATTATTCTCGACGAAAGCCAGAATACAACCATTGAGCAGATGAAAATGTTTCTGACCCGTATTGGTTTCAACTCCAAAGCGGTTATCACGGGTGACGTAACCCAGATCGACCTGCCCAGAGGCCAGAAATCAGGCCTTAGTCACGCGATGGAAGTTTTATCTGACGTTGATGAACTGAGCTTTAACTTCCTTTACAGCGAAGATGTGGTGCGCCACCCGGTGGTTGCCAAAGTCGTCATCGCCTATGAAGCATGGGAAGCGGCTGAGCAGAAACGTAAACAGGCGCTTAATGAAAAGCGCAGGCAGGAAGCACAATGAGTTCAGTGATATTAGATTTACAAGTTGCATGTGAAAAACCAGAAGGGCTTCCTGAGGAAGTCCTTTTCCAACGCTGGCTGGAAAGCGTTTTGCCACAATTTCAGGCAGAAAGTGAAGTTACAATCCGTTTAGTTGATGAGGCAGAAAGCCACGATTTAAACCTCACTTATCGGGGGAAAGACAAACCAACCAATGTGTTATCTTTCCCGTTTGAAGTGCCGCCTGAAGTTGAGTTGCCCTTGCTCGGTGATTTAATCATATGCCGTCAGGTTGTTGAAAAAGAAGCACTCGAACAGCAAAAAACAGTCGAAGAACACTGGGCACATATGGTGGTACACGGCTGTCTTCATCTGCTCGGATATGACCATATCGAAGATGAAGAAGCAGAAGAAATGGAATCTCTGGAGACAGAAATTCTGGGAAAAATGGGTTATCCTGATCCCTATCTTGCGGAAAAAGAATAACCATCAATAATATTTTTATGTTAAATATTACGATCACTTTAATTAATGAGGAAATGTAATTAGAACGCCATGAGCGACGACCATCCTTCTAGTAACGATAGCCCTGGACCTAAGAAAGGCTTTTTTGCACTTCTTAATCAGATTTTCCACGGTGAGCCGAAAAACCGTAACGATTTAGTTGAACTGATCCGTGATTCAGAACAGAACGACCTGATCGACCCCGATACCCGAGAAATGCTCGAAGGGGTGATGGATATTGCTGACCAGCGCGTGCGTGACATTATGATCCCACGTTCACAAATCGTTACCTTAAAACGCAATCAATCACTGGACGAATGTCTGGATGTAATTATCGAATCAGCCCACTCCCGCTTTCCTGTGATCAGCGAAGATAAAGATCACATAGAAGGCATTTTAATGGCAAAAGATCTTCTGCCATTTATGCGCACGAACACAGAACCTTTCAGCATTGATAAAGTTCTGCGGCAGGCGGTAGTAGTGCCGGAAAGTAAGCGCGTTGACCGATTGCTGAAAGAGTTTCGTTCCCAACGCTACCATATGGCGATTGTTATCGATGAATTCGGCGGTGTTTCCGGTCTGGTCACGATTGAAGATATACTTGAACTGATTGTTGGCGAAATTGAGGATGAATACGATGATGACGATGATAACGACATCCGTGCCCTGAGCCGCCATACTTATTCAGTACGAGCATTGGCTCAGATTGAAGATTTCAACGATGTTTTCGGCACTAATTTCAGTGACGAAGAAGTTGATACCATCGGTGGACTGGTTATGCAGGCATTCGGGCATCTGCCATCCCGTGGAGAATCCATCAGCATTAATGGCTATCATTTCAAAGTAGCAATGGCAGATAGCCGTAAAATTATTCAGGTTCATGTAAAAATACCGGATGATGCTGAAGTTCCTGGCCTTGATAAAGACTAATAGGATCTGGATGAACAAAACCTCATTAATAAGTTGCCAGCGGCTGCGCGCCTTGCTGGCGCTTTTCTTCGGAGCCAGTGGAACGCTGGCTTTTTCACCTTTTGATTTCTGGCCTGCGGCTCTTATTTCCCTCTTCGGTCTGCAAATCCTGACGTTAAACCGAACCAGCCGACAAGCCATCTTTATTGGTTTCTGCTGGGGGCTAGGGCTGTTCGGCAGCGGAACAAACTGGGTGTACGTCAGCATTGCAGGTTTCGGAGGAATGCCAACCGCCGTTAATATCTTTTTAGTTATCCTGCTGGCGGCTTACCTTGCACTTTATCCGGCCCTGTTTGCCGGGTTACTTAACCGGTTTTTCCCAGCTTCAAACGGGGTCAGGCTGATGATTGCCAGCCCCGCACTGTGGCAGTTAACTGAGTTTTTACGCGGTTGGGTACTTACCGGATTTCCGTGGCTTCAATTTGGTTACAGTCAGATTGATGGCCCATTAAAAGCTATTGTGCCGATTTTTGGGGTAGAAAGCATCACTTTCCTGCTGATGATTATCAGCGGGTTACTGGTTTTTGCTACGGTACATAAAAAATTGATAGCTGCCATCGCAGCCATTGCTCTACTAATGTTACCGTGGCCAATGAGGCACTATCAGTGGTATACCCTGCTGCCGGAAAAATCGACTCATGTTGCTCTGGTACAAGGCAATATCCCGCAGGAAATAAAATGGGACCCCGATGAATTGGGGAAAACGCTGGATATCTACCTGAATAACAGCCGCCCTTTTATTGGAAAAACACCTCTCATTATCTGGCCTGAAGCGGCGATCCCTGCCTATGAACACGATATGAGTAGCTTTTTAATCAAACTGGATAAGCTGCTCAGGGAGAATCACTCCAGCCTGATAACCGGGATTCCTGATGCACGTCCTACACTGGACGGATATAAATTCTATAACAGCATTATTGTGTTAGGGGAAAAAACGCCTTATCACTACCCTGCGCTTGATCGTTACGATAAACATCACCTCGTTCCATTTGGTGAGTTTGTCCCTCTGGAATCATTATTGCGCCCTTTGGCACCCTTTTTTAACCTGCCGATGTCCTCTTTCAGTCAGGGAAATTATATACAGCCTCAGCTCTCTGTTGCAGGGCATGAAATTACTGCTGCAATCTGTTACGAGATTATTTTGGGTGAACAAGTCCGCGATAATTTCAAACCCAGCACAGAATTTCTGCTGACAATTTCCAACGATGCATGGTTCGGGAGTTCTATTGGGCCGTGGCAACACTTCCAGATGGCACGGATGCGTTCTCTTGAACTGGGCCGGCCATTATTGCGGGGAACCAATAATGGAATTACCGCAGTAATAAGACCGGACGGTTCAATACAGTCTGAAATCCCGCAGTTTACCCGTCAGGTATTGGAAGCAGAAGTCACTCCAGCCAGTGGGGTTACTCCCTATTTCCGCGTTGGCAATTGGCCGGTGTGGGGAATGACAGTGTTGTTTATTTTACTCGGATTAATCAATAACCGTCGCCGCATTTAATTAATAATTAAACAGAAATTAAATTCAAATTATCAAAGCATAAGTTCAGCACATATTGAATGCGCTGAACTTATTTTTTCTTATATTTCGTATCACCTTCTGCTTGTTTTATCCAAAATTATCTACTTGTTTGATCTCACCTCAAAAACACTCATTAAAAAGATAAAACCTGACTAAACAGTCACCTTTTTGCGGTACATAATCCTAAAAAGTGCAAATTGTGAACGAGATTCAAAATTATTTTCGACAAAATCACACTTAAACAAAATTGTTTGTTTATAGTTCGAGTTGGCTCGCAAAATGAAAACATCAATGTTTCAAAAAAGTAACATTATGAATTATTTTTTTACGACCTATATACAAAATAATTTAGAAAATCGTTTCTATGATAATAGCCTTTATAAAAATGGAAGCATGACCCAGTAAATTTCAAGTTATAAAAAACCGTGGTTGTATGAATGAATGCAACCGACGAAGGAGTAGCTTGAAAATAGAAAGGCTCATAGGTATCTGCAAACAAACCGTGTTTATATTTAAAGAAACAACCACATGAAGGAGCTGTATATGCGTAAGTTGATGTTAACCATGATGTTACTTAGCGCGGTAGGAGCTGCCCATGCTGAGGAACTGACCGGCACATTGAAAAAAATTAAAGACAGTGGCGTTGTGACTGTCGGGCACAGAGAATCTTCTGTTCCATTTGCTTATTATGATGGAAAACAGAATGTTGTCGGTTTCGCCCAAGATCATTCCAATTTAATCGTGGAGGCGATTAAGAAAAAAATTGGTTCGCCTGACCTGCAAGTTAAGTTGATTCCGGTTACCTCTCAGAACCGTATCCCATTACTCCAGAATGGTACTTTTGATTTTGAATGTGGTTCGACCACAAACACGCCTGAGCGCCAAAAACAAGCTGCATTCTCCAATTCTATTTTTATCGTCAATACCCGCCTTCTGACTAATAAAGACTCCGGTATCAAAGGGTTTGATGATCTGGGCGGAAAAAATGTTGTTGTCAGTGCCGGTACAACATCTGAAATGCTGCTGAATAAGCTCAATGACGAGAAAAAAATGAAGATGCGCATTATCAGCGCAAAAGATCATGGTGATTCATTCAGAACGCTGGAATCAGGCCGTGCTGTTGCCTTCATGGTCGATGATGCACTACTGGCAGGAGAACGCGCCAAAGCGAAAAAACCTGAACAGTGGATTATTGTTGGTGAACCTCAATCCAAAGAAGCTTATGGCTGTATGATGCGTAAGGACGACCCTCAGTTCAAAAAGCTGCTGGACGAGACTGTTGCAGAAATACAGACATCAGGCAAAGCCGAAAAAATGTTCGATATCTGGTTCAAACAGCCAATTCCGCCAAAAAACCTGAATATGAATTTCTCTCTGTCTGATGAGATGAAAGAGTTGTTTAAAGCACCAAATGATAAGTCATTGAATTAACTATAAACCCAAAATCCAGATTTTATTGGCACGACGGGTATGAGGTAGTCGTTCCTACCTCATTTTTTATGTTTCAGGGAGCATATGTATGTCAATTGATTGGAACTGGGGCATCTTTCTACAGGAGGCGCCTTTTGGTAATACCACCTATCTGGGGTGGATCATTTCTGGATTTCAGGTAACTGTTGCTCTTTCAATCTGTGCCTGGATTATTGCATTTATTATCGGTTCTTTTTTCGGCATTCTGCGTACTGTCCCGAATAGGTTTCTTTCCGGGCTGGGAACCTGCTATGTCGAACTATTCCGTAATGTTCCCCTCATCGTCCAGTTTTTTATATGGTATCTGGTTGTCCCGGAATTGTTGCCCAAAAACCTGAGTGACTGGTTCAAAATGGACTTAGATCCTAATATCCAGTTTTTCCTTTCCTCATTGGTTTGTCTCGGGTTATTCACCGCAGCGCGCGTATGTGAGCAGGTCAGGGCTGCGGTTCAATCCCTGCCCCGGGGGCAAAAAGCCGCAGGCTTGGCTATGGGTCTGACCCTGCCTCAGACTTACCGCTATGTTCTGCTACCCAATGCCTACCGTATCATTACGCCACCAATGACCTCAGAAATGCTCAATCTGGTAAAAAACTCCGCGATTGCTTCAACTATCGGTCTGGTGGATATGGCAGCACAGGCAGGAAAATTACTCGATTACTCAGCACATGCTTATGAAACATTTACGGTGATCACTCTGGCATATGTGGGCATTAATCTCTTGATTATGCTGGCAATGAGTATGCTTGAGAGAAAGATACGTCTGCCGGGTATGATGGGAGGGAAATAGAACATGTATCAATTTGACTGGAGTTCGATCGTTCCCAGCCTGCCGCTGCTGTTGAATGGATTAATCATTACCGCTGAGATCACGCTGATAGCTATTGTTATTGGTATTGCTTGGGGAACCATTCTGGCAATGATGCGGCTCTCATCCATTAAGGCACTGAGCTGGTTTGCTGCTCTCTACGTTAACCTTTTCCGCTCCGTACCTCTGGTGATGGTGTTGTTATGGTTCTATTTAATTGTGCCTAGCTTAGTGCAAAATGTTCTGGGCATATCACCAAAAACGGATATCCGATTAATTTCAGCTATGGTAGCGTTCTCAATCTTTGAAGCGGCCTATTATTCTGAAATTATCCGGGCCGGTATCCTGAGTATCTCCCGTGGTCAGTCAGCCGCATCATTGGCATTAGGGATGACGCATATGCAAAGTATGCGTCTGGTGATTCTGCCACAGGCATTCCGGGCAATGATACCGTTGCTGCTGACACAGGGCATTGTCTTATTTCAGGATACTTCTCTGGTATATGTTCTGAGTCTGGCTGATTTTTTCCGTACAGCAAGCAATATTGGTGAACGTGACGGTACACAGGTTGAAATGGTTCTGTTTGCCGGTTTGGTTTATTTTGTCATTAGTTTTTCCGCCTCGATGCTGGTTAACTATTTAAAGAAAAGGACTGTTTAATGATCTCGCTGAAAAATGTATCCAAATGGTATGGCCAGTTTCAGGTTCTGAGTGACTGTTCTACTGAAGTCAAAAAAGGTGAAGTCGTTGTTGTCTGCGGGCCTTCCGGTTCAGGTAAATCCACGCTGATAAAAACGGTTAACGGCCTTGAAGCCGTCCAGCAGGGTGAGATTCTGGTCAATGGCACACAGGTAAATGATAAAAAAACAGATCTGGCACAATTACGTTCCAAAGTTGGCATGGTATTTCAACATTTTGAACTGTTTCCTCATCTGTCGATCATTGACAATCTGACACTGGCTCAGGTCAAAGTGTTAAAACGTGATAAGCAGGCAGCAATTGAAAAAGGCCTGAAACTGTTGGAGAGAGTCGGGTTAGCAAACCATGCCCATAAATTCCCTTCTCAGCTTTCCGGCGGACAACAACAGCGTGTTGCCATTGCCCGTGCTCTCTGCATGGACCCGATTGCTATGCTGTTTGATGAACCCACTTCCGCCCTTGATCCGGAAATGATCAATGAAGTACTCGATGTTATGGTCGAACTGGCTAACGAAGGGATGACCATGATGGTCGTGACCCACGAAATGGGGTTTGCCAAAAAAGTGGCTCACCGTGTGATCTTTATGGATGAAGGTACAATCGTCGAAGACAGCAGGAAAGAAGATTTCTTCGTCAATCCAAAATCAGAACGCGCCCGCGATTTTCTGGCAAAAATTCTGCACTGATTTCCCGGTCGGCGGCATTGGCTTACTGCCGACTTTAAACTGCATCTGTTTCTGATAGAAAATAGCAAGATGAATAGGATAAAAATTCAGTAATTTTCTATGTTGTTCCACTAACAGGTGTTGTTGCCCCTATTCCTATCCGCTATGCTATGTCATCTTAAATTTCATAAACAAACATTCGCCATACCTGATGGATTTCGAGTTGCACCGCATCGGCAAAGCAGCTTGAAAGACCAAATGTATAAAGCGTAGCATTATTACTCACCATAGGATCATCGGTTCCATGCAAGAACAATATCGTCCAGAAGACATAGAGCAACAAGTCCAGCTTCATTGGCAAGAGAAGCAAACTTTTAAAGTGACCGAAGACAGCAGTAAAGAAAAATACTACTGCCTGTCCATGCTACCTTACCCTTCTGGCCGACTACATATGGGCCATGTTCGTAACTACACTATCGGCGATGTAATTTCCCGTTACCAGCGTATGCTGGGTAAAAATGTGCTGCAACCTATCGGTTGGGATGCATTCGGTTTACCGGCAGAAGGCGCTGCGGTTAAAAACAATACCGCACCAGCACCGTGGACTTATTCCAATATCGAATATATGAAAGGTCAGCTGAAAATGCTGGGATTCGGTTACGACTGGGATCGGGAAGTCACAACCTGTACACCAGAATATTATCGCTGGGAACAGTGGTTCTTTACTAAGCTGTATGAAAAAGGACTGGTTTACAAAAAAACCTCCGCTGTTAACTGGTGTCCGAACGATCTGACTGTTCTGGCAAATGAGCAGGTTATTGATGGCTGCTGCTGGCGCTGTGACAGCCCTGTAGAACGCAAAGAGATCCCACAGTGGTTTATTAAAATCACCGATTACGCTGAAGAGTTGCTGAATGATCTGGATAAACTGGAAGAATGGCCGGAGCAGGTCAAAGTTATGCAGCGTAACTGGATTGGCCGTTCAGAAGGTGCTGAAATTACCTTTAATGTTGCTGACAGTCAGGAAACACTGACCGTTTATACCACCCGTCCAGATACCTTTATGGGGGCTACCTATGTTGCTGTAGCCGCTGGTCATCCTCTGGCCAAACAGGCAGCAGAAAATAATTCTGAGCTGGCAGACTTTATCAACGAATGTCGTAATACTAAAGTTGCTGAAGCTGATATGGCAACGATGGAGAAGAAAGGCATGTCAACCGGCATGTTCGTGATCCATCCGTTAACTAACGAAAAAATTGCTATCTGGGTAGCCAACTTCGTTCTGATGGAATACGGCACAGGTGCGGTTATGGCGGTTCCGGCCCATGATCAGCGTGACTGGGAATTTGCGACTAAATACAGCCTGCCAATGAAAGCCGTCATTCTGGACAACGAGGGTAACGTACCAAACGTTCAGGAAGGCGCATTTACCGATAAGAACGCTCTGGTCAATTCCGGCGAATTCAGTGGCCTGAGCCACGAAGAAGGCTTCAATGCCATCGCTGATAAGCTGGTTGAAATGGGAGCAGGCAAACGTAAGGTTAACTATCGTCTGCGTGACTGGGGAGTTTCCCGTCAGCGTTACTGGGGCGCACCAATTCCGATGGCAACACTGGAAGATGGTACTGTTGTTCCGGTTCCTGAAGATCAACTGCCGGTTATTCTGCCGGAAGATGTCGTCATGGATGGCATCACCAGCCCGATTAAAGCAGACCCAGAATGGGCCAAAACAACGATTAATGGTCAGCCGGCTCTGCGTGAAACTGATACTTTTGATACCTTTATGGAATCCTCCTGGTATTACGCACGTTATACCTGCCCGGATTATGATAAAGGAATGCTTGATCCTGCTGCTGCCAACCACTGGCTGCCTGTTGATCAATACATTGGTGGTATTGAACATGCCATCATGCACCTGATGTATTTCCGTTTCTTCCACAAACTGATGCGTGATGCTGGTCTGGTCAATTCGGATGAACCGGCAAAACGTCTGCTGTGTCAGGGTATGGTTCTGGCAGATGCTTTCTATTACACGGGTAGCAACGGCGAAAAAATATGGGTGTCTCCGGCTGATGCTATTGTTGAGCGTGATGAGAAAGGCCGCATCATCAAAGCAGTGGATCAGGATGGGCATGAGCTGGTCTATACCGGCATGAGCAAAATGTCAAAATCCAAAAATAACGGTATCGACCCACAAGAGATGGTGAATAAATATGGTGCTGATACCGTTCGTTTATTTATGATGTTCGCTGCACCACCAGAGCTGACTCTGGAATGGCAGGAATCTGGTGTAGAAGGGGCTAACCGTTTCCTGAAACGTGTATGGCGTCTGGTTCACGAGCATGTCAATAACAATGCTGATAAAGGTGAAATCCAGCCTCTGGATATCACCAGCCTGACAACAGAACAGAAAGATTTGCGCCGCGATTTGCACAAAACGATTGCGAAAGTCACCGATGATATCGGTCGCCGTCAGGCATTCAATACCGCAGTAGCTGCCGTCATGGAACTGATGAATAAACTGACCCGTGCACCACAGGAGACAGAGCAGGATCGTGCGCTGATGCAGGAAGCACTGACCGCCGTTGTGCGTATGCTTTCACCTATCACACCACATGCCAGCTTCGTAATGTGGAAAGCCCTCGGTAATGAAAGTGATATTGATACCGCTGCATGGCCGCAGGCTGATGAACAGGCGATGATTGATGATACTAAACTGGTCATCATTCAGATCAACGGTAAAGTTCGTGGCCGCATTACTGTTCCGGCAGATGCGACAAAAGAATATGTTCAGGAGATGGCTTCTCAGGAATACAGCGTAGCGAAATACCTTGAAGGCGTGAGCATCCGAAAAGTTATCTATGTTCCGGGTAAATTGCTGAATCTGGTCGTTGGTTAATATTATAGGAAAGAGTATGCGACATCGTATTTTCACGTTGTTGCTGGGGTTAGCGGTGCTTGTCACCGCTGGCTGCGGCTTTCATCTTCGTGGCACAACACAGGTTCCCAAAGAACTCCAGACATTACAGCTGAGTTCTGGCGATCCTTATGGTCCTCTGGCACGGGCGGTACGTCAGCAACTACGTCTGAATGATGTCAGAATTGCTGAACAGGCCAGTGCCTCACTACCGATACTGAAATTAGTGGGTTCAAGTGAAAACAATGTCACTGTTTCAGTCTTTCAGGATGGTAAAGCGGCGGAACGCCAGATGGTGCTGGATGTTGATGCACAGGTTCTGATGCCGAATGGTAATATTTATCCATTACAGGCAAGAGTTGAACGTTCGTTCTTTGATAACCCGTTGGAAGCTCTGGCAAAAGATGCAGAAAACGAACTTGTTAAGCAGGAAATGCGTGAACAGGCTGCCCGTCAGTTGATACGCAAACTGCTGACAATTCAAAGTGCAGAGCAACCAAAATCGGCTGAAACACAAAAACAATGATCAGACTCTATCCTGAACAACTTCTTTCGCAGCTCAATGAAGGGCTGCGGAATAACTACCTGCTATGGGGCAATGAACCATTGCTGCTACAGGAAAGTCAGGACAATATCCGTAGGGTGGCTGAACAGCACGGCTTTATGGAGCATTTCTCATTCTCACTGGATAACCATACCGAGTGGGATGACATCTTCAGCCTGTGTCAGTCGCTCAGTCTTTTCGCCAGCCGCCAGTCAATTACTCTGCTATTACCTGAAAATGGCCCCAATGCGGCAATGGCAGAGCGTCTGACCAAGCTATCCGAATTATTGCATGATGATATTTTGTTGATATTGCGCGGGCATAAACTGACTAAAGCGCAGGAAAACAGCAACTGGTTCAAAGCAATCGGGAAAAATGGTGTCTATGTTAGCTGTCTGAATCCTGAGCAGAATCGTCTGCCTCAATGGGTTGCACAACGCGCTAAAAATATGGGTCTGTCACTGGAGGATGAGGCTAACCAGTTACTGTGCTATTGCTATGAAGGTAATCTGTTGGCATTGTCGCAGGCGCTGGAACGCCTTTCATTGCTCTATCCTGATAATCGGTTGACCCTTCATCGGGTCGAAGAGGCTGTCAATGATGCGGCACATTTTGCACCTTACCATTGGGTTGATGCTTTGCTGGCTGGCAAGGTCAAACGCGGATGGCATGTCCTGAAACAATTACGGCAGGAAGATACCGAAGAGATTATTCTGCTTCGTACTATACAGCGAGAACTGATGCTACTGTTAACATTTAAGCGTCAGGAAAAGATAACACCATTAAAGACACTGTTTGATCAACATAAAGTCTGGCAGAACCGTCGAGTGCTTCTGACAACCGCATTACAGCGGCTATCACTACAAGATCTGCACACTGCTATACATTTGTTGACCCGGATGGAGTTGCGTATTAAACAGGATTATGGCCAATCTATTTGGGCTGATCTGGAAACTCTTTCTATGCTGCTGTTATATGGAAAAGACCTCGGAAAAACGCACGGAAAAATATTACCAGAGAGTTTTTTGAATGCTTCACACCACTAATTCACCCTCAGACTCACCCATTATTCATGCTTTATTTGGTGGTACTTTTGATCCTATCCATTATGGTCATTTACGTCCGGTAGAAGCATTAGCAAAACTGGCAGGGCTTAAACAGGTTATTCTGTTACCTAATCATGTCCCGCCGCACCGCCCTCAACCAGAAGCTACCGCACAGCAACGGCTGGAAATGGTGCGTCTGGCTATACAGGATAATCCCCTGTTTACTGTTGATACGCGGGAATTGCAGCGTCAGACACCTTCTTACACGATTGATACATTAAAATCATTCCGTGCAGAAGTTGGTGAGCAATGCCCGCTGGCATTTATCATCGGGCAGGACTCCCTGCAATCTATTCATACCTGGCATCGCTGGTCTGAATTACTGGATATCTGCCATTTACTGGTCTGCTCCCGTCCCGGATATTCAAAACAACTTTCAACGCCGGAAATGCAGGAGTGGCTTGAACAACACAAAATTGATACACCTGCCCCCTTAAGTCATAAATCACACGGTTACATTTATCTGGCTGAAACACCGTTGTTGGACATTTCAGCAACCGATATTCGCCGCCGCCATCAACAGGGCTTAAACTGTGATGATTTATTGCCTCCATTAATACAAAATTATATTGATTCCCAGCAGTTATATAGTTGATAGTTAAATCATATGTGATTTCCCGGATCAGTAGCTTACGTTTATAGAGACGGGCATGCTATTATTCTGCGTTACTCAACTACTTTGATAAAATTAAGGTGATCCTTTTGCAAGGCACAGAACTACAAAAATTTATTATTGATAAACTTGAAGATTCAAAAGCACAGGATATTGTTTCTATAGATGTTCGCGGAAAATCCAGCATTACAGACTGCATGGTTATCTGCACCGGTACATCAACCCGCCATCTGATGTCAGTCTCTGACAATCTGGTTGATGACTGCCGTGAAGCCGGCATTATGCCTTTGGGTGTTGAAGGGCAAGGGGTTTCAGACTGGATTGTTGTGGATCTCGGCGAAGTGATGGTACATGTCATGCAGGAAGACAGCCGCCGTATGTATGAACTGGAAAAACTCTGGAGCTGAGTTTGAAGTTACAACTTGTCGCTGTAGGAACAAAAATGCCGGACTGGGTACAGACCGGCTTCATGGATTACTTGCACCGTTTTCCCAAAGATATGCCATTCGAACTCATTGAAATTCCGGCAGGAAAACGAGGCAAAAACGCCGACATTAAACGCATTTTGGAAAAAGAAGGCGAGCAGATGTTGTCGGCGGTCAGTAAAGGCAATCGTATTGTCACGCTGGATATCCCCGGTTCCCGTTGGGAAACACCCCAACTGGCACAACAGCTTGAACGCTGGAAACAGGACGGAAGAAATGTCAGTTTGCTGATTGGTGGTCCGGAAGGGTTAGCTCCTGCCTGTAAAGCAGCGGCAGAACAGAGCTGGTCACTTTCCCCACTGACTCTTCCACATCCTCTGGTACGGGTTTTGGTTGCTGAAAGCCTGTACCGGGCATGGAGTATCACCACTAATCACCCTTATCATCGGGAATAAATTAGGTAATCTATCACCGTGAATTCTGGTAATGGGATGAAGAATAAACGAACTCCTTTTCGCGATTATACGGCTGAATCAGCCCTCTTTATACGCCGCGCACTCGTGGCGTTTGT
This sequence comes from Xenorhabdus innexi, assembly GCF_002632485.1. Taxonomy (GTDB): domain Bacteria; phylum Pseudomonadota; class Gammaproteobacteria; order Enterobacterales; family Enterobacteriaceae; genus Xenorhabdus; species Xenorhabdus innexi. The sequence continues at coordinate 58,430 of NZ_NIBU01000006.1, read as the reverse complement.
TGGCATTATCCTTTTAACAGGGGTTCTGGTTGCCAACCTCTATAATCTCCAGATAACCCGGCATGAAGATTACCAGACACGCTCAAATGGGAACCGTATTAAGCTTGTTCCCATTGCGCCAAGCCGCGGGCTTATTTATGACCGTAACGGGACACTGCTGGCAGCAAACCGTACGATTTACCAATTGGAGATTGTGCCACAAAAAGTGGATGATCTTGATAAGACGCTAAATGAGCTGCGTTCTATCATCGGGTTAACTGATGAAGATATCGAGAATTTCCAAAAAGAACGGCGACGTGCCCGTCGTTTTACTTCAATTCCGCTGAAAACACCTCTGACTCAGGTGCAGGTTGCCCGATTCTCAGTTAATCAGTACCGTTTCCCCGGTCTGGAAATCAAGGGATATCAACGCCGTTATTATCCTTATGGTTCTGCCCTCACCCATGTTATCGGCTATGTTTCCAAAATTAATGACAAAGATGTGGAACGGCTAGAACAAGATGGGCTTTTACAGGATTATGCAGCTACTCATGATATCGGGAAACTGGGTATTGAACGTTATTATGAATCCATTCTGCATGGCAAACCCGGCTATGAAGAAGTTGAAGTGAATAACCGTGGCAAAGTCATCCGTCAGCTGCATGAGCAACCGCCGCAAGCAGGTAAAGACATTTACCTGTCAATAGATTTAGAGCTGCAAACCTACATTGAAGAGATCCTGACAACCAGCCGCGCAGCAGTTGTTGTTACCGATCCCCGAACCGGCGAAGTTCTGGCGATGGTATCAACACCGAGCTATGATCCGAATCTGTTTATTGATGGTATTTCCAGCAAGGATTATAAAGCCCTGCTCAATAATCCTAACCGCCCATTAATTAACCGTGCAACACAAGGCGCTTACCCTCCGGCCTCAACCGTAAAACCGTTTATTGCTGTTGCAGCACTCAGCAGCGGTGTTATCACAAAGAATACAACCATTTTTGATACAGGTAGATGGCAATTACCTAACTCCAACATGAGTTACCGCGACTGGAAACGTTATGGGCATGGTCAGCTTAATGTGCATAAGTCCATCGTTGAATCGGCTGATACCTTTTTCTATCAGCTCGCCTATGATATGGGTATCGATAAACTCTCAGAGTGGATGATAAAGTTTGGTTATGGTCAGTTTACCGGCATTGATCTGAAAGAAGAGACTGCGGGTAATATGCCAACCCGGGAGTGGAAACAAAAACGCTATAAAAAACCTTGGTATCAAGGGGATACCATATCTGTCGGTATCGGTCAGGGATACTGGACAGCAACACCGATGCAAATGGTTAAGGCCCTGATGATATTGATCAATGACGGAGAAGTGAAAACACCCCACTTCCTGCTGAGGACGCACCTGAACAACAGCGTACATCCTTACCAGCCGCCCGTGATTGAACCCATCGGAGATATCCATTCCGGCTATTGGGAGATAGCCAAAGAGGGAATGTATGGTGTTGCCAACGCCCCGAACGGTACAGCACGCAGATTTTTCGCCGGTACTCCCTACAAAGCTGCAGTGAAAACCGGTACAGCTCAGGTATTCAGATATGAAACCTATAATGCAAGTAAACTTGCAGAGCATCTGCGGGATCACAAGCTGATGATTGCTTTTGCGCCTTATGATAATCCAACCGTTGCCGTCTCCATTATTTTAGAGAATGGGGGAGCCGGGCCATCTGTCGGTGCCATCGGACGCCAGATTTTGGATCATATCCTGATCAAGAGTGATAAGCGTCCCTCAGCTACTGAGCCTGCTAATAAAAACAGGCCACTATCTGCCGGCAAGCCAACCACCGGGACACGAACTAATGAGTAATTCTATGACAGAATCACAGAAAAAAGTTCCTTTCTGGAACAGGATACATATCGATACCCCGTTGCTATTGTGCATTCTGATACTGCTTGCCTACAGTCTTTTCATCATGTGGAGCGCCAGCGGACAGGATGCCGACATGATGGAACGTAAAGTCGGGCAGGTACTTATCGGCCTGGTTGTTATGGTGGTCTTTGCTCAGGTGCCGCCCCGGATATATGAAAGTTGGGCACCATACCTTTATATTGTCTGTGTTATTCTGCTCATCCTTGTTGATGTTTTCGGGCAAATCAGTAAAGGGGCACAACGCTGGCTGGATCTGGGTATTGTACGTTTCCAGCCGTCAGAAATTGCCAAAATTGCGGTGCCTTTAATGGTGGCTCGCTTTATGAACCGGGATCTCTGCCCCCCTTCCCTGAAAAATACGGGAATTGCATTAATCCTGATCTTTTTACCAACTCTGCTTGTCGCGGCACAACCTGACTTAGGCACATCTATCCTGATCGCCGCATCCGGGCTGTTTATCCTGTTTCTGGCTGGTATGAACTGGCGGTTAATCGCGATAGCCGTTTTATTGGCAGCCTGTTTTTTACCGATATTATGGTTCTTTCTGATGCATGACTACCAGCGGGCCAGAGTCATGATGTTGTTAGATCCGGAAAGCGACCCTTTGGGAAAAGGCTACCATATTATTCAATCGAAAATTGCCATTGGCTCGGGCGGGTTATTTGGTAAAGGCTGGTTACAGGGCACACAGTCGCAGTTAGAATTTTTACCTGAACGTCATACCGATTTTATATTTGCTGTTCTGGCGGAAGAACTGGGGTTAATCGGTGTCATCGTATTGCTGGTGCTTTACTTACTGATTATCATCCGTGGGCTGATTATTGCCTCTAAAGCACAGAATACTTTCGGTCGTGTCATGGTCGGAGGACTAATATTGATACTGTTTGTTTATGTTTTCGTTAACATCGGCATGGTCAGCGGTATCCTGCCTGTGGTCGGCGTTCCCCTGCCACTGGTCAGCTACGGAGGTTCAGCATTAATTGTCTTAATGGCTGGATTCGGCATTATCATGTCGATACATACCCATCGCAAGTTATTATCCAAAAGTCTATGAGGAAAAGATTTCATGCGTCAAAAATGGCTTATTCTCGGCATCGTGGCTGTACTGATTTCAGGCTGTACAACAAAAAATGAAAGAGGGGCCACCTCCGTTCCGCCAGTTCCGACCCGTGACGTATTAGGTGCAGAGCCTGTCTATGAACCTTATCACCCCAGTGCCAATCAGGATTACACGAAAGATGGCGTAAAGTATCACATCGTTTCTGATCCTGCCCAGTTTACACAGACAGGGTATGCCAGCGTATTTGGTGAAGAATCAACCGGAAAATTGACGGCGATTGGAGAACGGGATACACCTTATGCACTAACCGCCGCCCACCCGACACTGCCAATACCGGGCTATGTACGCGTTACCAATTTAAGTAATGGACGCATGATCATTGTCAGGATTAATGACCGTGGCCCTTACAATAAGCCGGGAAAAATTATCGAATTATCACGGGCTGTTGCTGACCGTCTGAACTTAATGCCGCAAAGCAAAGTTAAACTGGATGGCATTCAGGTTGCACCCGATGGCTTACTTGCAGGTTTGGGTACAAAAGGGTCAACAATTGTCAAACAGAGCTATGCCTTACCTGACAGACCAGCGTTAAGTCCTTCGTCACCTGCTTCTGCCACAGGCATGGCATCCGGTTTACCTGAGCAAACTCACTCAGAGCAAAACCTATCCGCCAATACGAATAATCACCCAGCCTCACAAGCAGAGAAACCTTCTTCTGTACAGGAACAGGAGAAACCACAAACGGTACAAGAGCCTTCATCACAAACGAAGCCAGTTGTCACGCCTCCAGCTACATCAGAATCAACTCCAGCCACTCTATCCGGTTATATGGTACAGGTTGGTGCGATCAGCTCTGAAACTAAAGCCAAAGAGTGGCAACAGTCATTAAGTAAACGTTTTAATACATCCGGACGTGTGATTCAGTTTGGCAATGTTTACCGCGTTCAGTTAGGGCCTTTCAATGGCCGCGAACAGGCTGTCGAGTTACAAAAGAAGTTAACTGCTCAAATGCAGCAACCTTCCTTTATTACCACTCCCTGATTAGCCGTCTCCCGCTGATATTTGCCTCTATTCAGGCTATTACCAGCGGGGGAAACACAGCCCATCATCAAACACCACAGCAATCGAGTAAAAAAGTGCAAATATCCTTCTGTCCCGATTTTGTTTAATGTCACTCTTTTCGTCATTTGTTATGATGTGACCCATCTTTTATCAATGCTTCTTCACGGACGTTATCTAATCAATCATGAAATACATAGTTACTTCCCGTTTTATTAAAAATGCCACGCTGAGCATTGCTCTGGCAGTCAGTGCTTCTGCATTCGCCAACACCGATGATAGCTTCAAAACCATGATCCCCGGTGTCCCACAAATCGATGCCGAAGCCTATATTCTGATTGATTACAATTCAGGAAAAATATTGGCTGAAAAGAATTCAGATATCCGTCGCGATCCTGCCAGCCTGACAAAAATGATGACCAGTTATGTTATTGGTCAGGCTATAAAATCAGGGAAAATCAGCCCGAATGATATCGTTACCGTGGGTAAAGATGCCTGGGCAACAGGAAACCCTGTATTCAAAGGCTCTTCCCTGATGTTTTTAAAACCCGGCGATCAGGTTTCTGTCGCCATGCTTTCCCGTGGCATCAACCTGCAATCAGGTAATGATGCCTGTGTGGCAATGGCGGATTATGTCGCTGGCAGTCAGGATGCGTTTGTCAGCCTGATGAATAAATATGTTCAGAACTTAGGGTTAAAAAACACACATTTTCAGACTGTTCATGGTCTGGATGCCGAAGGCCAATACAGCTCTGCTCATGATATGGCCCTGATTGGTCAGGCGCTGGTTCGCGATGTACCAGATGAATACGCCATCTATAAAGAGAAAGAATTCACTTACAACAATATTCGCCAGCCTAACCGTAACGGTTTACTGTGGGATAAGGGCCTGAATGTCGATGGTATTAAAACAGGGCATACCAGCGGTGCTGGCTATAACCTTGTCTCTTCCGCCACTGAAGGTAATATGCGCCTGATTGCGACAGTTATGGGCAGCCCGACCTTCAAAGGCCGTGAAACAGACAGTAAAAAACTGCTGACATGGGGTTTTCGCTTCTTTGAAACAGTCTCTCCTTTACAAGCCGGTAAAGAATTTGCCTCTGAACCCGTCTGGTTCGGTGATACTGATAAAGTACAATTGGGTGTCGAGAAAGATGTTTACCTGACCATTCCTCGTGGCCGCCTGAAAGATCTGAAAGCCAGTTATGTTTTGAACAATAATGAATTACATGCCCCTCTCCCGCAGAATCAGGTTGTTGGTACTATCAATTTCCAGCTTGATGGTAAAACGATTGAGCAACGTCCATTAGTCGTGATGCAGGAAGTGAAAGAAGGCGGTTTCTTCAGCCGCCTGATTGATTACATCAGACTGATGTTCCATAACTGGCTTGGTTAATACCCTCAAGCCTTGAAAAACAAGCGTTGAACCTCATATTAAGATAACTTGTTTGTCAGAAAATAATCATGCCATGACAGAATCTCTTACTCTGTCATGGCGAGTAAATCAGGAGTGCCCATGAAAACAAAATTAAATGAACTGCTTGAGTTCCCCTGCTCATTCACTTACAAAGTGATGGGCTTAGCTCAGCCTGAGCTGGTGGACCATGTTGTTGAAGTGGTTCAGCGCCATGCACCGGGCGATTACTCCCCAGATGTGAAACCAAGCAGCAAAGGCAACTACCACTCTGTTTCTATTACCATCAATGCCACTCACATTGAGCAGGTCGAAACACTGTATGAAGAGTTAGGCGCGCTGGAACTGGTACGTGTCGTGCTGTAATACATCACTTTGTTAATTTGTGATTATTACGACAAAGCGCTGGTTTTCCGCCAGCGCTTTTCTTTATCATTTTTTCCTATCTGTATCAGTTTTTCCTATCTGTTCTATGTCATCCGACTCTCTGTTAATCCTCATCAAAAACGCCAGAAAGCTTTCGAACACAGAATTAAAATAGGATAGATTTCCAGTCTTCCCAATAACATTGCAGCACACATCATCCATTTAGCCACAGCACTCAGGTTGCCAAAACCCTGAACTGTCTCTCCGTAGCCCACTCCCATGTTATTGATACACGCAGCAACCGTAGCAAATGAAGTGACCAAATCATAACCAAGAAGATTCAGCGCCCAAATAAAGAAACAGCTGCAAAAGATATACAAAAAGAAAAAGCCCCAGACCGAACGCAGTACCCTTTCCTGCACAGGCACCTGACCAACCTTAATCGTTGAAATCGCATTAGGATGGATAAGTTGATTAATTTCACTGAAACTTTGTTTTGTCAGGATCAGAAAACGTAATGCCTTAATGCCTCCACACGTGGAGCCGACACAGCCGCCAAAGAAACTGACTGCCAATAACATCAGCATCGTATGAGGCGGCCACTGTGCATAATCTGACGTTGCCAGACCATTATCAGTCATCATTGAGCTGGTCATAAAGAAACCGTGCACAAAAGCATCTTTCAGCCCATACATACCGGAGCGATATAACTCCAGCCAAATAATGCAAACGACGATGGAAAGTACCAGCAGAAAAAATTTAAGCTCCGCATTTTTCAGCAACGGCTTCAGGCTTCTTTGGGTCAGAAGAACGAAATAAAGCGTGAAGTTAACAGCCGACAATACTGAAAAAACACCACCCACCATTTCAATCATGGAATTGTCGTAATAGCCAAGGCTTTCATTGCGGGTCGAAAACCCGCCCAAAGAAACCGTTGATATCCCATGACAAATAGCATCAAACAAAGACATTCCCGCAGCCCAGAAGCTAAAAGAACAAAGCCCGCCCAATAACAGATAAACGACCCATAAACTTTTAGCACTGTCAGCAAGACGCGGTGTCAATCGCTCCTCTTTAAAGGGGCCCGGCATTTCTGACTGATAAAGTTTCACACCACCAATGCCAAGCAGTGGCAGGATAGCCACAGCAAGAACAATCACGCCTAAACCACCAATAAAGTTTAACTGTGCACGGTAATAAAGAATGGATTTAGGTAACGTGGAAACATCATTCAGTACCGTTGCGCCTGTGGTTGTAATGCCGGATACACCTTCAAACATGGCATCAACCAGATTGATATTCAGGCTCTTATCCAGAACGAAAGGCAAGGCACTAAGTAACGAAAAGAGCAACCAGAACAGGACAATAATAAGAAATCCGTCCTGCGTACTGGGCTGTATTTTCGTTTTTCGAGTGAAATACCACCCAATACCGCCAAGAATCAGCCCGATTATAAAAGTTTCTAAAAAAGCAAAAACGCTTTTTTCTTTATAAAACAGGGCAACAAAAGTAGGCAGCAACATTGAGAGGCTGTAAAGGAGCACCAGAGAACTGCAAAGATGCCCTACAATCAAAAGTTGGTTTTTTCTGACCATCTGTTAGCTCAAACAGAAAACAAGGGGGAAATCATCAAAATATATAACTATGATAATATAAAATTTAAATATATTCGTCTAATTAACATTATTAGTGTATTAGCGCATTCCCGAACTGGTGAGAATCCTTTTAGGGCGTTATACTGGCGGGCAACTTTTGTTAACCGATGATGACACTCCATTGCAACATAACACCGTTATTTTACGCCAGTTGGGTATGCAACCCTACGAGCCGGTTTCTGAAGCCATGCACCAGTTCACCGAGCAGCGGACAGCGGAAACTCCCGACGAAATCTGGTTTGTCCAGCATGAGAAAGTATTTACACAGGGTCAGGCAGGCAAAGCAGAACACATACTTGCCGCAGGTGATATTCCTGTTATTCAGTCCGACAGAGGTGGGCAAATCACTTATCATGGCCCCGGTCAGCAGGTCATGTATATCTTGATCGACCTGAAACGAGCCAAAATCGGGGTGCGTCAACTTGTCACAGCGATTGAAAATACCGTTGTCGGAACATTAGCCCACTTTGGCGTGGAATCTTATGCCCGATCAGATGCACCGGGGGTATATGTCAATGGTAATAAAATTTGTTCATTAGGATTGCGTATCCGGAAAGGGTGTTCTTTCCATGGGCTGGCATTAAATATTGCAATGGATTTACAACCATTTTTGCGTATTAATCCATGTGGATATGCAGGAATGCAAATGATCCAGCTTAGTGACTTCGTTACCGGGATCACTGTTGAAGATGTACAGCCCGTTCTGGCACAAAAATTCTGCCAGATCTTGGGATTCCAACTCACCGATGAAAGATGATATAATTTTTTAACATTTTTCAAAAAAATTTGAATAGATTTATTTCCCGATGACTCTGGCGCTGAATTTAACTTATTAATCAGCAAAGTAGCAATCAGGCAATAAATTATAATCTGAAGAATATAACTGGAACCAGCACGATTATGAGTAAACCAATTCAGATGGAACGTGGTGTCAAATACCGCGACGCAGATAAGATGGCTTTAATCCCTGTGAAAACAGTGGCTACAGAACGTGAAGCACTCTTGCGTAAACCTGAGTGGATGAAAATCAAACTTCCTGCGGATTCCAGCCGCATTCAGGGAATCAAAGCTGCAATGCGCAAAAACGGGCTGCACTCCGTCTGTGAGGAAGCCTCCTGCCCTAACCTTGCAGAATGTTTTAATCACGGAACAGCAACCTTTATGATCCTGGGTGCCATTTGTACCCGCCGCTGCCCCTTCTGTGATGTGGCACATGGCCGACCAAATGCGCCTGATGCTAATGAGCCGGTTAAACTTGCGCAAACCATTCAGGATATGGGGCTACGCTATGTTGTTATCACATCAGTTGACCGTGATGACCTGCGTGACGGCGGTGCTCAGCATTTTGCTGACTGTATCACTGCGATCCGTGAAAAGAACCCATCAATTAAAATTGAAACTCTGGTACCGGATTTCCGTGGTCGTATGGATCGTGCGCTGGAAATTTTGACCGCAACACCACCTGATGTTTTTAACCACAATCTGGAAAACGTACCACGCATGTATCGTCAGATCCGCCCAGGTGCTAATTATGACTGGTCATTAAAACTACTGGAAAGATTTAAAGAAGCACACCCGGATATTCCGACTAAATCCGGCCTGATGGTTGGTCTGGGAGAAACTAATGAGGAAATTCTGGAAGTGATGCGTGATCTGCGCAGACATGGCGTCACCATGCTGACATTAGGGCAATATTTACAGCCTAGCCGCCATCACTTACCTGTTCAGCGTTATGTCAGCCCGGCTGAGTTTGATGAAATGAAAGAGGCCGCGTTAGCAATGGGCTTTACCCATGCAGCCTGTGGCCCGTTTGTTCGCTCATCTTACCATGCTGACATGCAGGCCAAAGGCATGGAAGTCAAATAAGCGATACCACTACTGATGAATCTCGTTCTTGCTGTATTTATCGGTGGTGGTCTGGGCAGCGTCTTACGCTGGTTTATCAGCCTCCGCCTGAATTCTGTTTCAGCTCCGATTGCCGTTGGTACTCTGACGGCTAATTGTATCGGAGCATTTATGATCGGGCTGGGGCTGGCTTATTTCAGTAAAGCAACACATATCGACCCAGTCTGGAAGCTTCTGTTAACAACGGGCTTCTGTGGTGGTCTGACAACGTTCTCTACATTTTCTGCGGAAGTGGTTTATTTATTACAGGCAGGGAAAATCAGCTGGGCACTGGGTAGCATTCTGGCGAATGTGATTGGTTCCTTATTGATGACCATGCTTGCTTTTGCTGTGATAAATAAGCTCTGAAACGGAAGGTATCGGAAAGCATAAAAAAACCCGTTTTCATAACGGGTTTTCAAAATATGGGATTAGAAATTAGATCGCGACAACGTTTGCAGCAGACGGACCTTTCGCACCCTCGGTGATTTCAAATTCAACTTTTTGGCCTTCTGCCAGTGTTTTGAAACCATTTGACTGAATGGCGGAAAAGTGTACAAAAACATCTTTGCTACCATCTTCTGGAGTGATAAAACCAAATCCTTTAGATTCGTTAAACCACTTAACGTTACCTTTAATTTTAGACATCAAACTTACCTTTAATAAAAAAGACACAAACTCTGTGCTACATACAGTACAACAGATAATATAGCTTACTGTCTGCAACCTAGATCACGAAATATATAACAAAATGTCAAAAACGCACGTTTTGTTTAATTTCATTGAATTATTTTATACGCCAATTGCCATTTCACAAATCAATTGGCGTTTCATTTTAGATTTGTTTACTTTTTACCTTTTTTCTTCTCGTGTTCCAGCAGCCATTCCTTAATATTCAGCCCGCCTGTATATCCGACTAACTTACCATCATGCCCAATTACCCGATGACAGGGGACAATCAATGAAATAGGATTACGCGAGTTCGCCATACCAACGGCACGACAATAATTTACCGAACCCAATGTGAGTGCTAATTGTTTGTAACTCCACATCTCACCAAATGGGATATTACAGAGCTGTTGCCATACCCGCTGCTGAAATTCAGTTCCCTGCATACTTAAAGGAACCGTAAATGTAACCCGCTTTCCTTTAAAATATTCCTGTAGCTCTTTTACACACTGCTTAGTTATCGCATTTTTAGATTCTAATTCTTTCTTTTCATTAACAAAATAAATACTAGTAACTCCTTCATCATTAGCAGTGACGTGTACATAAGGTTTAGGAAAACCTTCTGGAGTATTCAGGTAATGGTGATACATAAACTACCTCCATTTAATTTATTGTTAATAATTTTTGTATTATTTCCATACTAGCCTAAAGCTCTCTTCCATCAAGTTGCAATGATGAATTCAATTACACATCTGACAATTTGATAAAGAAACCATACCGCCCACTGATAATAAAAATCAGAGGATTGCCAATAAGATATAATACCTTACTTTTAATAACACACATTCAAAAAAGATAAAAACACCATATATTGATATAAACATAAAAACAAATACCATATATAGCAACGGTCTCATAAAGAGATTATCAAAGTGTAATGCTTCAATACTCTTTTTTATTCTTCAATAAGCACCCGTACCAATAAAGAATTTTACCAGAAGAGTGATAATTTATGGCAAACACCATTGGATATCCGGTAGTTATACTCATCGAAAATCAGACGCAAACACTTTTCATCTGACGGCGATATCAAATAAATTTCAAAGTATATCTTCCTCCCAAAAAGCAAAATTTCTGAGGGTTTATTTCTCGCCATAGTCATAACATCAATGAACCTTTCTATTAAATAGCACTACTGATAATGAAAGATTCAAATAAAGTCTAAAATGCAAACAGTTATCTACAAAACAGATTATCTTTTGATTAACAATTATAAACAATAGTTTGTCAACATAACTCAGCTCTTCGGTATATAGCTTGGAAAATTTATCCGGATGAAGCCATTAAAGAGAATATACCATTTCACAAAGTTAAATATTTATTACATGACAATTAAGCCTAAAGTTAACAATCGATATAAAGTATTCAATGATCACTCAAAACAGGTTATTAATTTATTGCAATCTCGCTGAATATTTACAAAAAAACAGGGTTTACACCTTCATAATCGCCTGATAAAACAGCTCAAAATTCAGAAAAATACCAATAGGTAAGATAGTTGGATAATTTAAGATAACCAATCACGATAAATTTTTTAAATAAAATCAGTATAATTTCCAGTCAGATGAATTTGTACTCATGCCAATATTTAAATACGACAAAAAATATAATCAGTGGACAGGTATTGATGGAAAAATGCAGTAACCAACAAAAAAGCAGGCAGAAAAGAAGTGATTCATGATGATGCAGAAAAATTATGGCACTGAACACCTGTTCGGATAACGCTCAATGCGATCAGATTAAGAACATTCAGGGCAATCAAAAAACCACAGAGCAAAAACCCCGTCACTCTGTTCTCTTTCACTGCCATACATAAATTTATTAACAAATCAACACCCATATTCCTAATTACTCCATTTATTGGATCAAACTCATTGTTCTAAATAATATTTATTAAATAATTTAGACATTTCATATTTTCACTTTTATTATATTTTGTTAGTGTTGTTTTACCTGTTAACAAAAAAAATAAATTACCCTATGTCGATACCTGATACACCTGTGCCCGATAGCTTAAGTTCTAACGCGCCGATAAATGACCACATGATAACAGGCAAAAGAGCCTCATTTATTGAGGGTGTTTTTGATAGTCTTCCCATTGTTATCGGCTATATTCCCATCTCTTTCGCTTTTGGTCTAAGTGCAGTCAAATTGGGTTTTTCTCCTCTCGAAGCAATATTTTTTTCGTGTGTCATCTATGCAGGTGCAAGTCAATTTGTCATCACTGCATTGCTCAGTGCCGGAACATCATTATGGGTTGCAGCCCTGACTGTTATGGCAATGGATATACGCCATATTCTGTATGGCCCTGCCTTACGCCATCGGCTCAATCAAAAGCTATCCAAGAAGAAAACCGTTATTTGGGCGTTCGGGTTAACCGATGAAATTTTCGCCGCAGCCACAACAAAATTAATAAAAGACCAGCGTAGCTGGAGCGAAAACTGGATGGTCGCCATTGCAATGTGTTCCTGGCTGTCATGGGTATTGGGTACAGTCGCTGGTGCACTTTTGGGCAATGGCTATCTGGAGTCGTACCCCGCTGTTGAAGCGGCAATGACTTTCATGTTACCGGCTCTGTTTTTAAGTTTCCTGCTTTCTTCCTTCAAAAAACAAAATAGTTACTGCGTTATTGTTGCTCTGACAGGTGCATTAACAGGTGTCATGCTTTTTTCCATTCCTGTCGCCATCTTGGCTGGAATTGTTGGTGGTTGCTTAGGCGCCCTTGTACAGGATCATACTGCGCAGGTAAGGAAAAAAGCATCTCATGATTGATCATAAAATACTCATAATCGGAATGGTTGTAGGGATAGCTAACTTCTTATTCCGCTACCTGCCGCTGTCCTTTGGCTCTAATCGTTATCCCGGAACAAAAGTGGGAAGTATAGGGGTCATATTGGACAGTATTGGTGTGGCATCAATTTGTTCGCTCCTCATCGTTGCAGGAATTCCTGACGTGATGCGGGCACATAATAAATTTATTCCTACGCTTTTAGGCTGTCTGGCTATTGGTTTATGCTTCTATAAGACACGTAGCATTATCATCTCTACACTGTCCGGAGCAGCCATTTTCGGCTTAACATTCAAAGTATTTATGAATTAGGTATCAATATTAAAAGAAATATGATGATAATAAATAACTATAATTGCTAAATTTAACTTTTAATATAGTATTTGTATGGTTTTTAACAGACGTTACTTTACCGGTTGAAACTAATAAGGTATCTAAACAATGGAAAGTTCATTCACTCCCACAGAAGAGTTGCTTAATTGCCGTGTTGCACAGCAAAAAGAGTTGAACAAAAGTTTGCCCTATCAAGAGATATTACTGACTCGCTTATCGATGCATGTCCAGAGTAAGATGCTGGAAAATAGAAATAACATGCTGAGAGCTCAAGGAATCAACGAAACCTTGTTTATGGCACTGATGATCCTGGATACCAAAGAAAGTCGCAGCATTCAGCCATCAGAACTTAGTGCAGCGTTGGGTTCTTCTCGTACAAACGCAACTCGAATTGCTGATGAATTAGAGAAGCAAGGCTGGATAGAAAGAAAGGAGAGTCACAACGACCGCCGTTGTCTCCATCTTCATCTGACAGAAAAAGGTACAATTTTTTTGAATAGTTTACTCCCGCCTCAGCATGAGTGCCTGATTAAACTTTGGTCTGCCCTTGATCTGGAGGAACAGAAACAATTAGAGAATTTGATGAGAAAATTATTGGCACAGTTGGATAATATTGGGGATTGTTTGAAAAAGTGATTGTTTTTACATGAAATGACTTTTCCCTGAATAGTACTGAGTCAGAAAAAATCACATTATGGCAATATGACCTAAAAAAACTTTTCCGCTAGCCAGTATCATTTGATACCTCATATGGCTAACAGTTATCCTCTGATGATAATCAAATCCATATAGTCTATCTTTTCCAGTAGTGTCATCTACACTACTGGAATTGAGTGATTTTTATGACATTCATGTCGCTCGTATAACAACATAAACAGAAAAATACGGAGATTCACTATGAGTTCTAGTGAGGAAAATCCAGTACCACCAACTTCAAGTCATCCTAAGAAAAATAAGGAAAGCAAAAAACGTTATCGCAGCAAGGCATTAATTTTAACTTGTTTATTCTTTCTCATCATCGGAGTAATTTACGCCATTTACTGGTATATCTTCTCGCGTCACTATCAGGAAACGGACAACGCCTATGTCACAGGCAATCAGATACAGATCATGCCTCAGATTGCTGGCAGTGTTACCACCGTCTATTTTGATAATACCGATTTTGTGAAAAGTGGTAGTGTTCTGGTTCAGCTCGATCCTAAAGATGCGGAACTGGCGTTGACAAAGGCACAGAATGCACTCGCCATTACGGTTCGGAACACTCAGCAACAGATAGTTGATAGTGAAAAATATCAGGCAATCATTGCACAGAAAAAAATTGCCCTCAGAAAAGCACAGCATGATTTTGACCGCAGAAAAATACTGGGTAACCGGGAAGCTATTGGTAAAGAAGAGCTGCAACATGCTTATGAAACTGTAGCGCTTGCTCAGGCGGATTTAAAAGTCGCGATTGAACAATACAATAGTAATCAGGCTGTTATTTTGCATACACCACTGGAAAAGCAGCCCGCAGTGGAAAAAGCCGCCTCTGATGTTCGTGATGCCTGGCTGAATTTACAGAGAACCAAAATTGTCAGCCCTGTAGATGGGTATGTTTCACGCCGCAATGTACAAGTAGGCTCTCGTATCAATACAGGTACGCCTTTAATGGCTATCGTACCGGCCACCGATATGTGGATTGAAGCTAACTTCAAAGAAACACAGCTTGCCGCGATGCGCATTGGGCAACCAGCAAAAATCATCACCGATTTTTACGGTGATAGTATCGTGTATACAGGAAAAGTTGTTGGGCTTGATATGGGAACAGGCAGTGCATTTTCTCTGCTACCCGCTCAAAACGCCAGTGGAAACTGGATCAAAGTTGTCCAGCGCCTGCCTGTCCGCATTGAGATTGACCCAAAAGATCTGATAAACCACCCTCTGCGTATCGGGCTGTCAACAAAAACCACCGTCGATACAGCAGACACCAACGGGACGGCCCTATCCACCACTAAACGTATTAATCCGGCCTATCACACAAATGCTCTGACGATAGACATGTCCCCTGCAAACAAAATAGTTACCGACATCATTAATAGTAACTTAAAGAATTAATTATAAGGCGGAGTCATGGTAACACAAGCACCATTTACAGGCACAAAACTAGCGTTACTGACCATTTCTCTCGCAATGGCTACTTTCATGCTGGTTCTGGATTCGACCATTGCCAATGTTGCCATACCAACAATTGCGGGGAATTTAGGGGCATCAAACTCCCAGGGAACATGGGTTATCACCTCCTTTGGTGTTGCAAACGCCATCTCCATTCCGATTACCGGCTGGCTGGCAAAACGCTTAGGGGAAGTCAGGCTGTTCATCTGGTCTACCGCACTTTTCACCCTTTCTTCATGGTTATGCGGGATCTCCAACAGCCTTGAGATGTTAATCGCCTTCCGCGTTATTCAGGGGTTAGTTGCGGGGCCGGTTCTTCCGCTATGCCAAAGTCTGTTATTGAATAACTACCCGCCTGCCAAACGGAATATGGCGCTGGCACTCTGGTCGGTTATGGTGGTGGTCGCTCCCATCTGCGGCCCTATTCTGGGCGGTTATATCAGTGATAATTATCACTGGGGCTGGATTTTCTTTATTAACGTCCCTCTTGGTATCGGGATTATTTTTGTCACCATGAAGCTCCTGCGGGGCCGGGAAACCCAAACTGAAATTAAACCGATTGATACAGTAGGGTTAGTTTTACTCATTGCGGGCGTCGGCTGCTTACAAATCATGCTTGATCAGGGTAAGGAGCTGGATTGGTTCAACTCGACTGAAATTATTGTTCTGGCGACCATCGCCGTTATTTCATTATCACTATTGGTCATATGGGAATTAACCGACGATAACCCCATAATCGATCTTTCATTGTTCAAAGAGCGTAATTTTACTATCGGAACGCTGTCTATCAGCCTCGCCTTTATGCTGTACTTCGGCTGCATCGTTCTGCTGCCACAGCTACTACAGGAAGTGTTTGGCTATACCGCAACATGGGCCGGTTTTGCAGCGGCACCGGTGGGATTACTTCCCCTGTTACTGTCCCCTCTATTCGGTAAATATGGCCATAAAGTTGATATGCGTGTGCTCGTCACTTTCAGCTTCATTGTTTATACCATCTGTTTTTACTGGCGGGCATATACGTTCGAACCAGGAATGGATTTTGCCGCTGCGGCGTGGCCTCAATTTTTACAGGGTCTTGCGATGGCCTGCTTCTTCATGCCGCTGACAACCATTACTTTGTCAGGCTTAGGGCCTGAACGCATGGCGTCCGCTTCCAGTCTGTCAAACTTTACCCGCATACTATCAGGCTCAATAGGCACATCAATCACAACCACACTGTGGACACAGCGTGAATCGATGCACCATGCAAACTTTACCGAGCAAATTAACCCATATAATCCCAATTATCAGCAGATTCATCAGCAACTCTCGCAATTGGGAATGAATGATCAACAAATTGCAGCCTATCTGGCAAAAGAGATCACTCATCAGGGATTAATCATTTCAGCGAATGAGATTTTTTGGATTTCAGCCGTTATCTTCCTGATTCTGATGTTACTGGTCTGGGCAGCAAAACCACCTTTTGGAGCGGAGACACACGGTGGCGGCGGAGCGCACTAAGCTGATTTTATGATGCTGGTGAAGTTCATATTTTCGGCAATAATTTTTCCGATAATCGCAGATGATTCTTTAAGCGGAGGAACCCGATATCATTCGGGTTCTTTAGTCAGTAACGCAGATACAACTTCAATAACTTTTTCTTTGTTCTGGTCGATAAAAAAATGACCGCCCGGAATAGATTGTACAGTTAAACCTTCGCTGGATAATTCTGACCAGGCATAAAGTTCAATCGGTTTAATGTCCGGGTCAGAATCTCCGCGTAAAGCCGTTATCGGGCTTTTCAGCAGGCACGGTTTTGCCTGATAAGTTTCAGCCATTTTAAAGTCAGCTCTTAAAAGCGGCAGCAAGAAATCCATAAGCTCGCTATGTTGCAGGACTTCATCTGTCGTGCCATTCATTTTCCGTAACTCGTGGATAAATTCATCGTGAGGCAAGTCATGAGTATCCGGGAAATGATGCCTCAAATGCGGGGCTGTACAGCCTGATGCAAAGAAATGTACAGGAGCCGGATAACCGCCGGATTGCAATTTGCAGGCAAGTTCAAATGCCATCCGACAGCCCAGACTGTGCCCGATGAACGCATACGGAACCTGAGTGATAAATGCCCTATAAGTCATTAACTCATTTATCAGCAAATACAAATTTTCATACGGCGCTTCATCAAGCCGGGTTGTTCGCCCCGGCGGTTGTACAGCAACAATTTCAATGTCATCCGTAAAATGTTCAGCCCAATCAAGATATGTCTTGGCCGATCCCCCGGCATAGGGAAAACAGAATATTCTCAGCCTCGGGCTATTAACCGGCTTCGGTATAATAAACAACTTATTACGTTCCAAATTACTCGCCAAACTATGCTCCTGTTTTTCCAAAATTACCCACTGATATGCGTATTACGATGGCGTAACTGTTCCTCAGCTAACGCAACCAAATTTGTCAGCGACGGGCGCTGGTAAAAGTCTCTGAGTTTCAGCTCAATAGTAAAATGGGTATTAATTTTTGCCAGCAGACGCACCGCCATCAGAGAGTCTCCTCCCAGCTCGAAGAAATTATCTTCCGGCGAAACAGCGCTGCAATTTAGCACCTCACTGAAATGGGAGCCGAGTTGTCTGGCAATATCGGAGCTAAATTCACATTCCGCATGCTCTTCTGCCACAGGAGAATTTTGATGCCCTAACGTCAATAAAGCCGCAGTATCAATTTTATTATTAATGGTATAAGGGATAGCCTCAATTACCTGCCATTGCGTCGGGATCATATAATCCGGCAATTGACCTTGCAGATGCTGTCTGACCCGTTCAATCAGTTGATGAGTATTGGCTGCAACACCTGAAGCCGCTACCAAATAACCACAAAGCCGCTCATAAGGCTGCTTCTCAACGACAACCACCGCTTTATCAATATCCGGTATTTGCTTAATCCACGATTCAATTTCTTCCGGCTCGATTCGATAGCCCCGGAGTTTGATCTGCTTATCTTTCCGTCCCAGACACAGCAGTGTGTTATCCGTAGTGAAACAACCCAAATCACCGGTTTTATACAACCGTTCTCCATTAACAGGAGAGAAAGTATCTTCAATAAACACAGCCGCCGTTAAATCGGGCCGTTGCCAGTATCCTTTGGCGACTCCCGCCCCACCAATGAATAATTCACCGACCACTCCGGCTGGTTGATGACAACCCCGTTCATTGAGGACATACATCCGTGTATTAGCAATGGGAGAGCCGATAGGCAACACACCTTGAGCCTTTTGAGGGGCTGCCTCAATGTTCAATTGCTCTACACAGCATCCCACAACGGTTTCTGTCGGGCCATATTCATTAAAGCACACACTTTCAGGGGCAATCGTGTTGAGATAATCCAGATGAGTGCGACTCATCTGCTCGCCACCGACAACAATGACTTTAACATCCAGCGATGTCTGCCCCAGACTGAGCGCCAGATGCTCCAGTTGTGAAGGTGTCGTTTTCATCAAACCCAATGGTTTATTCAGTTCCGATAAGCGCAACAATGGCCCATCCCGGCTATCCTGACTGACTTGCGAGGAGAACAGCATGACATGTCCTCGCGCCACTAATGGCAAGAGCAGACTGGTGATGGTGGCATCAAAGCCGAAGGAAGTTGTCACAGGAACACCCAGCCCCCCCAAGTCACGGGCGTTTGGTAGCTTATAGGTTTGTGCTGCCCAGTTGAGATAGTTATTCAGCCCTTTGCGATAAACTTCAACGCCTTTGGGTTTTCCTGTCGTGCCGGAGGTATAAATCATGTAGCAAAGGCAGTCAGTTCGGGTAATGCGCTCCCATTTAGGGGCTAACGAGCCAAAATTCCTGTTATTGTCTTTGCTCACGACTTCCCATTCACGCGTCAGCTCAATGACCGGAGTATTGAAGCGCGCCATCTCCGCGACCAACAAAGCATTTTTATCCTCTCCGACATTTCCCTCAAACACACTCTCTTCAATCACGATCGCATCAGGACAGGCATCCTCAATAATCAGCAACAGACGGTTAAGAGGTAAATGGCTATCGACCGGGATCCAGACAATACCTTCCGTCAGACAGGCAATAATCGTAGCCAGTGCCAAAGGGCTGGCATCAGAGAAAATCACAACTCTGGTCTGCTGTGCCGTTTCTGAAATGATATGCCGACGTAACTCATCAGCAATTTTCTGGCTCAGAGAGTATAGATTCTCATAACTCATTTTTTCGTAATGCGACCCAGCCAGATATTCAACGGCGGTTAACTCAGGTTCAGCATTCAATTGGCGGAAGAAATGCTGGCAAAAGTCATCCTGAAGCTGAATATCAGTCTGATTGAATGCCAGCACCTGGCGTTGATACTCATCCTCACTCAGCAAAGACTGAACCAATACCTCTTGATCGGCATTGAGGATCATCGCGATACATAATCGCTGATAGCTGTTGATTAATACGTCAGAATAGTCTGGCGCAACATGGGCATATTGGTATTCAAAACAGAGTTCCACAGTATCAATGTGATTAACCACAAACAGCGTTAATGGGAATTTTCCTCCGACCGGTGTTAATTCATGTTGATAAGCCCGCATTCCGGGTAATGTCCAGTCTGTCTGACCGACAAAATAGTTGTACATGACATTGAATAACGGAGCCTGCGGTATCTGCTGCGCATGGCTGACACTACGCACAATATGGCTGTAAGGCCATTGCTGATGTTGCATACCCGTGTAAAGCTGGCTGCTCAACTGAGCGGCAATTTCGGCAAAACTGATTTTCGGGTGGAAGATCACTTTAATTGGTAACACATTGATAAAGTAACCTATTGTTTTTTCCAGTCGTTCATCATCCCGCAAAGACGTGGGAACACCAAACACAATCGTTTGCTGCCCCGTTAATCGGTACAACAACGCGGCATAAACAGTAAAGTAAGCGAGTGCCGATGAAATACCCAGTCCAGAGGCACAATGATTGAAAGAGTCAGCCACATTCGGTTCCAGCAAACGCCGAACCATACCGCCCTGCTCATTCTTTACCGGTATAGGATTACCGACAGAGAATTCCAGTCTGCCATCGACTCCTGACAATTCCCTCAGCCAATAAGCTTCATCATCGTTCAGGTAGTCACCACGCAGTAATTCATCCTGCCAGGCTGCAAATTCCGCGTATTCGAGGATATCGGCTTCGGTATTGTTACTGAGCCGCGCTTCTTCTGCGTATGCAGTCGCAATATTATTGAGAATTAAAGCGACAGAATCGTTGTCACAAATCAGGTGATGCAGACAAAAATGCAGAATATGGTGCTGCTCGCCTAATTTGATCAACATAAAACGGGCCAGACCGGGCTGGCTCAAGGTAAATGGCGTTTCCAGATTGCGCTGACAATAAGCCAGTGCCCGTTGCAGTTGTGGCTGCTGATGATCATCTGAAGCATCATGTGGTTCCGACAGATCCACAACAGTAACCGGTAACTCAATCGCAGGATAAATATGCTGCACCAGCCCCTGTTCAGTTTCGACAAATGCCGTACGGAAAGCTTCACTGGTTTGGATCGTCTGAGCGATTGCGTCCAATAATCTTGCCTGATCCAACTCTCCCACCAGCTCGTAGGTGACTGGCACAATGTAGAGCTGTTTTTCGGTTAACTGTTCCGCCAGCCATAAATCTTGCTGACCGGCAGATGCCCATATTTCATCAACCTCAAAAGTACTGTCTGTCTCAAAAGTACTGTCTGTCTCCAAAAAACTGTCCACTTCAAAAACCCTGTCCATCTCAATATCCGTATGCATCGGGGCGTTCACCTTATTCATGCCTGTTTTTCTCCCTGCCATTGGGGTGCAAAATTGCCGCTAAGTTATGGTGCAACTGGCTGATAAGTGATTCTGCCTCACCATACAGCAAGCTCTGAGCACTGGATATTTCCAGATTTTTCTGTACTTGTTCGATGGCCTCATAATCTTCTTCTAACGCTTCCGCCAGATATTCCACATCTAACTGGCATACTTCCTTTATCTTTTCATCCCCGTTATGGATAAAGTTGAAGGTCTTCGAGCAGGTTTGGTTGGCTGAGACAGGGTGGTAAAAAGAGACAAAAACATGATAAGGCTGTACCCCGATAATGATGTTAGGAAACAGTAAATAAGTCGCAACCATTTCCCTGCGTATCTTATGAGGTGTCTGCTGACGCACCTTAGCCAGATTTTTCAGTGGAGTCAGAATACGACCGTGCTGAGCAAAAGAATCCAGCGAATGCAATTGACCATTCAGCGTGGGTGCCAGACTTTTCTGGTGTAACGACTGGACATGATAATATTCGATAAAGTTTTCGATCAGCAGCTTCCAGTTAGCCTGCACCATTCTTTCGCGGGAATTCAGCAATTGATGTTGTTCAAAACCGATAGCGGACATTTGATCTTCAATGGCAGCAAACCAATTATCCAGTGAAAAGTCAGGTTTCGGATCATTCGGTATTTGCCACAACATACTGAACCTTTGTTGAGCTCTGATTGAATGTAGTGAACAATATTGCTCAGGTATTTCGGGGAATGCTTCCCGCCAGCGAGCCGCAATCAAATGCCCCTGATGGCTGAATGACCAACTATGATAAGGGCAAACAAAGGCTTTTTTGCATCCTTCCGTGTGGCTTTCAATCCTCGCTCCCCGATGTGGACACACGTTTTCAAATACAGCACAGCGCTCATTGTCTACTTTGCTCACGATCATAGGAACGCGCCCTTGGTAATCAACCGTAATAAAATCACCAATATTTTCCAGTCCCTGAATGGGCGCTATAAACTGCGGGATCTTTTCCCACAGCCCTTTCTGTTCGTGATTAAAATACTCCTGACAGATGTAATGCTTAATCTGACTTTCATAGATCCCAACAGGTTGTGTTGCAATAAATGAATTACGCTGACTGTTCATATCGATAAAATAATCAGCATAAGGAGAAAATACGTTATTCAGAACGCCTTCACCACCGTCAAGTAACCTTGTTGTAGTATCACTCATCAAGCATCCCCTTCGACCAGAGTCATATCCGTGAATGTATAAGATTGGTTTATGTAAGATTGGGTTACGTAGGTATTGTAAAAATCGAAATAACGATAAACAAAATCCAGATTTGGCACCGCAATATCCACGCTTTGGCTAAGTTTGATAAAGGAAGCGAGCAGGGTATCTGCCTCTGTTTCTTTATCGTACAAAACATCCAGCACCAAAGAGGATTTAAAATCAGGAATGGACATCAGATAGCCCATTGACTGACGGCGGAAGTTTTCACTATCGCCAACATATCCGGCTTTCTCACCAATGGCGGTACATTCATCAATAATCGACTGGATCATGGTTCGGGAGCTACTATTGCGCATCGCCGTTTCCACGCCTGAACGGACCAATCCACACACGGAGGCCGCCGCATTCAGTGTATTTTTAGCAAAGGTTTTATGCTCTATATCAGTACAGCCTTCGAAGGGGATGCCTGCCCGATTGAGTAAATCCAACGCCGCTAGCATGTCCGCTTCTGTCCGTTCTCTGGCTCGTTCAGGAATGCCAAGATAGCTGGTTTTCAGAAACCTCAGTTTCAGTTTTTGCCTGCCATGCTGAGTCACAGAAAAATTGAGTACTCCACGAATAATCGTGACCCCCAATACTTCATCAATGAATGGACGTTCTGTGGCAAAACCATTCTGAAATAAGATAACCGGCCCGCGAAGGCTGCGTTTATGACGAGATAATTGCTGACAAATATGCGGATTGGAGACCGTTTTACTGCACACATACAGTTGATCGAACTCTTTAGCCAAGAATTCACTGTAGTCCGTGAGATGTTCATCAATAACAATACTGCCGAGATCCTGACTGGCTGACCGTGCCGATTTTGTCTCATCGAACAACTGTATCTGGCTGATGTACTGTTCTTGATGTCTTATACCGCGTGAAGATAATAAAAAGACCTGACACCCTTGTTGCTTACATTGATGGGCTAAGTAACACGCCACAGCCCCCGTTCCGATAATGCCTATTCTGAGCATATTATTCCCCCCCTATAGCGACTAATAATCTGCGTGTCGAGATAAGCAAGGGAGGTAATATCAGTAAGGTGATCCCGATAAAGTAAAAATCCATCGGGTTACCCTGCCCCCAAATCGCCCATCCACTCTTTTGAGCCAGTAAGAGATCCAATACAATTCCGGTGATGAGATAAATAATGAAACTGCTGAATGTCTTAACCAGATTACGCAGCGCGAAGACACGACCGTGATATATTTTCGGCACCGTGGTCTGCCACAACGTTTGCATTTTGATGATGCTTATCCGCATCGTGATAAAGCTGACCGCAATACAAATACCAGCGACATAAATATTCTTTATCTGCGTCAATACCACAAAACCTGCCGCGAACAAAAATTCCAGAGCCAACAGCGGCATACGCCTTAATATCGTGGGTCGCCATGCTGATATAAGGCTGACAATCACCATGGAGACGCCACCGATAGACATCATGTAACCCGCATCGGCAACAGAAAAGTAGTTGGTGAAATAAGGCACAATCGTGATTAACGTTCCCCCGACCAGAATGGCTTTAAAGAAGGTATACGCAATCATATAAGTCATTTCTGGTGATGCCCTGACCAACCGGACACACCCGATATCCGGAAAAATAGCTTTCCAGTTCAATTTAGAGAGCGTGCCATCATCATGCGGCAGAAACTGTACTGCGCTGACTCTGAACAATAATCCGGCAGCAAATGCACTGATCATGAAGGTCAGCAGATCAATAGACAGCACAATCCCCAGACCATAGTGTGAGAACAGAAACGCCCCGATAATCGGAGCAAGCATTTGTGGTAATGAATCACTGAGGCTGCCCAACGCATTCGCCCGATTCAGCGAACCAGCCGGAACCAGCCGGAACACCAGGGTGCTGTAACAATCAATCTGTAGCGCAGTCAACACACTGGTTAATGCGATATAGAGATAAACCACAATATTATTGAGATAACCAAAGTGATTGCAGATAAGCACAATCGCCAGCGCTAAACCCGCAATGCCTTCGGTCAGTAATAACACTTTACGTTTATCGTAGTGATCGATCACATACCCGACTAACGGCATCAGTAAAAAGGCCGGAAGCACTAATACCAGATACATGTTTGTGTAGGCAGTGACTGACATCTGCTTCTCCAGCAACCACAACCCGAACGCAAATTCGGTCAGTTCACTACCAAAAATCGATACGGCAATGCCAATCCATAACGGATAAAAACCATTGATCCCCTTCATTCAACCATTACCTTTTTTTTACGACTACGAGCCTGTAATACGGGTTTTACCTTTTGCTCAACCATCCCCATCTCCGCATGGCTATCTGGTAAGGATGCCTGAGAGTCGCTTGTAACCCTGCCCTGAGCCAAAGCCGATTCAATCCATTCGATCAGGTCAGCCAATGTTTCGCAGGCCATAAACTCCGGCAATCTCAGCGTCATGCCATACTCTTTTTGCAATGCAGACAAAATTTTAATCGCGATTAGCGAATCTCCCCCTAGCGCCACAAAACTTTCATTCATACTCAACCCATGTTGCCCAAGATGAGCCACCAGCAAACGACCCGCCGTGCTGTTAAGATCGACCGTTGATGAGGTTTTATCGGTACTGTCAGAACCATGCGGAGGTAATGCACTAACCTGCAACGAGCTGGGCTGTAAAGGGAATAGCTTTATCGAGACTTTGCCATTGGTCGTTTTAGGGAACTCAGCCAGATAAATAATGGCATGTGGCTGCATATAATGGGCAAAGTTTCGACGGATAAACTGGCGTATCCGCTCACTTAACGCTTTTTGTTCCGTTTTATCAGCCTGAGTCTGCACGTAGCAGAGTAATTTTGTTTCCGCCACCGGTATGCGTGGATCAATCACACTGTTTGTCGTCAGTACAACCTGTTCGACTTCTTCCCATTGGCCGATAATACTTTCCAACTGAGTCGGCTCAATCCGATAACCACGTACCTTAATTTGAAAATCGGTACGCCCGAGGAATGATAAGCATCCCTGTTCATCCATGCTGACCAAATCACCGGTTTTATACATAAGCGGAGTGGCATGGTTGCAGGCTTCACGCGGAATATACGGATCAGCCACATACTTGGCGGCGGTCAGAGCGCTATTAGCATAATAACCTTTGGAGACTAACGGACCGCCGATATACAGTTCACCCGGTTCGCCACGCGGCACTGGCTGCCCGGCTTCGTCCAGCACATAAAAACCGGTATTCGCCAGCGGCTTGCCGAGCGGTACTGTTTCACCAACCCATGTATCAGCAGTAATGACCGAATCTGTAGCCGTAATGGTCGTTTCGGTCTGAGCGTAGGCATTGGAGAAAATTCCCCCTTTCGGCACATGCTGCTGCCACTTCTTAAGCGTCTGGGGATCAACTTTTTCTGTCCCGACTAAAATGCGGCGTAAATGAGGTGGATAATCCATCGCAGGATCGTCCAGACTCTCTACCCATCCCTGCCAGTAAATAGACGGTAAATCAGCCAGCGTGATCTGTTGCTCAATCAGCAATTGATTAAAATCAGCAAAGGTATCCGGGGGTGTATCACCAAAAAAGACAACCCGACCGCCCGCACTCCAGACAGGGAACAGCTCTTCCAGAACAATATCCCAGAATAAATCGGTAAACTGGAGCATCCGATCTGCGGCGCTGATCGCCAGATACTCTTTCATCATCAGGCAGTGATGAGCGATGGCTCCATGAGAATTCATTACGCAATTCGCTTTTTGCGTACTGCCAGAAGTACAGGTTATGTAAGCAGTCTGCCCTGCCGGAATAACTTTTGCCGGATTTTGCAGTAACGCGGTATTTCCCTCATCCACACCACATTGACGCAACAGCGTTTCTTCATTATCAAAGTCGAAGCACTGAACATGAGAGAGAGAGTTAAAGATGTCATAATCGCCGTCGATAAGGGCAAATCGTGGCGTCAGCACTGAAAGCAGATGCTCAACCTGAGTTACAGGGAGTTTCTTATCGACAGGAACATATACGCCCCCCGCTTTCAATATAGCTAATAGAGAAACAGCCAAAGGGACGCCACGGCGAACACGGACAAAAACAGGCTCTTCCGGCTGTAATCCCTGATGTAACAAGTGATGAGCCAACGCATTTGCCTGACGGTTCAGTTCAGCAAAGGAAAGTTGTTTCTCCCCTTCCGGCAAGCCGGTATCCACTACTGCACATGCCTGTGGCTGATCGGCTGCACGCTGCTCAAACAGGGCATGGATCGGTGCCTGATAGAGAAACTCCTTCCTCAATGCCCCTATGGCAATAGAAGGTGTATCCATTGATTTCAGATAAGTGGCAATATCAGCCAAAGTCAGTGCATCCTGCTCCGGCGCATTCACCACGTAGCTCAATAACTGCCTCATTTTGCCGGACAATATTTTAATCTGTACCTTGCTGTAGGCTTGTACCGCATGCTCCCAGTTCAGATACAGGTTATTTTCGCTCTGGAACACATCCAAAGATAATTGACCAACCGTGTAGCGTTTAGGGTTATCCAGCAATAGCGACCAGCTACCACTGTCATTAAGGCTGAGTTTGCGCGGGCTGAAAGTGAAATCGTAATTGAGATAACGGGTGAGTATTTCCGGACGATTGCCCAGACTGGAATTTTGCATCACGATATCATCAGTGGTCACATCCTGATGGGAAAGGATCTCCAGCAACTGTTCACAGCTCAGGTCAAGATATTCGCTGAAAAGTTGCTGTTCGTTACAAATATTTACCCGAACGGGCAACATCTCTGTCGTTAACCCTATCAGGTTATCAAAGTTCTCAAAGTTACGCCCGGACACCGATGTGGACATAACGAACTGAGATTGTTTAAGCACCGATCCCAGAAAAATGGAGTAGATGCTATACATCAACATGTAAGGTGTCAGACGATGTTCGGTGGCGTAGTGCAAAATCTTTGCCGTTAATTCAGCCGGTAATTTCTCCAGATGGAAGCCACCTGTAGCAAGTGCATCCCCCTCTTCAGTGAGTACAGCAGGTACTGGTGCAGGTAAATTAGCCAAATCCTTCTGCCAGCCAGACAAATATTTATGCCAGAATGATTTCTGATGAATAAAATCTGCTGTCCTTTTGAATGCTGCCAACTGCCCCAGATAATCCTGATATTGCAAAGCGGGGGGTAAGTCACTAGCGCCATGATAAATATTGACTAACTCATCCATGAGGATATCTAAAGAGACACCATCAACAATAGTATGGTGGGCAACCAAAAGTAAAATATCCACCCTGTTATGACCCGATGCGTACTGCGCCAAAGAAGTCCCGCCCCATAATGGTCTGGACAAATCAATCTGCGCCACATGCACTCTGAACATCGGCCCGCGATCGAGGATAAATTCTTCATCTACACAGGCTTGTTGCCATTGAGACAATTTCTCTGGTGAATCAAGAGACTGCTGTTCAGTACGCATTGCAGCATGATAATCAAATTGCCCCGTTACCGTTTTAAACGTTTCAGGGCAAAATACCTGTTGTAGCTGCTGGTGGCGACTGAATAGATACTCAATGGTGCTGTTGAGACGACGGGGTTGCAATTCATCAATCACCACACACTGAATGAATTCATTGTAAGATTTGGAGGCTGCCGGATCATACCAGCTCTGCATCGCCAGATTTTTCTGCATTCTGGGTTCAGCCAGAACTGTTGTTTCCTGCATCTTCGCGGCGGTCGGTTTATCCAGCGGGCGAGCAGCAGATGCCTGAGAAGAAGACCGAGAAGAAACTGAAATCCCTTCAACCGCTTTTTCGAAGGCATTAAAACACTCCTCCAACACATTATCATCATGGGCGGTGGAGAGGAAACAGGTGCGCCCTTCCCACGTATAAACGCCATTCATTAATAAGTGATGGA
Organism: Xenorhabdus innexi; assembly: GCF_002632485.1. Classification (GTDB taxonomy): domain Bacteria; phylum Pseudomonadota; class Gammaproteobacteria; order Enterobacterales; family Enterobacteriaceae; genus Xenorhabdus; species Xenorhabdus innexi. Next base: position 30,179 of record NZ_NIBU01000006.1, on the reverse strand, counting down.
AGAACAATTCATGATTTTTCTTCTGGCTGAATTTGAACAGTGAGCCGAAATTCGCAACTTCTATCCCGCTGTTTGCCGCCGTAAATAACCCATTAAGCCGTTTAACGAATCCTGTGGTTCTGTCGTTCAAATCGGCCTGTAACGATGGCCCTTGTGCTTTCATATGTAACAGCGTCGCTTCGGCGGCTGCCATTGCCAAAGGATGTTTACAAAACGTTCCTGCAAAGAAGGTGGTTTCATTAGGCGGGTATGACGCATCACCAAATTGCCAGAAACCACCATCAATATAGTCCATCACTGCGGCATTACCAGCCAGTACACCAACGGGCAGACCGCCACCGATGACTTTGCCATAAGTCACCAGATCGGCCTTGATCTGATAATAATGTTGGGCACCCTGAGCGTGATAACGGAACCCTGTGATGATTTCGTCAAATAGCAATACGATATTCTGTTGCGCGGTGATTTTACGTAACGTCTGAATAAAAGATGTCGGCCGTAAAGTGATATTACGTGACTGGACAGGCTCAACCATAACCATAGCGATTTCATGCCCGTGTGCCGCAATATAATCCAGACTTTGCTGTTCGCCATAATTAAGCACCACAATATCCTGCCCTAAATTGTCAGGAATACCGCTGGATTGAGGAAACTGCTCTCCTTGCTTCATACCGCCCATAAAGAGGATCTCGGTATAATGACCGTGATAGGCATTATTGAAGATGACAATTTTTTGTTTCCCGCTGGCAGTTCTCGCCACACGACAGGCCAGCATAATCGCCTCAGTGCCTGAATTGGTGAAAGCAACCCGCTCAACGCCGGTGATTTCAGTAATGAGATCGGCAACAACCATTCCAGATTCATCAACGGGGCCAAGGTGAAAACCGTGCTGGATGCGCTTTTGCAACGCCTGTTGGATAAAATCCGGATTATGCCCAAAAAAGTGGACGCCGAACCCCATCGCAATATCGGTAAAAACGTTACCGTCCAGATCGGTAAAGTGTGCCCCTTTTGCTGTTTTCCCCACAATCGGGTAACACAGCTCTTTGAGTTTGCTGTTGAACTGGATCGCATTGCGGTTATCACACAGAGCTGTGCGATATTTCTGAATCATGTTTTTTGAAGCGATAGTTTTCGCGCTGTATTGTTGAATAAACGCGGTTGTTTCGGCATCACACTGAACAGGTTCTGAAAGCTTACTCGGTTTGTAGGTAAATTTGGCTTTTTCACCTGATGAAACTGCTGGCATAGACGCTTCAGGCTGAGGTTGTTCAGAGTGGCTGATTTCGTTGGATTGACCGGATGCCGGAGTGCTGTTCTGCGGAATTTTACCTGATGATACAGACTCTGTAGATACCGGAGCCAATACTGACGCTGGCGGTGGATTCGCCGTTGCAAAGCCTGGGGTTCCTCCCCTGATATTCTGCAATACCGCTAACTGCTGCTGGAACAGTTGCTGCATAGCGTTTAACTGAGCCACCATAATGCCCTGTTTAGTATCAAACTCGTGTTTGGTTTCACGGGCAGTCACAACAGGCAGAACCGGAGGCAATAATGCTGAAGATGTGTGTGAAGCTGTTGCTGGTGCTCGCGGCTCAGGCTGCATAGTAACAGGTTGCATAGTAACAGGTTGCATAGTAACAGTTGCCTGTGGCTGTATCTGTGGTGGCGTTGGCACCTCCGGTACAGATAACGGCATCGTTAATTTATCACTCGTACCGTCAGCCACAGTCGGCTGAGCTTGCTGAGTGACGAAATTGGCAACCTTATTAATATTCGATAACCCTTTAAAAAATTTCCCGATCCCAATATCTACTCCATATTGGGATTTAATCGTGTTTTTAAATTTAATCAACGTGAGAGATTCAATACCCAGAGCCAGAAAGTCAGTATCGGTAGGCACATGCTCACTCGCTAATTCCGACTGTAACCAACTTTGCAGAGTGTGTTTAATGTCATTTGGCAGTTGCATCATTACGTTACTTTCCCTTCATCAGTTCTAATTGGGCTTGAAAAATGGTGTTCATACAGTCCATTTGCTGTTGCATGATGAAGAAATTCTCATGATCAATCAGATCACTATCTTCATATTTATCAGGCTGGTTCTGTTGTCTTAATCCGGTCACTAACGGTGCGGTGTATTCCGTAAACCAGCACGTTTCTGTCAGTAGTTTTCTGGCAGGTAATAAGGCGGGATTGAATGTGGGTGGTGAATACATTGTCAGCCATTCTCCCGGCGAACCGGATAAATGATCGCTGGCTAATACCGCCAATAAATCACAATAATTGAGTTGCTGACTGCTCTGCGAAGGGCAATAAGCAGAGACAAGATGGCGCGGTTGTTTCTCCGCCAGCCATATACTGAGCATACTTTTGGGGCCAATCTCAATGATCTTCAGCCCGTCCATTGCTATCAGGTTCTCCAGATTACGCCGGAAAAGGACGCGCCCTAACATGTGCTGCTGCCAATATTCTGCTGTAGAGAAACACTCCGTTTCCGGTTGCCCCGTCAGATTCGACAAAATCGGCACTTCTGCCACTTTAAGCGGAATATCAGCGAGGAATTCAGCAAATTCCTGAGCCGCCTTAACCATCATCGGAGAGTGGAATGCCCGGTTAGTCTTAATAAAGCGGGCATGGAAACCCTGTTGTTCCAGTTCTTGCCGGAAATCTTCAAGCACACAACGTGTACCACTGATGATGGTATTAGTTTCACTGTTTTCTGCTGCGATCGTCAGTTCAGTCTGCTGCTCAGTCTTTAGTCTGTTTTCAATCAGCATGCTCACTTGCTGCGCCGAACCATTCACCATCATCATCGCACCACGGGGATCGCTGGCTTCCATCAGTTGAGCGCGCTTGATGATGATTTTCAGCCCGTCTTTCAGGGAGAATACATTGGCGATACAGGCCGCTACATATTCCCCCAGGCTGTGACCAAGAAGCATATCTACACGCCCGATGGCGGGACGCAGACATTGATAGAGCGCATATTCGAAGGCAAACAAAATCACCTGAGCAAACTCGGTGCGGTTGATCGTCTGTTCATCTGTCGGCTCAGTTAAAAGTTGTCTGACCTCCACCTTGAGTTGCCCGTTTTCGTGGGCTATCTCCGAACACAATTGATCAAGATGATCAATCCAGCGGGCAAACTGCACATGATGACGATACAACTGAGCTGCCATCGCTACCGACTGAGTTCCCTGCCCGGCAAAAACTAAGGCCATCGTTGTGTTATCAGTTGAAATAGTCACTGGTGAGCCATTTTCACTGACGCGATAACCTATCTCTTCCCCTCTGGCTATTGCAGATAGCTGATCAATCAGTTGTTCAGCGCTACTTACCCCCAATGTACAGACAACCGGCAAGACGGTACGTTGAGCCAGTGCCTGACAAAAACTCCTGAGCACAAACTTCTTTTGTGTCACCTGTTGTTGCACATCTGCCAATAACTGACCGGCAATCGCTGTCAGATGGGCTTGATCACACCCGCTCAACACACAAGGTAATGTTTCGTTTTCTGGTTCTGTATCAGAACGCCTTGTTTCACTTTTACCTTTACTTTGGCTTTTGATCACCACATGCGCCCCTGTTCCTCCCATACCGAATGCACTGACAGCCAGACATGTTTTTTCAGGGGCGAGCGGTTGTGCAGTGACAGGGATCGCCAGTTGTCCTTCCACTAAAGTGATACGAGGGTTCAACTGGCTGAATGCAGCCACCGGTGGTGCCATTCTGTGTTTATCAACCAACAAAAGTTTGATCAGTCCGGCAATTCCTGCGGCAGCTTCGAGATGCCCGATATTGGCTTTGATCGCGCCTAAATAACAGGGAGTCTGTGCTTGTTGATCGTGAAAACAGGCATGGATACCCGCCATTTCGATCGGATCGCCCAGATGAGTACCAGTACCGTGAGTTTCAAAATAACCAATATCACTCGCCTTCACGCCGGCATTTGCCCAACACCGTTCCAACAACTGTTGCTGTGCCAGCGGATCAGGGGCTGTGATGCCATTACTGCGGCCACCATGATAAATTTCGGAAGCCAGCAGAGTTGCTTTGATATCGTTGTTATCACGAATGGCAAAATCGTGACGTTTGAGGATCACTACTCCGGCACCTTCGCCCAGAACGGTTCCGTTCGCTTTAGCATCAAAAGGACGACATACGCCATCATCAGACAGCACGCTTAATTGCTGCATTTCCCTGAAATGAGCCATATCCAGTTGCAGGTGTACACCTGCGACAATCGCGGTATCGCATTCACCCCGTTCGATACTCAAACGCGCCTGATGCAATGCCACCAGCGATGATGAACACAAAGTATCAACTGTTAACGAAGGCCCTCTTAAATCCAGAAAATACGATAAGCGATTTGCGCATACACTGTTCTGATTATTGATTGCGCTGCTCGGATATCCCTCTTTTCCCGTCTCCGAGAGATGCTCCTGTAACAGTTGTCGATAACCATTCTGGCTGATGCCGACAAATACACCTGTTCGGCTTTCTTTCAAATTATTCAGGCTCAGGTTAGCCTGCTCAATCGCCTCCCATGTCACCATCAACAATAATCTGTGCTGAGGGTCCATCAGCCGGGCATCTTTGGGGTTAATCTGGAAAAAACTGTGATTAAACTGGCGAATATCGTCGCAAAACGCTGCGTTTAACTGAACGCCATTAGTTTCAAACTCAGCTAATAGCGGCGCCATAAAGGGACGATCCTCCGGGCAACGGCTGAAAAAACTTTTTCCTGTCCGCAGGTTTTCCCACAGTTGATCGCAATCTTCTGCGCCCGGAAAACGCCCGGCATAGCCAATAATCGCCACATCAGCATTATCTTGTGCGGACGACAGTGATACTTTGGCTTGTACTGCTGATGCTTGTCTTGGCGATGTTTGTACGACCAGTCTCTGCCAGAGCTGATGAATTGACGAACCGGAGAATAGCGCGACTTCTGTGACAGTATGACCAAGAGCCTGACTTAAACCAGCAGCCAACTGAACGATAGTGACTGAGTTATAACCCAGATCCAGTAAAGAGCGTTGGGCATCATCTTCGGTCAGCTTCTGACCCCGAACTTGACCAATGATATGAACAAATGTTTGCCAGTTAATCTGCTGTAGTGGCGCTACATCTTCAGAAACAGCGGGGGAAGTAAGATGATTTTCCGTAATTTTCAGAAATGAATGACATGCCGGATTCAGATGGAAAGGTGTGTTGGTATCATATAAAGCGTCACGCACAGCCTGATAATTTTCGCGCACAGTACGCTGGGATACTTTAAATGATGGAGTAACTTCACCTTTGGCAGAGGACAGTGCAGTTTCAGTGACCGCCACTGCAATCAATTTCAGCGAACTATCTTCCACCTGATGGTTATGCTGCTGTACCACCTCTGCAATATGCTGCTGCAAGCGTGATGAACATTGACCTGATAAAGATTGACCTGATAAAGATTGCCCTGATGAAAATTGTCGTGTGCAATCCTCACCAAATCGCTGGCGACAAAGCTCAGGGTTAATAAATAATAAAGCAGTCACGTAAGGGCGTTGTTCAATATCAATAATGGCATGATTGATAATATCGGTCTTCTCAAGCAGACTTTGTTCAATAGCATCGCTGGATACCTTTTCGCCATTAGACAATTTTTTTACCGAATCCAATCGTCCCAGAAGCACAAGTTCACCGTTGACCATCCGGCCCAGATCGCCGGTTCTGAACCATCCCTGCTTAAAACAGCGATGGTTAGCGGCTTCATCTGCGTAATAGCCCAGCATCACATTCGGCCCTTTTGCCAGAATCTCCCCACTATCTTCATCAATACAGAGGGTGACATTGGGTAAAGGGCGGCCTACGCTATTGTGTTCTTCACAGTCTGCCCCTTTAAGCGTCAGGCATGGGCTGGTTTCCGTCAATCCCCAGCCCTCAGCTACGGAGATACCACAATGCTTAAAATAGTCTTCGATATCTGGAGGCAATTTGGAGGCAGCAGAGAAGATCTGCTGCAATGTCGGTGCCACGGCACGGTAAAAATCCTCTGAGTGCTTCATTTTGTTGGCAACCACGGTCAGTATCTTTGGCACACTAAAAAATCGTGTCGGTTTTAACTGACTCAGATTGGTACACATCCGGGCAATATCCATGCCCCGGCTGTTATCAATATGCAGCATTGCCTGATTAAAAATGGCCGTGTATTTTTCAAATAATCCGCCAAAACTGTGGTGCCAGGGCAGATAACTGAGAAAAGACTGCGGGCCATCGAAATGCCATAATGTCTGCAACGCCCGTTGCTGTGACAAGATATTGTTCTGACTGAGCAGCACCCCTTTCGGTTTGCCACTGGAACCCGAAGTAAACATCAAACAAAATGCCTGTTCTGACTGCACAGCCTGTAAATCAGCCGCAAGCGCCCTGAGCAGCGCCTCCCCGATAGCTTCATGGCTGACGGCTTTATCCGGGCTGATCAGGCCGGTTTCGCTGTCAATGCTGGCAAAGTCAGTGAAAATACCGGACTGTTCCAGTGTCATCACCTGCAACGAGGCATTCTGCACCAGCGCCTGCGCAAGTGATACCCTCTCAGTGATGACTAATGCGGGTTCTGCCAATGACAGGCAATAAGTCATCATCTCTTCAGAATAATTTGCATATACCGGAGCATAAATAGCACCTTTAAGCTGGCAGGCGAATTCAATAGCCAGTAATTCCCAGCGATTATGCGAAATTGCCACTACCCGCTGACCACGGGTAACATTCACTTCATGCAGATAACGATAAAAGCGGGCAATACTACACAATAATTGGCGCCAGCTTAGCTGACGCCCGGATTGCAAATCGTTAAAGCGTATTGCGTCAACATCGCTGAGTGCCTTTTTCAGTAATGCCAGAATAAGTACATTTTCAGTATCCAGCCCCTGAAGACAGACGCTCCATTGCCCGACAAAACGATCGGCTTCTGCATTTTGATTTTGTTTACACATACTTTTAAGCCAAATAAAAAAGATCACTCACATACATCACGATTTCAGGCAGCAAAAATTCACCTTTTTACTTAAATTTAAAGTGAAAATTTAAGGCAGTACGTTGATGCGGCCGGGTAACGACAAGTGTTTAAAATCCCGTAATCTTGTTAAAATCTGGACGCGTTTCAACCAGCGATCAGTGCCGTCATATCTGGGTTGGTACGCTTTTCGGCCATGAGCACAGCGGTAATTATCAATAAAAGCAATTTCACCGGGGCTTAAAATCAGATCAAATACTGATGATTCAGCTAATGCTTCCAATTCAGCCACTGCTTCAAGTTCTTCGCTATTCAATGCAGCTTTATCCATATACAGAGGGTCATAGCGCATATGAATATGATCGCCGCTTCCCGTCAGGATTGGGCAGACAGTGTAATCCTCATTCCGTTCTTCTTTTGACAGACAAGGGCGGTCATTAAAAATACGGAATTTGTTTTTCTTGAGGATAGTGATGGTTTTTTCACTGAGTTTTGAAAAATCGGGGATCGACACACTAGTCGGGATTCGGTAAATATTGCGGATACACATAAAACCGAGGTAATCCGCACGGTAGTCCAGCGAGGTATCCTCAGTATGCAGTAACAGATCCACGGAGCCGGTTCCTAATTGCTTTCCGGCATCTTTCTGGATTGGGAAAATCTCCTGCACCAGTTTTCCGTCCTGTAAATCAGAAAAACCGACTACATCACCACATAAGCTGGACATCAAACAACAGTAGTAATCATAATTACTGCTCGTATTGTAAACATCCTTCCAGTGGTTCGGCGTTGCTCCCATCTCCTCAGACAGATCGGGGTATCCCTTTATGATCACTAACGGGTAACTTTGATGGCGGAATTTTTTGACTTCAATACGTAACCGGGTGGGTAATGACTCCACCCACTCCGGCAGACTGCTAACAAACGCTTGATCATCAGTGGAGTGATAACGCTTCTGCAAGCCGCCGATCAGCGCCTGAATCTCATCAACTTCTGAGCCTGACAATTCAATGGTGTATATCGCTTGATTCATTCTTATTAATCCTCATGGTCAGCAATTAGCGCAATACGTTTGCGATCCGTTCAAATCCCTGTTCAATAGCCTCCATTGGCGCCGCAAAAGAAATTCGTACATGTCCGCGATACAGACAGGCTTCAGCCGGGATCAGGGCTACCCCTGCATGAGTCAGCAGATATTCACAGAATTGAGTAGCATCATGACAACGGTCATTGAGGTATTTTTCAACATTGGGGAACAGGTAAAATGCACCAGCAGGACGCTCACACTCGAAAAATTCACGGGCATACTGGTATGTTCGATCCCGCCGTTGTTTGAGTATCTCCAACCTTTCCTGATAAAAATCCTTGGGCATTTCAAGTGAAGCAATCGCGCCATACTGGGCAAAAGTGCAGACATTATCGGTCATATGACCATGCAGATCAGAGACTCTGCTGATTAATTCAGGGTGGGCTATCATGTAACCAATACGGTAGCCCGTCATGGCATAGCTTTTTGAAAATGTCTGCACCGTGATAATGAATTCATTGTCATCAATGGCAGCGAGACTATGATGTTCACCATCAAATACAATTTGTTCATAGGCTTCATCGGATAATATGAAGATCTGTTTTTCTTTGACGATATGACACAGTGTCTGTAATGCAGATTTCGAGTAAACAGCGCCGGTCGGATTATTCGGTGTATTAATAATGATAAGTTTGGTTTTATCAGTGATAGCCTGTCTGATCTTTTCAACATCCAGATCCACACCAATATTTTCAATTAAAACCGCTTTCCCTCCGGCTAATTTGACCGCTTCAAGGTATGTTGCCCAACAGGGCACAGGAATAATCACTTCATCGCCCGGATTAATGACTGTCTGTAAAATTTCATAAATAACTTGTTTGGAGCCATTAGTGACGATGATATTTTCAGGCTTCGTTTTAATCCGGTTATCTTCAAATACTTTCTGGCAAATTTTCTCTCTTAATTCAGGCTCACCATTGAGCCAACTATAACGGGTTCTGCCATCTATCAATGCCCGGATAGTTTCATTAACAATAGATGTGCCGGTACTGAAATTTAACTCACCTTCATTCAACCCAATAATATCACGGCCTTCACTTTTCAATTTGGCAACGATATCTGCCAGCCCTACCGTTACTGAGGCATTAATATTTTTTGCCCTGCTGGCAATACGGGATGAGAGAGGATTCTCTTGTATCATCATGAATAACCCTGTTAATTAATATGGCAATACTTAATTGTTCGTTTTAAAAACAAACAATCTACAGATCGCTTTTTATATATCGATATTCTTAGAGGGAATCACTTTGCTATTACGAAGATCAGCAGAATAATTATTCGAATCTGAAGGAGGCTTGATATATTCCGTAATATCTAAAGAATCCTGTTTATAGTTCTTCGCCATTACGCGACCATCTGCATGAGTAGTGACATGTGCCTGATTAACAGAAAGTTTGCCTAATGTCGTCGTAACCACATACTGCGGTACACTAAAACCTGTCTCAAACCCTACCATCGCATCCATAATTTCCTGCCCTTTCTCCAGCGTGGTCATGAAGTGAGAGACCCCGGAAACGTTATCGCAATGGTATAAATAATAAGGACGAACCCTTATTCTCAGGAGTGCCTTAAGCAGTGAGCGCATCGTTTCTACATCATCGTTGATCCCTTTTAATAAAACAGACTGGTTCTGCACAGGGATACCATGCCGCAGTAATCGATCACAGGCAGCAGCGGCTTCTTTGGTCACTTCTTTCGGGTGATTAAAGTGCGTATTAACCCAGATGGGGTGGTATTTTTCCAACATCTGACAGAATTTATCCGTCACTCTCTGGGGGGCGAATACCGGATAACGGGTTCCGATACGAATGATATTAATGTGTTTGATACTTCTCAGTCTTTTAATAATCGCTTCAAGAAACTTATCATAATGTATTAAGGGATCGCCTCCCGTCAGCAAAACATCATCAATCTCCGGGTGGCTTTCGATATAAGCGAAGTCTTCTTCATAAGATGCGGCCAGATCTGAACCAAAATAGGTACCACTGACATCCGTTGTATGAAACTTTCGCGTACAATGGCGGCAATAAACAGGGCAGGTATCTGAAACCAGCAGAACAATTCTATTCGGATATTTATGCACCACTCTGGCTGTCTTGAGATTTGCTGTATCTCCTACCGGATCATTATCAGAATTTTCCGCAACATTCATTTCTCTTAAATGAGGAATAGTCTGTAATCTAATTGGGCAATTCTCATCATGTTTGTCCATAAGCGAAGCATAATACGGGGTACTCTGCCACAGATATTTTCCTTTAACGGCTTCTATGGCTTGCTTTTCTCCGTCGGTTAACGCAACCCATTTTTCCAACCCCTCAGCTGTTTTAATTAAGTTACGTAACTGAAACTTGGGATCGTTCCACTCCTCATCACTGAACGATTCTTTACTTAAGAACATACCACTTTCCTCATATACTTTTAGATTCTCTATTAAGTGCAAGTCATGCTTTTAAACCACGACAATAAAATTCATAAACAGGCGTAATAAAATAGCTACCGTATGGATAACCAAAGGAATAATTCACGGGACAATAACAGCAGGCAGTAATATAAAGAAACCGAGCCAAATTGCAGACTTTAAAATATATTCCTCCCTTAAAAATAAATAACACCTTTTAAAAAACACCCCATTAAAAATAAACATACCAGAGAAATTATCTTAGTAATTTTTTTACCTATAGAAGTAAGATATACCTGTAATATTTTTCTGAAGATAAGATTCATTATCAATAAGACCAGGTCAATGATTTGATAGTTATATTAGTTTAATAATCAACAATGAATGCTAATGAAAATTATAATATTAAACTGCAATAAATAGCATTTCAAAATAATAAAAATAACCCTTACCCCGTTCACAGCCGGAATAAGGATTCATCATTAGAAAGTAATTTTCACTACTATGGAAAGTGTATAACAGCTAATGCAATGTTGGATAGACACCCGGCCCGATGGGCAATCCGGCAAAATACCACCCGATAAGCAACAGCATCCAGACTGCAAAAAACACCAGAGGATAAGGCAGTACCAACGTATAATAAGTGCCTAACCGGGCATTTTTATAGTAACGCTGGAGAAATCCTAAAAAAAGCGGCAGAAAAGGTGACATCGGTGCCAAAGGCAATACAGCAGAATCAGAAATACGAAAGATGATCTGTGCAAAAGCGGGATGAAAGCCAAGTAAAACAAACATCGGTACAAAGATAGGGGCAAGAATCGACCAGATGGCCGAGCCACTCGCAATAAACATGCAAAGAAAGGAAGATAAAAACATCAGTCCGATAAAAGCAGGAGCGCCTGTCATTCCTAACGTTTCCAGTAGGCCCGTAATCCCGATTGCCATAAATTTACCCATATGGCTCCAGTTAAAGAAAGCAACAAACTGAGCCAGAGGGAACACCATTACAATGAAACCCGCCATGCTTTTCATCGGATCAACGAGCAGGTCAGGAATATCATTAGGTGTTTTTATTCGTTTGGTAGAAACGCCATAGGTAATCGAAACCACAAAGAAAAACAGAATAATCAGCGGAACAATTCCTTTGATAAAAGGAGACGGAATGACTGAACCCGTCTGAGGATCACGCAGCAACGCATTTTCAGGCACCACCAGCAAGCCAATAATACCGATGAAAATCAATGCAGACAACCCGGTCACTAACAGCCCACGATTTTGTTGTGGTGTGAGTTCTTCTAATTTTTCCTCGGCATTTCCTTCCCAAACAGGTAAACGTGGTTCAATAAACTTGTCCGTCAGAATGGCTCCGGCAATCGTCAGTACAATCACAGAGATTGCCATAAAATACCAATTATCAATAACGCTGACATGCAGATCAGGATCAAACATTTTAGCCGCTTCCGTGCTGATACCGGACAGCAGAACATCAGTAGTCACAATCAGGAGGTTTGCTGTGAACCCTGACGCTACACCGGCAATCGCAGCCAATAAGCCTGCAACAGGATGTCGTCCAACCGCGATAAACATCAGTGCGCCCAACGGAGGCATCACAACAAGTGCCGCATCCGACGAAATATGGCTGAAAAAAGCGATAAACAACACCATATAACTGGCATAACGTTTATTTATACCCGACGCCATTTTATACATCAGAGCCTTCAACAAACCGACTTTTTCAGCCAGCCCGGCTCCGATAACCAATGCCAGAATTGCGCCGAGTGGTGTAAAACTACTAAAATTTTTTACAATGTTAGGCAGAATCCACTGTATTCCCTCAGCACTGAGTAAATTTTTAACCCTGACCAGCTCTCCGTCTATCGGGTTTTTTACCGCCAAATCAAACCAAGATAAAACAGCAGTCGCAATCATTAACACAGCAATCAGATAGATAAATAAAACAAAAGGATTCGGAATTTTATTACCGACTTTTTCGATCCATCCCAAAATATATCCGGGGCTCTTAGGTACAGATATAGAGGTCTGATTCATCGTTTTTCCTCTGCATTTACTGATACTTTCATTTATGTGATGTTATGCCGGATACCGGCTTACCCTGAACAGGCAAACCGGTGCATTATTGATAAACTGAATTACTGGTTAAACTGAGTGTTAAAATCAGGTAGGTGGATGGTGAGCGTTGCCAGTGTTTTCACGGCAATTGCCAGTACATCTTCATTAAAATCAAACTGCCCATGATGATGGCCTGCACTAAGTTCAGTACCGAAAACAAGGTAAGAAGCCTGACCTCCGTTTGCCTTAACCCGCTCCATAAAATAAGTGGCATCTTCTGAACCCATAGCCTGTTCGCCGCTTTTGACAACAGATGAAAGCTCTGGAACATGTTGTTGCACCTGCTGATAAATAAAATCGACCCATGCCGGACTGGGTTTACTGCTTTGTGCTGCCCCCATGAGCTGTATTTCATACTCAACATCCTGCATTGTTGCCGCTCCTTCGATAATACTGAGAGCCTTATCGTAGATAAACTCGTTGATTTCATTAGTTTCACCACGGGTTTCCACTTTCATTAATGCATGATCAGGAATAACATTACGACCGGAGCCAGCCTGTAATACACCAACATTTATACGCGAAATACCCTTACTATGGCGGGGCATTGCATTCAGCCCTAAAGCAGCCTGAGCAGCAGCCAACAACGCATTCTTGCCTTCTTCCGGCTTTCCGCCCGCATGGGACGCAACACCACGATAAATCACATCTATTTTGGTCGTCGCCAGAAAACTCCCATTACCGCAGACTAACTCTCCCATTGGTATGCCGAGGCCAATATGAATGGCAATAAAGAAATCAACATCATCGACAACTCCGGCCTCAACCATTGATTTTGCCCCTCTTGTTCCTTCTTCTGCGGGCTGGAATATCAGTTTGATTTTTCCTGTGAGCTGATCCTCATACTGCTTCAATATCCGTGCGAGTCCCAACCCGATAGCCGTGTGACCATCATGTCCACAGGCATGCATCATCTTTGCATTACAGGAAGAAAAGTCTTCAGTATAAGGACGGTGAACATGGCTCTGATCCTCATCCAGATCAAGTGCATCCATATCAACCCGGAATGCCAGTGTCGGCCCGGCCTTACCGGTATCCAGCGTGGCAACAATACCGGTAAAACCACCAGAAAAATGTGGTAACCATTGCACCAGCGCCCCCTGCTTAATCGCCCGCTGTTCCTGCTCCTGTAATGCCTGTACAGAAGGCAACCCCATTCTCGCTTCTGCTTTAATCACCTCTTTTCCCATTTTCAGGCTATAACCCAACCGATGAAGCTCATCGGCGACAATGGTTGCGGTTCTGAACTCAAACCAGCCTGATTCAGCGAAATGGTGAAAATCACGACGCCAGTTCTGTAATTGCCCGGTAATTTGCTGGATAGATTCATTTAATAAAGGCTGCATATTCATTATCTCTCACATAAGTGGTCATTTTTTAAATGTAGACAAGAAATATTGCTTAATTCAGATACAATTAACTTTATCTATATAACTGATTGTTATCGCGAAAGAGAAAATAGTGATGTCTATAAAACTCCACCAGATACGTGCTTTTGTTGAAATTAGCCGCTATGGCAGTATTCGATCAGCAAGCCGGACTCTGTCACTTTCTCAGCCTGCTTTAACAAAATCGATTCGTGAATTAGAGGATTCACTGGGGGCGAAATTATTTATCCGCAGCAATCAGGGAATTCATTTAACGGAATGTGGACAAAGTTTTTTATCACGAGCCAGTTTGATACTTGAGGAGCTGAGAGTTGCTCAGGAAGATATTCAGCAGCGTATTGGCTTACTCGGCGGTGTCGTCAATATTGGTATTGCTGGCTGTCTCGTCCGTACGATTATGCCAAAGATTATTGCACAATTTCATCGTGAGTATCCCACGGTAAAACTCCGCATTGTTGAAGGGCAGTTACTGGCGATGTTACCTCAGCTCAGGCAGGGTGAACTGGATTTTTCTGTCAATACCTATTACCCAGACAGCGCAGATTCAGACCTCAGCTCAGAGAAACTGACGGAAAAAGAGTACAAGGTGATCGTGCGTAAAGGGCATCCCAAAGAGCACGCGACTTCTCTGGAAGAGCTATCTGATTGCGACTGGACTATGCCAACCCCCAAAGGTACTTATTATCGTCGGTTATTTGAAATGCTTTCATTAATGGCACTCCCCCCTGTTTTTAGCGTTACATGTGAAACATTGATGTCCTGTATGAGCTTAGTTGCCAAAAGTGATTTTGTGACTATTGTCGCTGTAGATTTAGCAGATGATGCACTGTTTCATCAGCAATTTGTCGCCTTAGATCTTAAAGAACAACTTCCATTGGCTACGTTTTGCCTGATCCATCGCAAAGACAAAAAGTTAACCCCTGCCGGAGAACATTTAGCCAAGCTGTTCCGCATGTACTGCCGCCCCTGACGGCCTGACATGCGCCCTGTTGCTAACCAATAATCACAATACCGAACTGTTCCATGATTTCTGAAACCTGAGATACTTCTAATTTAACACCCTGAAAATCAACCCGCCGTATATCAATTTCACCCAAAACAGAATTAGTCAAATCACAGTGCGTAAAGTTTGCGGCGCACCAATCAAAAGCGGTAAATTCTCCACCAGACAGATCTGAGCCACTGAATGTCGCCCCTAAAATCTGAGTACCATGCCACCGGTTTTCCCATAATTCGCATTTTTCGAGGACAACATCAGAAAAGTTGGCATAACTTAAATTACTTTTGGTGATATAAGCTGAACAAAAACTCACTGTGGGACTCATCATATTCATAAAACTCACACCACGAAAATCGGCACCCTGCAACCGGCATCCACAAATTTCTATACCAAGGGCATCGGAATATCTGAAATCCACCATCGATAAATCACAATTTTTAAAACTGGTATCTTTCAGAATCGCATGTTTAAAATGACAACTCAGCTGATTTTTTGGTTCATAAAATACGCAATCAATGAATTGGGTATCGGTTAAATCAGCATGTGAGAAATCACAATTAAAGAAGTGAGTATTTTTAATCACCTGACCTCTAAATTGATTCTGTTCAATCCGTTTTTCTCGTAGCTCAATTTTCTGCATAATAAATCCCTCTCAATTTCGCGTTAACATACATATTATCTATGCCGTCGATTCAAGTGGGCAATCATGACAATTCCCCACCCCCGGCAATTTATTCCTTTGGCAACAACAACGACGCTGTATAACACTATTTCGTAATATCACTGTACGATATAAGGGGTTATCTCTGCCATCCGGTAATTTCGGTTCAAAGAAGAGATGTTTTATCAAAATATCATATTGTTCAGTACTTATTCTTTCCCGGAAATTACTTAAATACCAATACATCACATAACCAATATTATTCCATAATAAACGACCATTAATGCCCTGATAGGATTCTATTTTTCTACAGACAGGAATAATATGGCGATCCAATAAAGAATAATAACGCTCCAGCAACGACATTGGCTCATTCATCCAGGTTAATTGATAATAAACCGTATTCGGCCTGCCACTTTCATGAAATTCAACCTGAAAAAGATTATAGTCAGCATCTACGGCCAGTGGGTATTCCAGCAATATTAACATCATAGGAGGAACAACTAAACCAAAATACCACTGTGCCCATAAAGAATAAAGCCCTTTATTATTTGGTTTCTGATCACTATTCGCATAGTACTCATTTTGGTAACGCTGCATTAATAGCAAAAATTCTTTTTCATTTGACCATTGGTAAAATACCATGCTATTTTCTGGAATATTTTCTGCATTCACTTTCATTGATGAATTAAAATGGCTGAATGCACTATCGAATAAATCAACAATATTATTAGCATCTATTTCTGACGTTATCTGGGTAGTGTTTTGGTTATTCTTCACTCTGCACCTTCCCATTATATCTTGGAATAATTAACGGTTTACTCGATTCAGGATCACGGATAATACGGCAGGCCAGACCAAATACTTCTGCAATACTCTGCTCGGTGATAATTTCTTCAGGTTTCCCTTCCGCATAAATGTAACCATTCTTCATCATGATCAATCGCGTGGCATAGCGTAGTGCCAAATTAATATCGTGTAAAACCAGTACTAATGTCTTTCCCTGCTGATGCAGGCATTGGCATAAATTCAGTATTTCAACCTGATGAGAAATATCCAGATAAGTCGTCGGTTCATCCAACAGGATAATCGGCGTTTGCTGTGCCAGTGTCATGGCAAACCATGCGCGTTGACGCTGGCCGCCTGAAAGTTCGCTGACTAATTTTTCCGACATATCCCATAAGTCTACAGCCTGTAAGGCTTCTTTGACGACACGTTCATCTGTTTCTGACCATTGCCGCAGGAAAGTCTGATAAGCGTAACGACCGCGCGAAACGAGGTCATAAATAGTCAACGCCTCAGTCACAACCGCCCCCTGTGTTAACAGTGACACTTCACGTGCAACCGCTTTTGGCTTATAGCGATGGATATTTATTCCATCAAGCTGAACTTCACCATGCTGTGGCTGCATACTTCGGCTGACCGCCCGCAGCAAAGTCGATTTTCCACACCCATTGGGGCCAATAATGACGCTAAATTCGTTATCGTGGATTGCAAGATTAATACCATTAATAATCGTCTTTTTACCGTATGCCAGTGAAAGATCACGGGCTTTAAGCCGCGAAACCTTCTCTGGGAAACTTACATCCGATGGCATTATCGTGTTCTCCTTAATTCTGCATACAATAGATACATCAAATAAATTCCCCCAATCACCGCAGTAACCAAACCGACAGGTAAACGCGCCGGGGTCGGTAAAATTAGGGTAATAAAATCAGACAATAGCATCAGCAAAGCGCCAACCAACGCAGAGCAAAATAATGCCGCACCTTTGGCCTGTACTAACCGGCGGGCAATTTGGGGTGCCGATAACGCGATAAAAGAAATAGGGCCGACAACTAGCACTGACATTGCTGCGAAAATAACAGCCAGCAATATGCTGATAATCTGAATAAGGCGGGCGGGTACACCCAATGTATTGGCAATATCATCGCCAAAATGGGTATAACGTAACTGCCTGCCCAGCCAGAATAAAATCGGAGTGAAAAGAACTAAACCACTGATAATTGCCACATCCTGCCATCCTCTGCTGGCAAGGCTGCCACTCAGTAATGCACGGATTTGCTGAGCCTGTTCAACACGAATATTGGAAACGGCAAAATCAACTATTGCCATACAGAATGCCGCAATTGCCACACCGGATATCACTATTTTCCCTGTCTGCATTCTGCCCAGCCCTGCACCATTACCGAGGTAAACCAGCAGTACCGCAATTCCGGCACCTGACAGTGCCCCTAAAGAGATTGGCAGTACATCAGGCCAGATAAGTAACACAACCATAATGCCCAGCGCAGCACCTGCATTAATACCGATGATATCCGGGCTGCCGAGTGTATTGCGGGTAGTCAGTTGAAAAAGTGTTCCCGACAGTGCCAGCGCCATACCTGCTCCGATTGCTAATAACGCTCTGGGCAAGCGGATTTGTAATAAAATAAATTCCTGATAAGGATTTTCTGTCATCAGAAAAGGGTTATCCATTCCTTCCCTGCCTAATGATAAAGTCAGATAGAAAAGCGCCACCAGCAGCAGCAAAATCAGCATTATTACTTTACTCGTATGCCATGATGGGGTAATAAAAACCGCTCTTCCCAATGAGAAGGTTCTGACACAAGGCTGGCTGCTCGGTTTCGGTGAATCAATCTGAGTCATACTCTATTCCACCATTATTTGTTGTGTCCGGTTTTTAGCGACCAGATAAAGCAACGGAGCACCAATGCAGGCTGTAATTATGCCGACCATGATCTCTTCCGGCGCTATAAGTAAACGCCCCACAATATCCGATATCAATAACAGACAAGGACCAGCAAACAGGCAGTAAGGCAGCAGCCAGCGAAAATCACTGCCCACCAATGCCCGCATCAGATGGGGTGCCGCCAGACCAATAAAAGCAATTGGACCAGCCATTGCTGTCGCTCCGGCAGCCAGCATTATGGCACTTAATAATGACAGAATGCGGGTACGGGCAACGTTAGCACCAAGAGCGCCCGCAATTCCCTCCCCAAAAACCATGACATTTAATGAAGCACTCAGTGAAAGCGTCAACACAACAGCCGCCAGCAGATAAGGTAGCAATAAACTGGCCTCATGCAGCGACATCACACTCAACGAACCGACCGTCCAAAACCGGTAGCTTTCCATGACCTGTGCGTTTATCAATACTATTCCCTGTACCACCGCAAACAGACAGGCGTTGATAGCTGCACCGGTCAGAACCAATCGGACAGGATTAGTATTGCGGGAACCGCCACTGAGAAAATAGAACAATAAGGTTGATAAACCGGCACCAATAAATGCAGTCCAAAAACGAGGAAGTTCCTCCAGCGCAGGGATGAAAGAGACAAAAACCACAGTCGTTGCCGCTCCCGCATTAATTCCCAATAACCCGGGATCACCCAGCGGATTACGCAGCAAACCCTGAGTGACTGCACCGGCAAGAGCCAATGCAGCTCCCGCCATCAGGCCAATAAGAGTACGTGGCTCACGGGCATTGATGACTAAATCATAATAACTGCCCTGATCTCCCTGCCAGTAATGCAGCCAGATTGCTGACATCGGTAGTGGTTTTGACCCCAGACTGAGGCTACCCACAATGCAAAGGCAGGTCAGCAGGGCCATCAATACCAAACCCGATATGCGAATTGTGCGCCGTTTAGGGTTCTTCATGTTTTGCTATCTCCTGCTTCAACAATGGCATAAATCTGGGTAATCCCCAACGTAAGCTGAGTGGTGAACCATAAGATATAGACATCACAATAGATTGATCGGTCAGCGGAATATACCCCCCCTGACGGACAGCCCGGATAGATTGAAACAGGGGTTTTTCTTCTGTCTGCTGACGTTCTTTTTCATTGCTGTACCATGTCACCAGAATGTCTGCGTTGTTAAGCAGATCTGCGTTTTCCAGACCAATATTGACTGAGAAACTACCAAAAGGTGCTGTCATAGAATCAGCCAGCGGTAATAAGGACAGCCCCAGATGTGCAAGGGTATCCACCCGAGGATCATTTTTGACATAAATGGATAAGGTATTACCGGTTGTACCGGCTTTGATATAAGCAAAGGAATAGCGGGTGATATCAGGGATCGTACCTCCTGCCTGAGTCAGAATAGTATCCAATTCAGCACTCAGTTTTTCACCCTGTGGTACTTTATCCAATGCACTCGCCACCAGCTCGATTTGTTGCCGGGATGTTGTCTGCCACGGTTGATGGGGGTAAGCAATGACAGGCACAAAATGAGAAAGATGATCATAATTTTCCTGTGTAATACCTGATTGTGTTGCCAGCACCAGATCCGGTTTTAATTTGATAATCTTCTCGATATCCAGTTCTGGATACATTTCGATAATAGCTGGCAATTCCGCGCCACGACGCTCTATCTCCTCCCTGAACCACGGCAAATATCCGTCTGCATCGCCGCCCCAACGGTGTGATTCAATCCCCACAGGAATAACACCAAGATCTAACAAAATATCTTCAGTACCGGTTCCCAGCGCAACAACTCGTTGTACCGGCTGGTTAATGACCGCAGTTCCTAACGCAGTAGTCATCGTTTTAGGATAACCAATGGTATTTTCCTGTAATGTGCTGACTGGTTTATCACAACCTGCCAATAAACCAGCCAGCAGTACTAACGACACGGCAGCCCATATTGTGCAATGTGTCTGTCTTTTCTGTACCAACATCACTGTTTATCCCCTTCACCTTTCAAACTCCCTCTCACCAAGGGATAAAAATACATCGCCGCCGCCCGTTAATCAGTCAGAACTTATAACGTAACGTTGCCGAAACATTACGTGGTTCACCGTAGTGGTACTGGCTGTAACCACCAAATGAGTTGTAGTATTTTTTGTCGAACAGATTATTCAGGTTAACAGTCAGGGAAATATCTGGAGTGAAATGGTAACGTCCCATCAAATCAACTGTGGTAAAACTGCGTTGTCCGTCTTCACATTTCCCGTTCGGGCTATCAACCTCTGTCAGAGTTTTCCCCTGCCAGTTAACACCACCACCAAGCGTCAGATCGCTCAGGACATCAGGTAAGGTATAAGTGGTAAACAGCTTGAACAGGCGATTTGGTTTATCTGTATTAGTGCGCTTACCATCAGGCATTGTCGCGCGGAATTGGGTATATCCTGCATAAAGGCGCCAGTTATCGGTAACCTGCCCACTGATTTCAGATTCAAAACCACGGGTTTTGACTTCCTTAATTGTGGAATACACAACCCAATTCTTTGGAATATCGGGATGCCGTTCCGTGGAACTATCACGGGTTGTATAATTTTTCTGATGGATTTCGAAGAGCGACAAGGAGTAATCAATACCGTTATCAAAAGCGACACCTTTCAGACCTAACTCGTAATTTTCTCCTGTAACGGGCTTCAGGAGTTGGTTCTTACGGTTAATCCGACCTTCCGGCTCAAAAATTTTGGTATAGCTGCCATAAACGGAGAAATCCGGAGTGATGTTGTAAACCAATCCACCATATGGCAGAAATTGATGAAGGTAAGTACCATTTTGTGGAGTACCAAAGTTATCACCGCGGGTTTTCCAGTTTGTGATACGGCCGCCAAGAATCAGCGTTAATGGATCTGTTAATGACAACTGAGTAACAGCATAACCCGCTGTCTGTTCAATATTGCCATAAGAACCCATTGTACGAGTTTTACTCCATGTTGGTTCAGGGTAACCCCATGATGATTTAGTAAAATCGCCTAATCCCGGACAATTGCGCGACAACATACATAAAGCTGAATAATAGTCATTCCTGAAATTCTGTTTCTGGTAATTCAGACCAAAACTGGCGTGATGAGTACGCCCCAATAACCCATAATTACCATTGACCTGCAAATCAAAATTATGCTGACGACGACTTCCATCGATCAGAGTCATACTACCCGGGTACATTCCCTGATTAGTGACACGATCAGGAAAACCCATCGGCCATAATATTTTTTGATCAAGGGCGTTATTGTCATAGGTGAAAGTGCCTTTCACACCCCAGCCATTATTAAACCTATGCTGCAAACTGGAGAAAATAGAGGACGAACGAACCTTAGAAAATGTCCAATCCGGTGCATGGCTATTACTGCGTTTATAATCCGTTTTGCTGCCGTCTTTAAAATAAATCGGCAGACCACCAAACATTCCGCCACGGGTATGGTTAATCTGATAATCAGCACCAATGGTCAGCAATGTATTGTCTGTCAAATCAGCTTCAATAATGCCGTAGAGTGGATATTTCTCATGTTTTTCGCGATCAGTAAAAGCATCGGAACGCTGGTAGGCGGAAACAAAACGGCCTCTGATTGTGCCGCTTTCATTTAATGGACTGGAGAGATCAAGGCCGGTACGCCATTTATTCCAGAAGCCACCTTCAAGAGTGACTTCGCCCCGGAACTCGCTGGTCGGGCGTTTACGTATCACATTCACCGCCGCAGAAGGTGTGCCCGGACCGACCATCAGACCCGCAGCACCACGTACCACTTCCAGACGGTCAAACATGATGGTATCCATCAAGTTATCACCGTAATTGAAGCGAATGTCGTAAAAAGTCGGAACGCCATCACGCAACATATTTCTGACTGCCATTCCCCTTGACGAAAAGGTAAAGCGATCACTGTCAGACTGATTAACGGTCATCCCCGTAATACTCCCGATAGCACTTTTTACACTATCCAGATTTTCATCCACCATCAGTTGTTTGGTCATCACACTGACACTTTGCGGCGTTTCACGGGCAGACAAATTCAGGCCGGTTGATGTCACCATCGAAGTCGTATTGTACATCTCACTGTCTTCAGTGACGCCTTCATGCCCCGGCGTTCCTGCTGTTACGACAATTTTATCACTCTTCCCATGCTCCTCTTCCGCCATTGCAACACTGCTCCCTGTAATAAGCAGTGGAATTAAGACTGAAAGCACTTTTTTCTTGGTTAAATGGTTGCGATGCAAAATTGCGTTGATCACTCTATTCATCCTGTTATCAAAATGATTTGTTATTATGTTGGTTATGTTGGTGCTGCTTTTTTATGCTTTCAAACTGTAATCGAGTATTTTTTTCTTAAAGAATAAAGAGGATTTATTAGTGTTCCAGTCATGCCAGATATTTCTGTAATAACAGGCTCAGATAACAGAGAAAGCCATAAAAAATATCAAGGGAAATCTGTCTTGGCGGGTAATAGTGATTCTCGGTTCAACTGAGCATTACTGAATTCCTTTATTGATGAAACATCAATATCTCAATGATCTTTTACAGTGTGATAATTTTCATAACCGAAGATATCTCTGTCCCATTATGGGTATTAACTGTGATTCACTAAGATAGTATTTTAATTTTCAATAATGATAATTAAAATCATTAGCATTAACAACCATGCAAATATAAGGACTTTAGATAAAAACAAGCTGAGGGATATAATCTAAGAACGCCGAATCAAC
Source organism: Xenorhabdus innexi (assembly GCF_002632485.1). Lineage (GTDB taxonomy): Bacteria > Pseudomonadota > Gammaproteobacteria > Enterobacterales > Enterobacteriaceae > Xenorhabdus > Xenorhabdus innexi. The sequence goes on along the minus strand of NZ_NIBU01000006.1, from coordinate 7,082 downwards.
AGACATAATATTTCAAATTAATTGTTACCTTTGAAATTGTTTATTTGGTTTTATTTTTAATAGAAAAATAATTGATTGTTTTTATAAATAATCAATTACCGAAAAAAAATAAGGCTCTGATTAAAAAACCAGAGCCTTATTTATAACATTAATTAACAATCAGACTTTATTCTGACGCCACCATTCCGCCAGCATAACGCCTGTTGCTACAGAAACATTCAGGCTTTCAACCCGGCCAGTACCACCAATCGAGAGACGGATATCACCATCTTCCCAAACGCTGTCAGTCAGGCCATCGCCTTCCTGTCCCAGTACCAGTACCATTTTTTCAGGAAGCTCAGCTTCTGCTAATTTTGTACTTCCTTTATGGCTTGATGTGGTCACTATGGTATAACCTGCATCGCGGAATTGACCCAATACAGTGGTAAAACCATCGGCATCAATACCTTTAATATGTTCAGCACCACCTTCCGCAGTACGAACTGCCGCACCAGATTCCAGCATTGCCGTATCCTGCAATATCACTCCCTGTACACCAAAATGAGCACAGCTACGCATAATTGCACCGAGGTTATGCGGGTTACCTACATTTTCTAATGCCAACACACAGTCTTTTGCCGGTGCCTGTTGCAGATAAGCCTCAGCATTCAGACCATTGCGTTTCTTAATCAGAAAACAAACACCACCATGATGTTCCGTACCGGATGCTTTAGCTAACTCTTCATCATCCACCACGTGATAGGCCTTGCGGTTTGCAGCCATCCATTTCAGCGCATCACGGAAACGAGGTGTCACTGATTGAACGAACCATGCTCTTACAATCGCATCAGGGCGGTTCTGGAACATGGCCTGACAGGCATTTTCACCATAGATCCGGGTCTCTTCCAGTCTCTGACGGCGAAGTTGTTCAGGATCGATGTGACTTCTGCCACTAATGCCGCCGTGATCAGGTTTTGACTCTTCATCTGCCGGGCGGGAAACCGTTCTCCATGGTGAACGCTCTTTTGAGTGCTCAGGACGATCATTGTCGTAGCGTCTGCCACCCTGTTCACGACCTTTTCCTGACGGGCGTTTATTGTTGTTATGACGATCATTGTTGCTATGACGATCATTATTGTTACGACGATCATGGCTGTTACGGCGATCATTATTATTACGGCTGTCATCGTTGCCCTCATTACGGACATACATCACTTTGACTTTGCCACTTTTACCACTATAGGAATCGTTCATTCATTTCTCCAACTTCGCTATGGCGCGAAGATTACCCGATGTTCGCGTCCGAAGCTACCTCTGGCAACGACAATCAATTAAAATATCCGCCAATTTTTTTCTGACTTTATACCTGATGAATTTTGAGTTGCATCACGGCGGCAAGAGAGCGCCCCCAAGAACACAGATAACCGTATATTGATTAAAACGGAGACTGAAATGGGGAAAGCACTGTCAGCAAAGAGGCAGCCTGAAAGATGACAGGTTATATAAATATTTCTGAGTTCTTAAATGAGAAATAACAACGCCGTTTATCAGCTTCGCCAACATCGCCTCGCGCGTTCTACCCGCCCTTTTCAAGCAAGAGGCTGTCGAGTTCAGCGTTGCACATACTGTTTATTACCCCACAAAAGGTGTTTGTGTGAAAATATTTCACCCGTAAAAGCGGCCAGCCGTTTTTGCCTTATTATGTTTGATACAGAGCCAATGAAACCCAGCAATACAGGAAAGCTGATTGCAGATGTTCTACCTGATACACAGGCTTTTCTCTGGTCAAGAACCGAACCGGATCAAAGAATGCTTGAAGTATTGCGTGATCCAACCCGACAACCGTATCTGATTTTTCCTGATAGCTACGCCACGCCATCACGTACGGTATATCAGCAAATTCCAGACAGGCAAAAAGCACCGCTGTTCATTATATTGGATGGAACTTGGCCTGAGGCAAGAAAAATGTTCCGCAAAAGCCCATATTTGGATGATATTCCTTTGTTATCAATCAACAGCATTGCCAAAATGGACTATTTGCTGCGAATACCCTCAAGGGAAGAACAACACTGTACTGCTGAAGTCGCTGCCGCAGCATTGGAGTTAGCAAACGATGTTGAAGCATCCCAACAATTACTGAATCACTTCAATCATTTTCGAGAACAATATCTGGCAGGAAAATCAAATCATCCAACGGTATAAATCACAGTAATTCCTGCCGATCACAGCTAAAGTTATTCATGATAATTTCTTAACTGATAACAATTGTTTAAATGAATTGATATTAACAAGGAGCGAAAAATGAGCCAGCGTGGACTTGAAGCCTTACTACATCCCAAATCCATTGCCGTTATCGGTGCTTCCGAGAAACCAGAAAAAGCCAGTTCGCTCCTGATGCGGAATTTGTTAGCCGGAAATTTCACCGGCCCGATCCTTCCCGTAACTCCCAATAAAAGCTCTGTTCTCGGTGTACTGGCTTATCCCTCTATCGAAAAGCTTCCGCTAACTCCCGATTTGGCCGTTATTTGTACTCATCACAGCCGTAACTTATCGCTATTAGCACAATTAACCGAGCTGGGATGTACAACCGTTATCATTCTCTCATCTCATCCTTCTCAGTTTGCTGAATTAAAACAATACAGCCAAAAACATCATATCCGCATCCTCGGGCCTAACAGCCTCGGTATTCTGGCTCCGTGGATCGGACTGAATGCCAGCTTTTCTCCTATTCCTATTATTAAAGGAAAACTGGCATTTATTTCACAATCAGCCGCAATATCCAACACGATTCTGGACTGGGCAAACCATCGCAATATCGGCTTTTCGTATTTTATCGCATTGGGAGACAGCGTTGATATTGATATTGATGACTTACTGGACTTTTTAGCGCGAGATAGTAAGACCAGTGCAATCCTCCTTCATCTGGAACATATTAGCGATGCCCGCCGTTTTCTTTCCGCTTCGCGCAGCGCATCACGTAATAAGCCGATTCTGGTTGTCAAAAGCAGCCGTACCCGTAAAGCGCAGCAGTTACTGGGAGAACAGCAAAATTTTGATGTCGCTTATGATGCAGCAATTCAAAGGGCCGGATTGTTACGAGTTCAGGATACGCATGAAATGTTTTCTGCCGTAGAAACACTGAGCTTTATGCGCCCACTGCGTGGAGAGCGCCTGTTAATTGTCAGCAATGGCACGGCTCCTGCCGCTATGGCACTGGATGAACTGATCAGAAGAGCCGGTAAATTGGCTGACTTAGAGGAAGAAATTGTTGCTAAATTGGCAAGTGTGTTACCTGATGTGCAAATTTTGCAAAATCCTTTGGATCTCGGTGATGCTTCATCAACGACACAATATATTGACGCTCTGAAAATATTGCTGGATAGCCGTAGCTATGATGCCTTACTGTTAATTCATTCCCCCTGTGCAATTTCCGACAGTATGCAAACAGCAGTAAACGTTATTCAATCTATCAAAGAACACCCCCGTGGAAAATGGCTGACAATATTCACAAACTGGTGTGGAGAGTACTCTTCACAGGAAGTAAGACGGTTATTCAGTGAAGCAGGCATCCCGACCTATCGAACTCCAGAAGGCGCAATCACAGCATTTATGCATATGGTGGAATATCGCCGTAACCAGAAACAACTCAAAGAAACACCGGCTCTGCCAATTGGGATTACTTCAGATACAGCTCACGCCCACGATTGTATTCAGCAGGCCCTTAATAAAGGTAATACCCAGTTAGATACTCATGAAGTTCACTCTATTCTTGAAGCCTATGGACTGAATACATTGCCAACATGGATTGCCCGCTCCAGCGACGATGCTGTCAATATTGCAGAAAAAATTGGTTATCCTGTGGCGCTGAAACTCCGCTCGCCCGATATTCCGCATAAATCAGAAGTGCAGGGTGTTATGCTTTATCTTCGTACTGCGGAGGAAGTGAAAACAGCCGCCCAAGCTATTGTTGAGCGTGTAAAGCAAAATTTCCCGCAAGCCAGAATTGAGGGCTTATTAGTTCAGAATATGGCAAATCGTGCTGGTGCGCAGGAACTGAGAATTGCCATTGAGCAGGATGAAGTGTTTGGCCCTTTAATTATGCTTGGCGAAGGAGGGATAGATTGGGTTAATGAAACGCAGGCTGCGGTTGCTCTCCCCCCTCTGAATCTGGCTCTGGCCCGTTATCTGGTCATTCAGGCGATTAAGAGCGGCAAAATAAAATCCGGTGCATCACTGCAACCCCTCGATATTCCGTCACTCAGCCAGCTGTTAGTCCGGGTATCTAATTTACTGATCGATTGCCCGCAAATCACCCGTCTGAATATTCATCCTTTACTGGCATCGGGAAGTGAGTTCACGCTGTTAGATGTCACAATGGAATTAACCCCAATCACCGGCGACCCGCGAAATCGACTGGCAATTCGACCTTATCCCAATGAACTGGAAGAAACTATTTATATCAAAGAGGATTTTACATGTTTACTGCGTCCGATTCTGCCGGAGGATGAACCGTTATTAAAAGAGTTTATTGAGCAGGTAACAAAAGAAGATCTTTATTATCGCTATTTCAGTGAGATCAATGAATTCACTCATGATGATCTCGCCAATATGACTCAGATTGACTATGACCGTGAAATGGCTTTTGTCGCGATTCGTTATCCGACAACAAAACCAGAAATTATCGGTGTCGCCCGCGCAATGGCTGATCCCGATAATATCGAAGCAGAATTTGCTGTGTTGGTGCGATCAGATCTGAAAGGAATTACGTTAGGATCTCAGTTGATGGCTAAACTTATTCATTACGCCAAAGAGCACGGCATTCAGGTCTTAACCGCGATAACAATGCCAGAAAACCGCAATATGATCAGGCTTGCAAAAAAATTGGGATTTACCATAGATATCCAGCTGGAAGAGGGTATTGTGAATCTTGTCTTAAAACTTTAGCCACAATTGACAGAACTAGTGGTATCATCGCCAGATCATTTTGATTTACAAATTTACGATGGAATTTTAACCATCCAAACTAAGAGAAAAATCGCACTGTGATGTTGTCTAAATTTAAACAAGCAAAACACCAACAACACCTTGCACAACTGCCTAAATTACCACAGTCAGTTGCTGACATTGAAACCCTTTATCACTCTAAAGAGTTTCGCAGCACCCTGTTGGAACGCATAGCGGATGCTGAAAAGCATATTTATATCGCCGCATTATATTTAGAACATGACGATGCCGGACAAGATATTTTAACTGCGTTATATGAAGCCAAGCAAAAACGGCCTGAGCTGGATATCAAAATTTTGGTCGACTGGCATCGCGCACAACGAGGCCGTATTGGTGCAGAAGCAACTGCAACAAATGCAGACTGGTATTGCTCTATGGCTGAAAAGTACCCGAATGCCCATATCGCCATTTTCGGCGTTCCCGTTAATACCCGGGAGGCATTAGGTGTCTTACATTTAAAGGGTTTTATCTTCGACGATACCGTAATTTACAGTGGTGCCAGCATTAATAATGTCTATCTGCACCGCCATGAAAAATATCGTTATGATCGTTATCATTTACTGCATAATGCAAAACTTGCAGCTACCATGAAGCAGTATATTGACGACAGCATTATTGCTACCGAAGCAGTCAATAATCTGGCCTGCCCAAACCGCCCCCGCAGCCTTGAAATAAAGAATTTTATCAGGCAATTCCGGGGAAATTTACGCAGTGCTACATATCATGTCGAAAATCAGGCATCAAATGAAGAGCTGGCAGTCACTCCGCTTGTTGGATTAGGAAAAAAAAACCCACTGAATAAAACTATCTGCCACCTGATCGCCAGCACCAACAAGAAATTAATAATCTGCACTCCTTACTTTAATTTGCCGGCAGTGTTAGTTCGTTCTATTTCAAGATTATTGCGGCAAGGAAAGCAGGTTGAAATTATCATTGGTGACAAAACCGCTAATGATTTTTATATTCCGCCAGAAGAACCGTTCAAGATTATCGGAGCTTTGCCTTATCTGTATGAGATTAACCTGCGCCGTTTTACCAATCGATTGCAACATTTTATCGACAGCCAGCAATTGACTATCCGGTTGTGGAAAGATGAAGATAATAGCTACCATTTAAAAGGTGTTTGGGTCGATAACAAATGGCAGCTGATCACAGGTAATAACCTCAACCCGCGAGCATGGGGGCTGGATTTGGAAAATGCGATCCTTATTCACGATCCGCATAACGAAATGCGCCAACAACGTGCTTTAGAGCTGGATTGTATTCGTACTCATACAACGATTATCAACAACTATCAGGAACTGGATAGTATACAGCTCTATCCTGTTAAGGTTCGCAAATTAATACGCCGTTTACGTCGTATCCGCGTTGACCGCTTAATCAGCAGAATATTGTAAACATAGATAAATAACTATTCATTTATTAATCTTCTCTTGTCACAACAGGAGAAGATTTTTTGTATCTTATTTATCAGCACGCTATGATTTATTAAATTATAAACAATGGCGTAAAATTAAGATGAATAAGGCCAGAAAAAATAAACTTATAAATATATTAATATCAATACTCCTCCTATCTACTACTACCGCGTGTTCTAATATTCGTCAGGCAAATGATACGTGGACCGGTAAGGATAAAGCCCAACATTTTCTATTTTCTGCTGCAATAGCTGCCGCTGGTAACGCTTATGGTGATCAGCAAGATTGGAAACATCGCGAAAGTGCTCAGTTTGGTGTGTTTCTGTCTATTGGGCTTGGTGCAGCAAAAGAACTTTATGATAGTCGCCCTGCCGGAACAGGCTGGAGTTGGCAGGATTTGGTTTATGATGTGGCCGGAGCAATAACAGGTTACAGCCTGTATCAATATTTGAAGTGATCCAAACATTCTGAATCATCTCAAGACAAATTGGTGAATTACTTTTCCATCTACTAAAAATAAATTTTACTTCTTCCAGAATGCAAAAAAGCCATCCGGTTAAGGATGGCTTCTCTGGCTAATTAATGTCTGGCAGTGTCCTACTCTCACATGGGGAGACCCCACACTACCATCGGCGCTACGGCGTTTCACTGCTGAGTTCGGCATGGGGTCAGGTGGGACCA
>NZ_NIBU01000059.1 GCF_002632485.1 Xenorhabdus innexi | reverse complement strand
TATGCCAGAACGCGTTCAAAACACCACAAAGAAAATCATGTAAAAACAAAACATTGGATGCGTGTTTTGAACGGCTTAATTCTTAAGAGCCTATCTATGATGAGGCATTAGTAGAGAATTTAATATAATCAGTCCATGCTTCTCCTCCTAATCCCAGACGATTATTTTTTCCTGTTATGTCCTGATCAAAAAAAGTATTAAAACCATACATCCAATCAGAAGTGAAATAACGACTTCCCAAGCCAACGTTAACAGTATTCCGGCTATCTTTATTGCGATAACCTAATTGAGAAAATATCAGCCAGTCTGCTTTATTATCATAAAAAGGAAATAGCAAATCTAATGAACTGTTATCCAGTTTTCCTTTTCTATCGACAGATAAATTAATTTTGGCTGTACCAAACTGTGATAACCATTCTTGTACCTCGCTATTTATTGTGCCGTTTAATCTTCCCAACGCATAAGATTTAGCCTGCTCTGCCAATTGGGATGACGAAGATGATAATAAACCACTCACCCTCTGAATATTTTGTGCAATCACGCCAGCTTTATCTTTTTCCATATCATCAGATATATTTTCGTCATTTTCACTCGGAAAAAGAGTTCTTACTGCCAGATCCTGATGATTTTCACTCACTGAAAATGTGGTCATAGAGACAAATGGTAATAAAAAAGAAAAAATTAATATCAAAAATCGCCTGAATTTATTAAAAAAAATAAACTTCATAGATACGTTCCTCAATAAAATGCAAAGTTTCACCAGCGCATTGACATTAAATATTTAGTTGAAATAAAATTTTTTGCACATTTAACTTAAGTGAGGGAGCTTTATTATTAAGGAATGAGAGGTTTTTATCAGGGGGTAATTACTTTTATTTGTTGAATTTTAAAGTTAAATCTAACTATTTAATATATGGCTCAGTTGCCAGTCGTTTTTACGCTCAATGTCATTGAATAATACTATTGCGATAGGCAAGGCTGTGCAGCAGCAATAAAGATGCCAATTGAAATCAATAATTGGCTTCTTTGATCGGTTAATCCGGGTAGCAAGTGGATTACGAGTAGGGGGAAAATATTGAATCCCAGGGCAAATAGTATATGTTGGCAACAACCATCAGGATCATTGACACAAATGTTGCCCCCATCCCCATTCGCCGCCATCGGAGTTCACTTTGACGCAGACCATAGAAATGTAACAACCTGCCAGCAAGTAATAATATTCCGCAAATATGCAGCATCCATACTGTTGCCCCATTCATTTCCATTACCAGTAACAAAAGTAAGGAAATAGGAATGTATTCAACAGCGTTACCATGAACGCGGATGGCTGTTTGTAATTCGTAAAAACCGCCATCACCATATGCAACCTGATACTGTGTTCTTAATTTAATCACATCAAGAGACAGCTTAATTAACAATAGTGCGCCCAATACAATATAAAGTGAGCTAACCATTTCTAACTCCATTGCCTAACCAAAAACGGCTCACCGATGATAAACCTCAAAAGTAAAACTGTCGCCATAAATCATCATATTTAATGATAAATTGTATCTGGTTTATCTGATCGTGAAAATTGTCTTGCCAGGAAGCGTGTTATAGCCTTATCTCCAGATAGAAATTCCAGTATAATGGCTTCCTTTTTTGACAATTCTTCCTAAAAGAACAATGCCAAAATTTCCGCAGCAGAATGCATAACGAGCTGAGTAAAAGGATATTGTATGCGTACTAATTATTGTGGGCAGTTGAGCCGGGCCCATGAAGGCCAAAAAGTGACTTTATCAGGTTGGGTAAACCGCCGTCGTGATTTGGGTGGTCTTATTTTTATTGATATGCGCGATCGCGAAGGTATCGTTCAGGTATTCTTCGATCCGGATAGAAAAGACGCATTTGCTCAGGCTTCTGAACTGCGTAATGAGTTTTGTATTCAAATTACGGGAACTGTGCGTGCCCGTCCTGATAGCCAGATTAATAAAGATATGGCGACAGGCGAAATTGAAGTTTTTGCTGAAAGTCTTGAGATTTTCAACCGTTCAGAACCATTACCGCTGGATAGCAATCAGAATAACAGTGAAGAACAGCGCCTGAAATATCGCTATCTTGATCTGCGTCGTACAGAAATGTCGCAACGTTTCAAAACCCGCGCAAAAATCACCAGTTTTGTTCGCCGCTTTATGGATGATGCCGGTTTCCTTGATGTGGAAACCCCAATGCTGACTAAAGCAACCCCAGAAGGTGCGAGGGATTATCTGGTACCAAGCCGTGTGCATAAAGGTAAATTTTATGCACTGCCGCAGTCTCCGCAGCTATTCAAACAATTACTGATGATGTCCGGCTTTGACCGTTATTATCAGATTGTAAAATGCTTCCGTGATGAAGACTTACGTGCAGATCGCCAGCCAGAATTTACTCAGATTGACGTCGAAACTTCATTTATGACGGCTGAACAAGTCCGCGAAATCATGGAAAAAATGGTCCGTGAACTGTGGCTGGAAGTTCGTGGCGTTGATTTGGGCACTTTCCCGATTATGACGTTCGCTGAAGCCATGCGTCGCTTTGGTTCAGATAAGCCGGATCTGCGTAACCCACTGGAATTGGTGGATGTTGCTGATCTGGTCAAAGATGTGGAATTTGCTGTTTTCGCAGAACCTGCAAATAATCCGAAAGGGCGTGTAGCAACTATTTGTGTACCGGGTGGTGCGGAACTGAGCCGTAAACAGATTGATGAGTACGGCAAGTTTGTCGGTATTTACGGGGCGAAAGGTCTGGCATGGATGAAAGTCAACAACCGTGCCGCTGGTCTGGAAGGTGTACAGAGCCCTGTTGCTAAATTCCTGTCAGCAGAAGTGGTTGAAGGCCTGTTATCCCGCACTAATGCGAAAGACGGAGATATTCTGTTCTTCGGTGCAGATCAGAAAAATATTGTTACTGATGCGATGGGCGCACTGCGTCTGAAACTGGGTCGAGACCTGAATCTGACGGATTTGACAAGCTGGCAGCCGCTTTGGGTTGTTGACTTCCCGATGTTTGAAGACAATGGTGAAGGTGGCCTGACTGCAATGCACCATCCGTTTACTTCTCCGCGCGATATGTCTGCCGAAGAGCTGGAGAACAACCCGGAATCGGCTATCGCAAATGCTTATGACATGGTTATCAATGGTTATGAAGTGGGTGGTGGCTCCGTTCGTATCCATCGTAATGATATGCAACAGGTGGTATTCCGCATTCTGGGCATCAACGAAGAAGAGCAGCAGGAAAAATTTGGCTTCCTGCTGAATGCCCTGAAATATGGCACACCTCCTCATGCAGGGCTGGCTTTTGGCCTCGATCGCTTAGTTATGTTGTTGACGGATACCGATAATATCCGTGATGTGATTGCATTCCCGAAAACAACGGCGGCAGCATGTCTGATGACTGAAGCACCGGGTTATGCCAATTCGGCAGCACTGGAAGAGTTAGCTATTTCAGTTAATAAAAAAGAGAGCGAATAATGAATTACAAGCGCCCTGAATCTGTATTGGTTGTTATTTATGCTGCCGACAGCAAAAGGGTGCTGATGTTACAACGGCGGGACGATCCCGATTTCTGGCAGTCTGTTACAGGAAGCCTTGAAGGGAACGAAAAGCCGTATGAGGCTGCGTTACGTGAAGTACAGGAAGAGATTGGCATTGATATTGCCAGTGCGGATTTTGAATTGATAGATTGTCAGCGCAGCCTCTATTATGAGATTTTCTCACATTTACGTTATCGATATGCTCCCGGAGTAACGCGGAATAAAGAACACTGGTTTTTGCTGCCGTTACCTGTGGAGCGCGAGATCCTGCTGACGGAGCACTTGGCTTACCAATGGCTGACAGTGGAAAAAGCTGCCAGCCTGACTAAGTCATGGAGTAATCGGCAGGCAATTGAAGAATTTGTTATTTAGTCTATTAAACTCAATACATTTCAATTTGCCGTCACTTATACCCAATGGATTTCAAGCGGCATCGCGGCGGCAAGGGAGTAAATCCCCGGAAGCATAAATAACTATGTGACCGGGGTGAGCGAGCGTAGCCAACAAAGAGGCAGTTTGAAAGACGAAGTGTATAGTCGGAAGACTGCAATATTGGAATATAGAGAGAATATACCCAATGGATTTCAAGTAAGAGATGGCTTGAAAGACGAAGGGGATAGACGTTTTATTGGAGATATTTTCATGGCAGGTCATAGTAAATGGGCCAATACGAAGCATCGTAAAGCGGCACAGGATGCAAAACGCGGTAAAATTTTTACCAAAATTATCCGCGAGTTGGTAACTGCGGCACGTCTGGGCGGAGGTGAACCGGATTCTAACCCACGTCTTCGTGCAGCGATTGACAAGGCACTGTCCAACAACATGACTCGTGATACCTTAAACCGTGCTATTGCCCGTGGTGTAGGTAATGATGAGTCAGATAACATGGAAACCATTATTTATGAAGGTTATGGTCCGGGTGGCACAGCCGTTATGGTTGAGTGCCTGAGTGATAACCGTAACCGTACAGTTTCCGATGTTCGTCACGCCTTTACCAAAACAGGTGGCAATCTGGGGACTGATGGTTCGGTTGCTTATCTGTTCACCAAAAAAGGCGTTATTTCTTATGCGCCGGGTCTGGATGAAGATGCGGTTATGGAAGCGGCTTTGGAAGCAGGCGCTGATGATGTTGAAACTTATGATGATGGCGCAATTGATGTCTATACTACACCAGAGAGTTTTGGTGAAGTTAAAGATGCGTTGGATACAGCCGGTTTTAAATCTGACTCCGCCGAAGTTTCCATGATCCCGTCGACGAAAGCAGAACTGGATGCAGAAACTGCACCTAAATTACTTCGTCTGATTGATATGCTTGAAGACTCTGACGACGTTCAGGAAGTTTATCACAATGGTGAAATCTCTGATGAAGTTGCAGCTCTGTTGTAATTAACATTAGGGTTCACAGCGTAGAGAAAGTGCGTTTCATGTCAGGGCACTTTCTCTAACGTTTTTATTCCTCATTAACAGGTGAATAAACAGAATGGCGGTTATTCTTGGTATAGACCCTGGTTCCAGAGTGACAGGGTATGGTGTGATCCGCCAGCAGGGACGACAGCTTATTTATCTTGGCAGCGGTTGTATCCGCACAAAAGTTGATGATCTTCCCGGTCGTTTACAGCGGATATATGCAGGTGTTACTGAAATCATCACACAATTTCAACCTGATGTTTTCGCAATAGAACAAGTGTTTATGGCGAAAAATGCAGACTCTGCCTTAAAACTGGGGCAGGCGCGCGGTGTCGCTATAGTTGCTGCGGTTAATGAATCCCTTCCTGTATTTGAATATGCCGCCCGTCAGGTGAAACAGACGGTTGTTGGTACTGGTGCCGCAGATAAAAGTCAGGTTCAGCATATGGTATCCTCAATGCTGAAACTATCAGCCCACCCACAGGCAGATGCAGCAGATGCTTTAGCGATTGCGATTACCCATTGTCATATGAGCCAGAATTTACTTCGTATGGGCAATAATTCGAGGTTAAATTTAGCGCGAGGGCGGCTGAGATAGTCTTTCAATTGTCTGGGCTGGATATGCATCCAGCTTTTTTTATGCTATAAGCTTTAGCGAATCATTTATTTTTATTTCAGGGGGTAAGTAGTGATAGGGCGTTTGAGAGGGACCGTATTGGAAAAACAGCCACCATTGGTTTTGTTAGAAACGAATGGTGTAGGTTATGAAGTTCATATGCCAATGACCTGCTTCTATGAACTACCTGAAATCGGTCAGGAAGCCATTTTGTTCACTCAGTTCATTGTGCGGGAAGATGCTCAACTACTATATGGCTTCAATGATAAACAAGAGCGTGCCCTTTTCCGTGAACTGATTAAAGTCAATGGTGTCGGGCCAAAACTGGCACTGGCGATCCTTTCTGGTATGTCTGCTCAGCAATTTGTTACTGCCATTGAACAGGAAGCTATTTCTTCTCTGGTTAAGTTACCGGGCGTTGGTAAAAAAACGGCGGAGAGGCTGGTCGTAGAAATGAAAGATCGCTTTAAAGGGCTTAATGGTGATCTCTTCAATCAAAATAGCGATATTACTTTACCGGCAGCAACTCAAGCGGTTAATTCCAGTGCGGATATTGAGGCCGAAGCTGTGGCAGCTCTGGTTTCACTGGGGTATAAACCGCAGGAAGCAAGCCGGATGGTCAGTAAAGTGGCTAAACCGGGCGCAGATTGTGAAACGCTTATCCGAGAAGCACTTCGTGCTGCTCTGTAATTGCAGGAGTTAAGTGATGATTGAAGCTGATCGTCTGGTTTCAGCAGAAGTTCTGCAAGATGATGAGGCCATTGATCGCGCGATCAGGCCGAAATTCCTATCTGAGTATGTTGGCCAGCCCCATGTTTGTGAGCAAATGGAGATTTTTATTCAGGCTGCACGGCAGAGGGGAGACGCGCTGGATCATTTGTTGATTTTTGGCCCTCCCGGGTTGGGTAAAACGACACTGGCAAATATTGTTGCCAACGAAATGGGCGTGAACCTGCGTACAACTTCAGGGCCGGTACTGGAAAAAGCAGGCGATCTGGCTGCTATGCTGACAAACCTTGAACCCCATGACGTCCTGTTCATTGACGAAATACACCGTTTATCTCCGGTTGTAGAAGAAATTCTTTATCCGGCGATGGAAGATTATCAGTTGGATATCATGATTGGCGAAGGACCAGCCGCCCGTTCAATCAAGATTGATCTACCTCCGTTTACTTTAGTTGGTGCTACAACCCGCGCAGGCTCTTTAACTTCTCCTTTGCGTGATCGGTTTGGTATTGTACAGCGCCTTGAATTTTATAACGTTGATGATTTGCAGAGTATCGTTTCCCGCAGTGCCCGTTATATGGGGTTAGAGATTTCAGACGATGGTGCAAGACAAATCGCCATGCGTTCCCGGGGAACTCCGCGTATCACAAACCGTTTATTGCGTCGGGTGCGTGACTTTGCTCAGGTAAAAGGCGATGGCTCAGTTGACAATGATATTGCTGCTAAAGCCCTCGATATGCTGAATGTTGATTCAGCGGGGTTTGATTATCTTGATCGAAAATTATTGGTTGCCATTATTGATAAATTTATGGGTGGCCCGGTTGGTTTGGATAACATTGCGGCAGCTATTGGTGAAGAGCGGGAAACCATAGAAGATGTTCTGGAGCCTTTCCTGATCCAACAAGGGTTTATTCAGCGAACACCGAGAGGCAGGATTGCAACCAACCATGCTTATCGGCACTTTGGTTTAGATAAAGAAAGTGGTTTAGATAAAGAAAGCAAATAAAAATTTCTTAAACATCTCTGATAACCTGAACAGCCCGCCGTTTGAAACGGGGGCTGTTCAGGTTATCGTGTAGCTTAGTCTCTGGTTCAAAATTCCATTATGGTTGAGTTAGTCTTACCGCCTTATTGGATATTGATAACAGGTGGTTGGTAATAGAATCGACTATCTGGTTAAGCAAAGGTGGCTGCATGATTGTCAGGTGAGTACCACCAATATGGTGGAGTGTTGAATTATCACCAACAATACCTTGCCAGCCCCGCCAGTTATCTTCATTGGCAGAGATGTCTGCTACATAAAGACTGACCGATAATGAGGATGCTGGTGGAGTATAAGTTTCGACAAGCCGGAGTAGGGTCTCAGCTGTATTCAGACGTAAAAGTAAATCTTCCCGTGCAATATCATCTGGTAGCCATTGATGTTCAGCGCAAAAGTCAAAAATTTGTTCAACATCAGTAAAATGGCGAAGTTCTTCCAGAGCCTGATCATCAGTCAACATCATGGAAGATTGTAGAAAATCAACCATCATACTAATACTCTGTTGTTGCCTGATCTTTGGTTCACAAGGGACCATTTTTTGTGCTGCGGGGGTCATCGCATCGATCATTCCGATGAATGCCACTTCCTCACCCTGATTAGTCAATTGATGAGCCATTTCATAAGCAATGACTCCCCCCATTGACCACCCTGCAATCTGATAAGGCCCATGAGGCTGAATTAGGCGAATCGCCTGAATGTGGCGGTTAGCCAGTTCTTCAATTGATGATGGTGAATTGGTCAGTGTCTGAATACCGAGAGCCTGTAAAGCATAAATTGGCAGAGCGGAAGGAAGCAGGGACGCCAGAGAAGAATAGACCAGTGGATCGCCAGAAATATCATGAACAAGGAATAGTGGTGTCATGTTGCCGGTTGGTTTTAGTGGCACAGGGTTGATATCGAAAACTGAAAGAGGATGAGAGACCAATTTACTGACTGCCAGCGCTTGTTCACACAGTGTCTGATGAATAAACAAATCAGACAGTGATAACGCCATACCTTGTTCACGCATACGAGCCAATAATTTTATTGCTGACAATGAATGACCACCCAGCTCAAAGAAATTGTCATGTCTGCCAACTTTTTCTAATCCTAATAAGGATTGCCAAATCAGCGCCAGTGCAGTTTCGGTATCTCCTGTCGGTGCTTGATAATCATGTGTTACCGTTGCTGTTTGGTCAGGTTCCGGTAATGCCTGCCGATCAAGTTTTCCATTAGGCGTTAATGGGAAGGCATTTAGTGTTACAAAAACACTGGGTAGCATGTGTCTGGCAAGGTAGCGTGCAAGCTGCTGGTGGAGTTCTGCCGGTACCAGTTTTGTTTCGGGTTCGGCAATTAAATAGGCCACTAATTGTTTTTCACATGCCTTGTTTTCACGGATCACAACAACCGCTTCACGTACTCCGTGACATCGCACCAGTTGAGCCTCTATTTCGCCGGGTTCAATTCTCAACCCGCGCAGTTTAATCTGAAAATCATTGCGGCCCAGATATTCAATATTGCCATCAGGCAACCAGCGGGCAAGGTCACCGATTTTGTACATACGTGCATTTGGCTCTGAAGAGAATGGGTCAGCAAGAAAACATTCTGCAGTTAATTCGGGTTGGTTGAGGTATCCACGAGCAACGCCAATACCTGCGATATAAATTTCACCGGTAACACCTATCAGGACGGGCTGTCGGTAAGAGTCAAGGATATAGATCCGGGTATTGGCAATAGGGCGGCCAATAGGAGCCGCGTTATTTTCCTGATGGCGGGATGGGAGACAGGGATAAAAAGTAGCACCAATTGTAGCTTCTGTTGGTCCATAGGTGTTGAACATCTGCCGCCCCGGAGCGCAACGTTTGGCCAGAGCGGATGAACACACATCACCTCCCACAACCAAAGTGTGCAGCGTATCGGGTATCTCCTCCATGACTGCCAGAACAGCCGGTGGTAACAAAGCATGGGTAATCGTGTTGGCAGCTAAGTAACGGGACAGCACCTCTCCGGGTCGTATGCAATCATATTTAGACAGATAGAGGCGGGCACCTGTCAGCAATGTTAGACAGCACTCCAGAATACAGGCATCAAAACTATTTGAAGAGAATTGCAGAAGTCGGCTATTTGAGTTGAGAGCCAGCAAATCCTGATGAGCAAAGATGACATTACATAAACTGCGATGTTCGACCATGACACCTTTAGGTTGGCCCGTTGAGCCTGAAGTATAAATCACATAAGCAAGGTTATGCGCAGTCAAACCGAGGGCATGGCTGTCAGGATTATTGTCCGGTACGGTTCTCTGGATCTCACTGTCCAGAACGATGGTCGTGATCGGATAATCCAGTGTATTCACAAGACTACTCTGGGTGAGCAGGACGACAGGGCTGGCATCATCCAACATATAGGCCAGCCGATTGGCAGGATAAGTTGGATCGAGCGGTACGTAAACCCCGCCAGCTTTCAGAGTACCCAATAACCCGACAATCATCTCTATACTGCGTTCAACGAAGAGGGCAACTCGATCTTCAGGGCGTACTTCCAATTCGAGTAGGTTATGAGCCAGCTGATTAGCGCGGAGATTTAACTCTTCATAGCTCAGAGATATACCTTCAAAAGTGACAGCAATAGCATTGGGAGTGCGCTGTACTTGTGCCTCGAACAAAGTATGAATGAAGACATCCTGTGGAAAGTCGGCCTGTGTGTTATTAAAGTCTGCCAGTATCTGCTGCCGTTCTTTGGCATGGATAATGGGGATACTCACAATTGATTTTTGTGGTTCAGTTTCCAATGCCTCAATCAGACCCGTAAGGGCTGAAGTCATATAAACGAGCAGACGATCTGATGTGATAGCTGCTGATTCAATATCTTCCATAGTTTGAGCCACCAGCCGGAATCCTTCTTCCATATCATCTACGGCTAATGCAATCGGGTAGCTGGTTCTTTCCTGCTCTGCCAGCAGGCGTATACCTTTCCAGTTTGTGTGAGGGCTATCTGGTTGATTATGACGATAGTTAAACAGCGTAACAAAAAGTGGTACAGGCGGAGTTACTCCACTACAGCGTTGTGCCATTGCCAGAGATGCCTGTTCATGTTCTAACAGCTTTGCCAAATTATGGCTGGTGGTTTGTACGATTTTTTGTACGCTGTTATCAGCCAGACGGATGCGTACGGGAAGGGTATTAATAAACAACCCTAATACCTGTCCGATGCCGGCGCTGTTCAGCATCCGCCCTGTCAGTGTGGTGCCGAAAACCACATCATCATGGCCACTGATTTTCGCTAATACCAAAGCCCATGCGACATGGAACAAAATACTCGGACTGACTCCCTGATGGCTGGCCTGTATGCGGACTGCCTTTGCCAGTGAGATATCAAGAAGTTGAGAAGCCTCGGCTATCTGCTTGCCATCATTATGAATATCCAGAATACCGAAAGGGGCAGTAGGGGTATCAACATCGGCAAGCATTTCACGGAAATAGGCTTCGTGGGATGACATCGGTACGCTCAGTGATTGAGCGATAAACTGGCGGTAAGGTATGACCGCTGGCAGATTATCTGCACGATTGTGCAACAGTTCATTTATTTCCGAGATGATCAGCGCAAACGTCAGATGGTCACTGACCAGATGGTGACAGCATAAGGCCAGTAACCATTCGTTACGACGTGAGTCATGGGTAATGTCTAGTGAGAAAAGTGGAGCCTGATTTAAGTCAAGGCGGTATTGATGGGGATCGGTATAAGCCCATAATTGAGCCGGGATATCATTATCATTGGCTGGGACAAAAGTTTTAATAGCAAGGGAAGCCTGACGCCAGACAACCTGAACAGGTTGGGACAACCCTTGCCAATAAACAGCAGTACGCAGAATATCATGACGATTAATGACCTGCTGCAATGCAGACAGGAAAATATCAAGTCGCTCGCGGGTATCGAAGGCCAACATGTTGTGCAATAAATAAACATCACTTTGTGTTTGCAGCAGAGAATGGAACAGAATGCCTTCCTGTAGCGGAGCAAGCGGATAAATATCCTGAATATTAGCCGCCCCTCCCGGTGTCATGTCGGTAATAATATCAATCTCATTTTGCGACAAAGAAATAAGGGATAACATCTCTGGTGTGAGAGCGGTACAGCCATCAGGAATGCCGTTAGGTGGTTCAACAAAAGAGGACTCATTATCCTGAGTTGTCAGCATGGCTTCTGCTATTTCTGACAGTACAGGCGTGGTAAAGACAGTACGAATATCAAGCTCCCAGCCGAGTTCCCGTAATTGCTCAATCATGCTGACGATTATCAGTGAGTGGCCTCCCAGTTCGAAAAAGTGGTCGTGACGGCTGACGCATTCTAACCCCAGCAAATTCTGCCAGATCTGTGCCAGAGATTTTTCCCTGTCATTCAGTGGTGGTTCGTAGTGACGGGTTACGATTGCAGATTGAGCCGGTATCGGCAGAGCCTGACGATTAAGTTTGCCAGTGGCTGTTTGCGGGAAGGCATCGAGAATGACAAAAGCACTGGGTAACATATAATCAGCAAGATATTGGGCTAATTGCCGGCGCAATTCTGTCGGGATTAACTGTGCATTTGGTTCGGCGATCAGGTAGGCCACCAGACGTTTTTTATCTGTTGGATTTTCACCAGAAAGCAGTTTATCAGGAATATCTTCACGAGCCAGTACCACCGCTTCATGTACGCCGGGGCATTGCATAAGCCTGCTCTCGATTTCTCCCAGTTCAACCCGAAAACCACGCAGTTTGACCTGAAAATCAGTGCGTCCCAGACATTCGATATTGCCATCAGGGAGCCAACGGCCCAGATCGCCGGTTTTATACATGCGTGAATCTGGGGCAGCGGAGAAAGGATCGGGTAAAAAACGCTCCGCTGTTAATTCAGGGCGGTTCAGATAACCCCGAGTAATACCAGCACCGGCGATATATATTTCTCCCGCAACGCCCAGAGGTACTGGTTGCCCGTGGGCATTGAGGATATAGATTTGGGTATTGGCTATCGGACGTCCAATATGGGCGGCAAACCCGCTCTTCCGGTTCATGCGTGACCATGTTGAATAGGTTGTTGTCTCTGAGGGGGCGTAGAAATTACATACATTCTGTATTGAGGGGCAGGCGAACAGGCGTTCGACCACATGTGATTTCAGTTCTTCACCACCTAAATTGACGGTTCTGACAGTTGGCGGGATCGCGTTGTTATCAATCAAGTGTGTGATGGCAGAAGGTACAGTGTCAATCAGGCTGATCGGGTATGTTGCCGTGAGCAATGAAAGCACATTGGCAACAAGATGAACGGTTCCGCCTGATATCAGTGGGGCAAAGTACTCATACACAGACATATCGAAATTCACTGAGGTAGACAGAAGTGTATGAGCCAGCTCTTCCGGTTTGAAAGCACTGATTGTCCAGAGAAGGAGATTGACTGTATTGCGGTGTTCTATAGCTACCCCTTTAGGGAGTCCGGTGGAGCCGGAGGTGTAGATGATATAAGCCAGATGTTGTGATGTCAGACCTAAAACCTGTGGATCAGGGTTAGTCGTCGGTTCAGCCTCAAGGAAATCCGTCTGACTGTCGAGCACAACCGTTGGCAGGGAATGAGTCAGTCGATCAGCCAGTGCTACTTGGGTCAGCATAACTTTGGGGCTGGCATCTTCAAGTATGCATATCAGCCGCTCATCGGGATACGTCGGGTCGAGTGGGAGGTAAGCCCCTCCTGCTTTCAGAATGGCAAATAAACTGACAGCCATCTCCAGAGTGCATTCGGTGAAGATCGCAACTCTATCATCAGGGCGCACACCCAATGTAATCAGATGATGAGCCAGACGATTGGCTTGCTGATTCAGCTCGTGATAGCTCAGGGATTGTTCAGCAAAGATAACCGCAATCGCATCCGGTGTTCGTTGCACTTGCTCTTCAAACAATTGGTGTATCAACACATTCTGTGGAAAGTCTGTCTGGGTATCGTTGAAATTTACCAACAGTTGTTGACGTTCAGAAGCGGGCAGAATGGAGATATCTACAATCGGCGTATCAGGCGCAGTTTCCAGCGTTTCAATCAAACCGGTGAGAGCCGTAACCATGTAATTGGTTAAGCGTGTTGGATCGATACTTGATACGGTTTGAACAATCAGCCGGAACCCATCGCTGAAATCATCCACACGAAGCGTGATCGGGTAATTGTTCCTTTCCTGTGTTGCAAGCAAATGTATACCGTCCCACTCAATGCTGCTTGCATCCCATTGGCTATGACGATAATTAAGCAGCGCACTGAAAAGTGGCAGGGAAGACGAAACGCCACTGCAACCTTGTGCCAGTGTAAGTGGTGTCTGTTCGTGTTCCAGCAGGGTTGCCAGAGTATGGTAAGCTGTCTGGACGATTTCCTGTACACTCTTCGCCGTATCGTGATTGGTCATATCCGTAAACCGGAGTCTTATAGGCAATGTATTGATAAACAAACCTAGTGTGCGCTCAATTCCGACATTTTTTTGCATACGTCCCATTAATACAGTTCCGAAGACAACATCATCACGCCCGCTGATTTGCGCCAATACCATAGCCCATGCAACATGAAACAGGACACTCGGGCTGACTCCCTGCTGCCGTGCCTGAATCCTGATGGACTTCGCCAGAACGTCTTCAAGTGGTAGTGTGTTTTCAGCCATTTGCTGACTTTCACTATGAACGTCCAGTATTCCGAAAGGCGCGGTTGGTT
Source organism: Xenorhabdus innexi (assembly GCF_002632485.1). GTDB lineage: Bacteria > Pseudomonadota > Gammaproteobacteria > Enterobacterales > Enterobacteriaceae > Xenorhabdus > Xenorhabdus innexi. Next base: position 7,301 of record NZ_NIBU01000059.1, on the reverse strand, counting down.
CATCTACATCGGCAAGCATCTCCTGAAAATAGGTTTCATGAACTGAAATAGGTACGCTTAACGACTGAGCGATAAACTGGCGATATGGCAGGCTGACGGGGTGGTTTTCTTGTAATGATTCGCTTTGTAAAAGTTCGCCAATTTCTTCCATGATTCGTTCCAGTGTTATGTGGTCGCAGATTAGGTGATGAAAACACAGAGCCAGCAACCATTCCCCTTTTTGTTGCTCATAAGCGATGTCAGCGGAAAACAGAGGAGCCTGACTTACATCAAGACGGCGCTGATGCGACAACAATTGTGATGAAATATCCGTTTCGTTGTCTGGAGCAAAAGTATTGACGCGAAGGGGGGCATGACGCCAGACAACCTGAACAGGCTGATTTAAATCCTGAAAACAGATCGCTGTACGTAGAATAGGATGATGATCAATGACTTGTTGTAAGGCAGCTAAAAAGGCATTAAGGCGTGAGCGGGTATCAAATGAAAGCAGACTACGTAACAGATAAGTATCGCTTTCTGTCTGTAATCGATAATGAAACAGAATACCTTCCTGTAATGGTGCCAGCGGGTAAATATCCTGAATATTCGTCGCCCCAGCAGGAATGGTAGCGATGATCGTATCAATTTCATGCTGGGACAGAGAAACGAGAGGTAACATATCGGGGGTGATAATATTACAGTCGTCAGGGATAATATTGGGAGGAATATTGAAAGTATCTGTATTATCACGGATTATCCGCATCTCTCTGGCCATTTCGGCTAATACGGGGGCAGAGAATACGTTACGGATATCGAGATCCCATCCCAACATATGTAACTGTTCAATTAACCTGACAACCATCAGTGAATGACCGCCTAATTCGAAAAAGTGGTCATAGCGACTAACGCGTTCCAGTCCCAGTAAAGTTTGCCAGACTTGGGCTAATCTTATTTCCATTTCAGATTCAGGCGCTTCATAACCGTGTGTGACTAACGCAGTCTGATCTGGTGAAGGAAGTGCCTGAAGGTTAAGTTTTCCATTGGCTGTTAATGGGAAAGCATCAAGGATGACAAAAGCGGAGGGCAGCATATACTCAGCAAGATGTTTTGCAAGTTGCCGATGCAGTTCTGCTGGTTTCAGAACAATACCCGCCTGCGGTAACAGATAAGCAACCAGCCGTTTCTGGGTACCCTGATTGGCATTATTCTCAGAACTGTTATCAGTACCGGAAATATCTTCGCGAGCTAATACCACCGCTTCACGGACACCGTGACATTGTAACAATTGCGTTTCAATCTCTCCGGGTTCGATGCGGAATCCCCGCAGTTTGATCTGAAAATCATTGCGACCGAGATATTTGATGTTTCCATCAGGAAGCCAGCACCCCAGATCGCCGGTTTTATACATACGGGCTTCTGGTTCGGAGGAGAATGGATCTGGCAGGAAACGTTCTGCTGTAAATTGTGGCTGGTTCAGATAGCCCCGAGCGATGCCAGCCCCAGCTATGTATATTTCTCCGCTGACGTTAAGCGGAACAGGTTGCCCGTTGGCGTCGAGGATATAAATGCGGGTATTGGCGATTGGGCGGCCAATAGGGAGGGTATTTTCATTCTGGCTGTCACAGGGATAGAGGGTTGCATAAACCGTGCATTCCGTTGGCCCATAGGCATTGAACATTTGTCGCCCTTTAGCCCAACGTTTGGCTAAGGCCGGTGAACATGCTTCCCCTCCGACGAGCAATACTTGCAGTGTATCAGGACTTGTTTCCAGAGTTGCTAATACTGTGGGTGACAAAAGGGCATGCGTAATGGCATTGGTTTGCAGAGTGGTGATTAAATTGCATAAGCTGCGGTGTTCTATCATGACCCCTTTGGGGCGACCGGTTGAGCCGGAGGTATAGAGTACGTAGGCCAGATGGTGTGGAGTTATGCCCAGCGCCTGTGCATCGGGGTTCACCCAAATGTTTCGTTCCGAGTCATCAATGGGATATTGTGTCTGACTATCGAGCAGAATAGTAGGGATAGAAAGTGCGGGTGCTGCGACTGTCAGTTTATCCACAAGTTCAGCTTGAGTGAGCAGGGCGACAGGAGCGGAATCATCAAGCATATAAGCTAATCGTTCCGCTGGATAGGCTGGATCGAGTGGCATATAAGCACCACCGGATTTTAGTATGCCCAGCAAACCCACCAGCATTTCCGGACTTCGTTCGGCACAAAGTGCAATACGATCATCAGCGTGTATGCCTAACGTAATCAAATGATGAGCCAGATAATTCGCGCGGCGGTTCAACTCACCATAACTCAGAGATTGCTCCTCAAAGACGACAGCGATAGCATCAGGATTTTGTTGCGCCAGTGTTTCAAAGAGCTGATGTATCAGCGTATTTTGTGGATAGTCAGTTTGTGTCGTGTTGAAATCGCTCAATAACAGTTGTCGCTCGGCAACGGGCAGTATCGGAATACTTTCGATTAATCTGTGAGGTTCAGTTTTCACAGCGTCAATCAGACCCGTAAGAGCCGTGACCATATAAGCAATCAGACGTGCGGGATCGATATCTGACACAGTCAGAGCAGCTAAACGGAAATCTTCACCAAGATCATCAATCGACAGGGTAATGGGGTAGTGAGTATTTTCCTGCTCAGCAAGCAGACGTATACCTTCCCATTCAGTGTGAGGCTGACTGTGGCGGTAATTGAGCAGCGTACTGAAAAGTGGTTGGGAGGGGAGAACTCCGCTGCACCGCTGTGCCAGTGCCAGAGGTGCCTGCTCGTGTTCAAGTAAAGAGCATAAACGATTATTCGTGTTTTCAATGGTGTTCAGGACGTCAGATTCAGCAAGGGAGATACGTATGGGCAGGGTATTGATAAATAAACCCAACGTGCGGCTAAGCGAATCGCCTTGCATACGTCCAAGTAGAACTGTTCCGAAAACAGTATCATTCAACCCACAGGAGTGCGCCAGCACCATAGCCCACGCTACATGGAACAGCACACTCGGGCTGACCTGCAAATTACTGGCTTGGGTACGGATAGCACCAGCAAGTGCAGGGTCGAGGAATTGTTCAGCATTGGTTATTTGTTGATTATCTTGGTGAAGATTTAATATGCCAAAAGGCACCGTTGGTGTGTCTATATCGGCGAGCATCGCACGAAAGTAAGTTTCATGAACTGAAGCAGGTATATGCAGGGATTGAGCAACAAAATTCCGGTAAGGTAAACTCGGAGGTAAATGTCCGGTCTCATTTTGCAGCAGTGTGTTGATCTCAGCCATCACCAACGACAACGTCATATGATCGCAGATCAAATGGTGGCAACACAGGCTCAACAACCATTCATTATGGTGTGCATCATAAGCAATACTGGCAGAGATAAGTGGAGCATGACTGATATTATTACCTCGCTGCTGAGGATCAGTGTGCGCCAGTAACTGTGACTGAACATCCTGCCCGTTGTCTGGTGTAAAGGTTTCAACCGGAAGCACTGCACTGCGCCAGACAACCTGAACGGGTTGAGATAGCTCCTGCCAACAGATGGCAGTACGCAGAATATCGTGGTGATCAATGACCTGCTGTAATGCATTCAGGAAGGCATCCAATCGTTTACGGCTATCGAAAGCAAGCATATTGCGTAACAGATAGATATCTCCCTGTTTCTGCAATAAGTGATGATAGAGAATACCCTCCTGTAACGGCGCCAGCGGATAAATATCTTGAATATTGATCATGCCGCCGGAATTCATCGCAATGATATCAATTTCATTTTGCGACAGAGAGATAAGAGGCAGCATATCTGGCGTAATAGCAGAACAATTTTCAGGAATACGATTGGCTGCTATAGAGAGATCGGAAACTTTTTCCTGAACGGGGTGCACTATTGTGGCCATTTCAGACAGTACAGGCGTAGAGAATGCACTACGGATGTTAAGAGCCCAACCCAATTCATAGAGTCGTTCCACCAATTGGACAATGAGCAGAGAATGCCCACCTAATTCGAAAAAATGGTCGTGGCGACCAATACGCTCAATTCCCAGTAATATTTCCCAGTTTTCGGCCAGTATTGTTTCTGTTTTTCCTATAGGAGCTGCATAATCGTGGGTGACGACGGCTGTTTTATCTGGTGCAGGTAGCGCCTGATGATCAAGCTTGCCATTGGGGGTCAGCGGGAAAGAATCAAGGATGATAAAGGCACTGGGCAGCATATATTCAGCCAGTTGTTGTGCAAGCTGTCGCCTCAGTTTTACCGGAGCTAATTTCGCATCGGGTTCTGCAATCAGATAAGCAACCAGACGTTTTTCATTCTTACTGCTTGCGTCAGTATTATTTTCATCAGCGATATCTTCACGGGCAATGACAATGGCTTCACGAACCCCATCACACTTTATCAGTCTGGCCTCAATTTCTCCGAGTTCAATCCGGAAACCCCGTATCTTGACCTGAAAATCATTGCGACCAAGATATTGGATATTGCCGTCAGGGAGCCAGCGCCCCAGATCGCCGGTTTTATACATACGCGCTTCCGGGTTAGCGGAGAACGGATCAGGCAGGAAACGTTCTGCCGTCAAATCGGGGTGATTCAGATAACCACGGGCAACTCCGGCACCGGCAATATAAATTTCACCGGTAACACCAAGCGGAACGGGCCGGGCATACTCATCAAGGATATAAACTTTGGTATTAGCGATTGGATGTCCGATATGAGAGACAAAGCCTGTTGTCCTGTTCATTCGCGTCCATGTTGAGTAGGTTGTTGTCTCTGAAGGGCCGTATAAATTACATACACTCTGTACGGTGGAACGGGCAAATAACTGTTCAACAACATGGGATTTTAGTGCTTCACCTGCCAGATTAATTGTTCGGGTGGAACTAGGGATCGCATTATTGTTGAGCAGGCGGGTGATGACAGAGGGCACTGTATTAATGAGACTGATCGCTTCTTTGCTGGTAGTCTGTCTGGCTGTCACCGGATTTGTCTTGACCAAAGAACTTGTATTAACCAACGTTGTTTTAACCAACGAGAGTGCATCAGGGGCCAGATGGACAGTTCCGCCAGTAATCAGTGGGGCAAAACATTCATATACAGCTAAGTCAAAATTCAGTGAGGTTGTAAAAAGTGTATGAGCAAGTTCTTCAGGCTGGAAAGTCTGTTGTGCCCAATGCAGGAAGTTGACTGTATTACTGTGTTCGATCGCCACACCTTTGGGTAGACCGGTAGAGCCTGAAGTATAGATTACATAAGCCAGATGATGTGGTGTCAACCCGAATGCCTGTGGATCAGGATTTTCAGATGACATGGACTCAAAGAATGATGCCGGATTGAAAGGTGAGGTTCTATCCAATATCACAGTAGGCAAGGAACTGGACAGTTGTTTGGCAATCGCGGTTTGGGTCAGAAGTACCTTTGGTGCAGCGTCTTCCAACATGTATGCTAAACGCTCGTTGGGATAGGTCGGGTCAAGCGGAATATAGGCGCCACCGGCTTTCAGAACTGCCAATAACCCGATGACCATCTCTAGATTGTGTTCGACACAAATTCCGACACGGTTATCTGGTCGTATGCCCAGATTGATCAGATGATGAGCCAGCCGATTGGCACAACGATTCAGTTCACTGTAACTCAGTGTCTGTTCTTCAAAGCGTACTGCGGTGGCATTGGGTATTTCCTGTGCTTTAGCCTCGAAAAGAGTATGTATCAGAGCATCTTCTGGAAAATCAGCATGATGCGCATTAAAGTCCACCAATATCTGCTGGCGCTCGGCTTCCGGCAGAATAGGTAAATCTTTCACTGAGATATCCAGAACGCTGATAGCAGTATCAAGTAAAACGGCCAGACGTGATTTGAGCGCGATAACCTCATCGGTACTCAGGTAATCAGCAGAAAAATTGAATTTTACCGTGACTGGCTGATGACCATCCTCAACATTGGTTTGAGTAATGATGACAAATAACGGGTATGTGCCCGCATGTGTAGCTTCTAACGCGCTGATGCGGGTATTTTCACCTTCTATATGCAGATTGGGTTTTACCGGCTCAAATGACAGTACAATATCAAAGAGTTGAGTCCGGCCGGTTTTTTGCTGAATGCGTGTATGTCGGTTGATATCTGCAATAGGCAGGCGCTGATGCTTATAGCAAAGGCTTAACTCAGCCGCAGCCTTCTGTGCTACCTCAAGAAATGTATCAGTTGGTGAAACGGTAATACAGACAGGAATAATGGAGGAGAACATACCTACTGTACGTTTTTGTCGGGCATTTTTGCGATTGTATACGGGAATACCAATAACAATTTCATCGGTATTTGTGGTACGCGCAAAATAGCAGGCCAGAACAGCATACATAAAATGCAGTATGGATAACCCTGACTGGGTCATGGATTCATTAATACGCTGAAAAACTGTCTGTTCTATTGTCCAATGCACAGATTTTTCTTGTCTCTGACAAGTTGTCTTATCGGTATTGGCAAGGGGAATTAATGGTGGTGGCAGGTTTTCATAGCGTTTTAACCAGAATTGTAAATCCTGTAAATAGCGCGGGGAAGACAGGTAATTACGGTCATCTGTAAGAAAATCCAGATAAGAGGGAGCGGATTCACTCAGAGGTTCACCTTTTATCAGGCGGCTATAAGTATCAACCACATCTTCAAAAAATAAAACTATGCCCATTGCATCCATGATCATATGGTGACAGCAAAACTGACAGTACCGTCGTATCTGGCTGACCCGCAGTAATTCTGTACACCACAGGTGACTATCCAGCCGGAATGGACGCTTGAATCTTGCTTCAATATGCTGTCTGGCTCGCTCCTCGGCATCGGGATATAAGGAAAAATCCTGTACAACCATCGGCGCAGGGAGGGTATTTATCACTATTTGCCGGGGAGATGCATGGGTATTCGTGAATCGTAAACGAAGAGCATCATGCCGATAAACTGAGTCTTTAAAAGCCCTTGTGAACAACGCTTCATCTAATTTGCCTTCGATACAGATAAAAAAACCGATATTGTAATTGACTGCATCAGGTTTGATTATCTGATCGAGCCAGATAACCTGCTGAGGTGAGCTAAGTGGATAGGAATTAACGAGATTAGAATTATCGTCCTCAATGGAGAAAGTAATTTCCGAGAGGCCTTTATCGACGTGTGTCATACTCATTTCCTCTTGATATTAACAAATTAGAATCAGTCTTATTTTTATATTTCGATTTGGAAAGGCGAAGATTAGTGACGTTCATAGACAGGATCTTAAGCAATAACCGTTTATTTTTAGATAGAAAAAAGGCTTCATTTATGATCTGATAATCGTCGCCAAACAATAAATCAAAACCACG
>NZ_NIBU01000058.1 GCF_002632485.1 Xenorhabdus innexi | reverse complement strand
CTCAGAGTTGGAGATAAATCTCGTGGCAAATCGATTAAATAAACGTCCTCGAAAAACGCGAGGTTATCAAACACCGAATGAGTTATTTAAAGGCATACCGACTCGTTTACTTCGTTCATAACGGTGTTGCACTTATTATGTGAATGCAAGGCTCTTTTTTAATTTCATTCTTTAATGTTTCAAACAGACAGATTATTTTCATGTGAGACAGTTTTAGATAATTACTTATATTAAGAGTCGATAATTTATAAAGAAATAAAAAATTTAACTCATGAAAGATGATTGTTTTCTGTTTGATCATTTATCAATTTTGATATGGACTTTATATTATTAAATCATTAAAAAACCTTCACGCTTTATGATTATTTTGATAACTAAGTCAAACAATAAACTTGGTGGATTCGAATGATGGCATGTTAAGATGAGTCTGGATTACATCCTCATAGGAAAATGATGGCTATCATAAGTATCTGAACGATGATTTCAATGTAAAAAAGGAAAACAGTGAAAATGTTTTATTTTTCATTTCAGATGATATCTGACTTACATTTTTTATCAAAAGTTATATTAAAAATAACACCATCCATTCACTCCCGTAAAAACAACTAAAATCACTCACAGAGTAATTCTTTATATAAAAAGATTAATGTGAGTAAATTAAAAATGACTTAAACATTGAAATATCATTAAGAAACATTTTCGCGTGGTTATCATACATTATTATGATCTCACTTTGTGAGAAAAGAAAAAATATTTCCATCCTGAGCAAGAAACAACATAAAAAACCATTGGAAACTAACTATATGAAAAATGCTGCACAAATTATCAATGAAGCTTTAAATCAAGGAATTACTTTGTTTGTTAGTGATAATAAACTGAAGTATGAAACAAACCGTGACAGTATTCCACCGGAACTGTTCAGTGAATGGAAACAACATAAACAAGAATTAATTGATTTTTTGACTCAGCTTGAATCAGAAGAAGACGCGAGCATACATCAATTACAGGATATTCCACGTTATGAACGCGCTGATCATTATCCATTATCATTTGCCCAACAGCGCTTGTGGCTGATTGATCAGCTGACTGAAGGCAGTCCTCAGTATAACTGTTCGGGTGACTTAAGATTGCGTGAGCCGATTAATCTCAACATGTTTGAAGCTGCTGTAGGAACACTGCTTGAACGCCATGAAGCATTACGTACCCATTTTAAAATTATTGATAACGAACCTCGTCAGATTATTGCCACCTCTTATGACTTACCTGTTAAATACCATGATTTATCTGCACTTTCAGAATCAGAGAAAAAACGTCAACTGAAGAAATTTAATGAAGAAGAGTGGAATACGGCGGTTAATCTCAGTACTGACCTGATGCTACGTATTCAATTGCTGAAACTGGCAGAAGATGATTATTTCATTTTTTATACGATTCATCATATTGCCTGTGATGGATGGTCAATGGCGATATTCTTCAATGAGCTTCTTACCTTATATCGGGCTTATTGCCGGGGTGAAAGTAACCCTCTGCCACCATTAAAAGTCCAATATACTGATTATGCACAGTGGCAACGGGAATGGTTGCAAGGCGATATTCTGGAGAAACAATTAGATTATTGGCAGAATCAACTATCAGGCGCCTCTCCAATTCACCGCTTACCACTGGATAACCCACGTCCAACGCAACAGAATTTTGAAGGTTTGTTACATCCTCAGCGTATTTCAAAGACTCTGACACAAGAAATAAGAGCATTATGCGCTAAGCATGAAGTGACGTTATTTATGTTTATGGAAACGGCGTTTGCTGTATTACTGAGCCGTTACAGTAATGAAAAAGATATTCTGGTCGGGATGCCGGTTGCGGGAAGAAGACATCGTGATATTGAGCCTCTGATTGGTTTCTTCGTTAACTCTATGGTTATCAGAACCGATTTATCCGGTCAGCCTACTTTTAGTCAACTGTTAAAACAAAACAGTCGTACCATTCTGGATGCTTATGCTCATCAGGATCTGCCCTTTGAGATGCTGGTAGAAAAACTAAGTCCAGAGAGGCAACTAAATCATAATTCTATCTTCCAGATTATGTTTGCAGTACAGAATAACCAACGCGATACAACGCTGGAGCAGGATAATCTCATTGAAGCTGAAAAACATTCACTGTTGACAACCCGATTTGATTTGGAAGTTCACATATATGAAGAAAAATATGACGGTGAGTTATCTATTCAGTGGATCGCGGATACAAGCTTATTCAATATTGCCACCATTGACAGACTCTTGACCAATTATGAAACCCTGTTGACTAACATTGTTAATGTGATGAAGCAGCATACAGGTAACAGCGAACCTTCTGTCCATGACATTCCGTTATTAACCGATGCGGAGCAAAATATCTTGCTGCATAAATGGAATGGGCCACAAATTTCTTTCCCGACCGGGAAATGTTTCCATGAAATCTTCGAAGATCAGGTTGCACAATATGCAGAAAAACCTGCGTTGATTTTTGGTGATAACTCTCTGAGCTATCAAGCATTGAATGAACAGGCTAACCAGTTAGCACATTATCTGTTGGCACAAGGGATCAAGCCGGATACGTTAGTTGCGCTTTGCATGCCAAGGTCATTACAGGCTGTTGTGGCGTTGTTAGGGATTCTTAAGGCGGGCGGGGCTTATGTACCATTAGATCCCAGTTATCCGCAGGCTCGTCTCCAATATATGCTGGAGCATAGTGAGGTAGAATTTATCCTGACGGAGACTCATCTGGTGGAAAAACTGCCAATCAGTCAGCAGCAAGTCATTTGTCTGGATACTGATATTGTGCAATCTCAGCTACAACACATGCCAGTGGATAACATTACCGAACGTCCATTCCCGCTCACGGAAAATCATCTGGCTTATGTGATTTATACTTCCGGCTCTACCGGCAAACCGAAAGGGGTCATGGGAGAACATAAAGGATGGGTCAATCTGGCATTCTCACAGGCCGCTTTATTTGGCGCTGATTCGCATATTCGTGTATTGCAGTTTGCCTCCTGGAGTTTTGATGCCATGACCTTAGAGATGTCTATGTCATTGGCTTATGGCGCAACACTGTATCTGATCTCAGAAACTCAGCGCCGTTCCCCGGAATTGTTAGATGAGGCTGTTGAAAAATACCAGATAACCCATGCAGTTCTACCACCAGCTCTGATCCCTCAATTGAGTTTTAACAAATGGGAATCTGTCTCAACGTTGCTTCTGGCGGGTGAAGCCGTATCACCACAGATTGCCGTCCACTGGTCTCAGAACAGAAAACTGTTTAACGTCTATGGTCCGACAGAATGTACCTCCATTGTCACCACGGCTGTATTAACTGATGAGAAGGTCACGATTGGAAAACCCTTGCCAAATGTTGTGATGCGTATTCTCAACTCGGAAGGTCATCTGGCTCCGATAGGAGTTATTGGAGAACTGCATATCGGGGGTGTTCAGTTAGCTCGTGGCTACCGGAATTCACCGGAAATAACGGAAAGGCAATTTATCCGTGATCCATTCAGCCCACATTCAGCGGAAGGGCGGGAAAACAGGCTTTACCGTACCGGCGATTTAGTGCGCTGGACATCGGATGGTCAGTTGGAATTCATCGGCCGTGTTGATTCTCAGGTCAAGATCCGCAGTTATCGTATTGAATTGGGTGAAATAGAAACAGTTCTGGCAGAGCATAGTGCTTTAAATAGTGCGGTTGTGCTCGCTTATGGTCAGGATGAAGATAAAAAACTTATTGCATATGTCTGCCCGAGTGCAGAGTGGTTAGGTGAAAAAGCCGCTGAATTTAACGCCAGTAGTGTTAATAACTGGACAGAAATTTTTGATGAGCAGTACCGCCAGCCCACGGCAGATAATTCACAGAAAGAAGAGCGTATTCAAAAAGAAAGTAGCGGCGATATTCTGACACCAGAAAGTGATTTCAGTGGCTGGATGAACAGCTATACAGAGCAGCCGATTGCCCTTGAACAAATGGAGGAGTGGTTAGCGGGAATTATGCAACGGGTTAATGCCCTGAATCCTCATCGCTTATTAGAGATTGGCTGTGGTTCAGGGCTGTTGCTGTATCGCTATGCTGAACAGTGTGAATCAGTAGTGGCTACTGATATTTCGGATGAAGTGTTACATCGGCACCAACATACTTTGCAACAACGTGGCTGGTCACATATACAACTCAGAAGAGGGGATGCTCTCAATTCTGGAACATTGTACGCAGATGAATTTGATACTGTCGTGATTAACTCGGTCATTCAGTATTTCCCTAATGTTCAGTATCTGGAAAAAATGTTTGAGCAGTTGTTACCAGCAATTACAGCGGGAGGAAAAATTCTGCTGGGCGATATCCGCAATTTAGATCTGTTAACCGCCCATGTTACAGCAATAGAGCAAAGCCGTCTTAACGGGCAGCGTATTCAGGTCGAAATGCTGAAGAACCGCATTCAGCGACGTTTACAACAAGAACCGGAGTTTTTACTCAGCCCGACTTATTTTGCCCGATTACCAGAGCGTTACCCTGAAATAGGCCGGGTGGATATTCTGGTCAAACGTGGTATCGGCGATAATGAAATGCTGCGTTATCGCTATGACGTAATATTACATAAAAGAGATGATAAGGCTGAATCTCACCACGAGCATTCAATAAGTTGGCATGATTTTGATGCTTTTGAAAATCTGAAAAGTAGACTGGAGGCGGGAACAGAAGAGATATTTGGTGTTTCAGGTATTCCCAATGCCAGAGTTAAAGATGATTTTGCTTTGGCTGAAGGGCTGCGTTACTGGTCAGCCAACCTGCTAATAACACCGCCGGAAAATGCCAGCAGTATCTCACCTCAGGCATTAGCACAGCTTCAGGAGTTCGAATCTTTACTGCAATATGCTGAACAGTGTGGTTATCAGTGCGGCGTGACGTGGTCACAGCAGCAACCTGATTTACTGGATGTTATTTTCAGCCGGAGTAAGTTACCGCCCGTACAGGCACGTTCCGGCTACAATCAAACCCATTTAGTTAACTACCCGCAAATTTCAGCCATCAGTGGTGAACTTTCAGAATTACTTGAATCAGCATTAAAGCAGCAATTACCCGAATATATGGTTCCCGGTCTTTATATTCCACTGGAACGAATGCCTCTTACTTTAAACAATAAAGTGGATAAAAAAGCGCTGCCTATCCCAAATGAAGACGATTTACGCCGTCAAAGCTATGTTGCCCCAAGAAATGAAATAGAAATTAAAATCAGTAAGTTATGGAATAAATTACTGAATGTCAGCCAGATCGGCATTTACGATAATTTCTTTGCATTGGGTGGACATTCCCTTCAGGCCACTCGTCTTATTAGTTCAATACGCAACGAATTGGCGATAGAAGTGCCATTGAGGAGTGTTTTTGAACATCCAACACTTGAGCAGTTATCACAAATTGTCACCGTCCATCTTATCAAAGAAAAAAGAAAACATTTTCAGGCCGGGCAAGAGACAGCACAAGCGCTATTAAAGGGTGATATATGAAAGATGCAGCACAAATTGTCAATGAGGCTTTAGATCAGGGAATAACACTGTTCGTGGCTGAGGATCGTTTGCAATACGAAACCCGCCTCAGCAATATTCCGGCAGACTTAATCAGTGAATGGAAACAGCATAAACAAGAGTTGATTGATTTTCTGAACCAGCTCGATTCATCAGAAGAGCAGGTGAGTACCCATCAACTACAGGGTATTCCACGTTATGAACGGGCTGAGCACTATCCACTATCATTTGCTCAACAGCGTTTGTGGTTTATTGATCAACTGGATGGCGGTAGTCCTCAGTATAACTGTATGTGGGACCACCGAATACAGGAGTCCATTAACATACAGGCATTTGAAGCGGCTGTTAATACATTACTGGAACGTCATGAAGTGTTACGCACGCATTTTAAAATTATCGATAATGAACCACGTCAATTCATTGTTACTGAATACAATTTACCGATCACACATCATGATTTATCTGCATTGTCTGAAACGGAACAAGCTGTTCAGGTAAAACAATTCAGTAAGAAAGATGAGAATCTGGCTTTTAACCTCGGTACAGATTTGATGCTGCGCATTCGGTTACTGAAACTGGCAGAAGATGACTACATCATTATCTATACGATACACCATATCGCCTTTGATGGTTGGTCGGTTGCAATATTCCTTCATGAACTTTTCACCTTGTATAAGGCTTATTGTCAGGATAAGCCAAATCCTCTGCCACCGCTGAAAGTTCAGTATAGTGACTACGCCCAATGGCAACAGGAGTGGCTACAAGGTGATTTGCTGAACAAACAACTGGCATACTGGCGGGATCAGTTAGCCGGAATTTCCCCCGTCCATCGTGTGCCGTTGGATTATCCTCGCCCCGAACAACAAAATATTGAAGGATGTTTCCATATACAACATATTTCCCCACATCTGACTCAGGCAATCAGGGGGCTGTGCACGAAACATAACGTGACATTATTTATGTTCCTGGAAACGGCGTTTGCTGTATTGCTGAGCCGTTACAGTAATGAAAAAGATATCGTGATTGGAACAGGGTTGGCAGGGAGAAGACATCATGATATCGAGCAGTTGATTGGTTTTTTTGTCAATTCACTGGCTATCAGGACAGATTTATCCGGTCAGCCTACTTTCAGTCAACTGCTACAACAAAACAGCCGTACCATTCTGGATGCCTATGAACATCAGGATTTGCCATTTGAATTAGTAGTAGAAAAACTCAGCCCGGAACGAAGCGTAAATTATAACCCTATATTTCAGATTATCTTTGCCGTACAGAACAACCAACATGATATAACGCTGGAACAGGATAATGTTGCGGACTTTGCAAGTGAATTGCTGAAAACCACTCGTTTTGATTTAGAAGTTCATGTTTATGAAGAAAAAAAGTCAGGCGGATTATCTGTAGTATGGGTTTCAGATACAAGTCTGTTTAACAGTAGCACCATTGAAAGATTGATTGCCAATTACGAAACTCTGCTTTCAGGCATTGTTAAGGGAATGACAAGTGCTTCAGTGAGTAAAGAACCTTCCGTTCATGAGTTGCCGATTCTGGCTGAAGCGGAAAAACACACTTTATTGCATGAATGGAATGGTCGGCAGGAACATGGCTTACAAGGATACTGTTTCCATGAACTGTTTGAAGAGCAGGTGGCAAAAAATCCTGAAAAAACCGCGCTGGTTTTTGGTGACAGCACGTTAAGTTATCAAGCCCTGAATGAACAGGCCAATCAGTTAGCCCGTTATCTGCTTGAACAGGGTATTCAATCTGAAACCCTTATCGCTCTCTGTCTTCCCCGTTCTTTACAGGCTGTAGTGGCATTACTGGGGGTTCTGAAAGCAGGGGCAGCCTATGTGCCGCTAGATCCCGCTTACCCGCAAGCCCGCCTGCAATACATGCTGGAACACAGTAAGGCTATGTTCATTCTGACCGAGACCCATCTGGTTGAAAAGCTACCTATCAATGAACAAACTGTCAGTAAACAAAAGGTGGTATGTCTGGACACCGCCGCTATTCAGTCATATCTGCAAACATTACCTGCAGAAAATATCATCGATCGACCGTTTGTTCTGACAGAAAATAATCTGGCCTACATTATTTACACTTCAGGTTCGACAGGAAAACCCAAAGGCGTAATGCTGGAGCACAAAGGCTGGGTCAATCTGGCATACGCACAGGCGGCTGCATTTGACATCAACGAACATACCCGAGGTTTGCAATTTGCCTCCTGGAGTTTTGATGCCATTGCCTTTGAACTGGCTATGACGCTGGCACAAGGGGCAACATCCTATTTACTCACTGAATCCGAACAACGTTCACCGGAATTACTGAGTGCACTGGTTGAAAAACATCAATTAACACTGGCTGTTCTCCCGCCCGTTTTATTACCCCAGTTGACACAAGAAAAATGGCAGTCAGTGAGCACTCTGATTGTTGCCGGGGAAGCTATTTCAGCCAGTATTGCGGCACAGTGGCGACAAGGAAGGCAATTATTTAATGCCTATGGCCCGACAGAAACCACGGTTTGCGTGTCGATGGCAGAATTAGTGAGTGAGAAAATCACTATAGGAAAACCATTAACCAATTTAACGATCCGTATTCTGGATAATAACGGCAATATTGTGCCGATTGGGGTCACAGGGGAGTTATGTGTTGGTGGTGCGCAGTTGGCGCGAGGGTATTTACACGATCCTGAGATGACTGCAAGGAAATTTATCATTGATCCGACAGATGACACACAATCTCAACGTTTATACAGGACGGGTGATTTAGTCCGCTGGTTATCCGATGGCAATATGGAGTTTATCGGCCGTCTGGATTCTCAGGTCAAAATCCGAGGACACAGGATAGAGCTGGGAGAAATCGAAGCGGTTCTGGCAGCCAATGAGATTGTGAGTCAGGCGGCGGTAAATATCTATGGACATGATAGTGAAAATCAAAAGCTCATTGCTTATATCAGCCCCGCAACGGAATGGTTAGGTGAAAAAGTAACAGCATTTAATCAGCATTATCTTGAAAACTGGAAAAATATCTTTGATGGGCAATATACACCGCAAGATGTTGCTCATGAAAATGAGAATAACAGCATAGATTCAGACAGTGATTTCAGTGGCTGGATGAATAGCTATACCGGACAGCCCATCACACTGGATCAGATGGAAGAATGGCGTGCCGTTACTATGCAGCGGATTGAATCTCTGCATCCCCGGCGCTTACTGGAAATTGGTTGTGGAACCGGTGTTCTGTTATACCGTTATGCTGCTAAATGTGAATCCGTGTTGGCTACCGATATTTCAGCGGAAGTGTTAGCCCGGCATGAAAAACTATTGCAACAACGCGGCTGGTCGCACGTAAAACTAAGAAGGGGGGATGCCCTGAATCTGGGCGCAATCACGCCTGAACAGTTTGATACCGTTGTGATTAACTCTGTTGTGCAGTATTTCCCTAATGTTCAGTATCTGGAGAAGGTGTTTGCTCAGTTACTCCCGCTTCTTGAGGCAGGAGGGAAAATCCTGCTGGGTGATATCCGCAATTTAGATCTGCTGACTGAGCATGCTACTGCGATTGAACAAAGCCAGTTGAACGGTCAGCGTATTGAAGTCAGCACATTGGCAAACCGTATTCAGCGACGATTACAACAAGAGCCGGAATTTCTGCTTAGCCCGACTTACTTTGCCCGATTACCAGAGCGTTATCCTGAAATAGGCCGCGTGGACATTTTAGTCAAACGTGGTATCGGCGATAATGAAATGCTGCGTTATCGCTATGATGTCATCCTTTATAAGAAAAATGAGCATACAGTATCTTGTGATGGCTCATCTTTCCCTTGGTATGATTTTTCCACGCTGGGAGATCTGCGTAATTTATTACAGGCGGGGGCAGATCAGACATTCGGCGTTTCAGCTATACCTAATGCCCGTGTCAAAGATGACTTTGAATTAGCGGAAGGGCTACGCCATTGGCCTGCCAGTCAGATGATATCTCCATCAGAATACGCTGGTGGCTTTTCTCCGCAGACAACAGAGCAAATTCAGGCATTAGAGTCTTTACTTCTTTATGCTGAACAGAGTGGCTACCAGTGCGGTGTGACGTGGTCACAACAGCGGGCTGATTTGCTGGATATTATTTTCAGTCGTAGTGAATTGCCACCTGTTCAGGCCCAGGCGCATTATAGCCAAACCTATTTGGCAAATTATCCGCAACTCTCTGCAATTGGAGCCGAACTTTCAGATCTGCTTGAAGCCAACCTGAAAAAACAGCTACCTGAATATATGGTTCCCGGTCTTTATATCCCGCTCGAGAAAATGCCACTGACGCTGAACAATAAAGTGGATAAAAAAGCATTACCAATCCCGAATGAAAGTGATTATCACCGGCAGGACTATGTGGCACCTAGAGACGAAGTAGAACAGAAAATCAGCCAATTATGGCAGAGTCTGCTGAATGTCAATCAGGTAGGGATTTATGACAATTTCTTCTTGCTGGGAGGGCATTCACTTCAGGCAACCCGCTTGATCAGCTCGATACGCAATGAGTTAAACGTCAGAATCCCGCTAAGAAGTATTTTTGAATATCCAACACTTGAGCAGCTATCACAGCTTGTCACAGTCCATCTTGTAAAAGAAAGCAGAAAACATTTTCAAACTGGGAAAGCAACTACACAGGAAATTCTGAAAGGTGATATATGAAAAGTGCTGTGCAAATTATAAATGAGGCTTTAAGTCAGGGGATTACTCTGTTTGTTGCGGATAACCGATTACAATATGAAACGCACCGTGACAGTATTCCATCGGAGTTGCTCAGTGAATGGAAACTTTACAAACAAGAGTTGATTAATTTCCTGAATCAAGTGAATTCAGAAGAAGAACATGGCGCTCATTGGTTGCAGGATATTCCGCGTGATGGTCACGCGGAACATTACCCGCTTTCATTTGCTCAACAACGTTTATGGTTTATTGATCAGCTGAATGGAGGAAGTCCTCAGTACAACTGTACAGGGGATTTCAGGCTGCGGGAACCGATGAACATCAAGGCATTTGAAGCCGCGATTAAAGCATTACTTGAACGTCATGAAGTGTTACGCACCCATTTTACAATCATCGATAATGAACCACGTCAGCTCATTGTTACTGAATACGATTTACCGATCACATATCATGATTTATCTGCACTTGCTGCAACTGAGAGAAATAATCAGGTAAAACAACTCGGTAAGGCAGAAGGAAAACAAATTTTTAACTTACACACGGATCTGATGCTGCGTGTCCGGTTAATAAAATTGGCGGAAGATGATTACACGATTTTGTATACAATCCACCACATCGCTTGCGATGGTTGGTCAATACCTATCTTTTTCAGCGAACTCCTTACGCTATACAGGGCTTACTGCCAAGGCGAAGAAAACCCACTGTCACCGCTGAAAATTCAGTATACCGATTATGCCCGTTGGCAGCGGAACTGGTTGCAGGGTGACACTCTGAATAAACAGCAAATTTATTGGCAGAATCAATTAGCCGGTATTTCACCACTTCACCGTGTACCTCTTGATAACCCTCGACCAGAAAAACAAAATTTCGAAGGGCGGCTTCACACTCAGCGTATTTCAGTCAATCTTACTGAGAAAATCAGGACATTATGTGCCAAACATAAAGTAACACTCTTTATGTTTCTGGAAACCGCATTTGCGGTCTTATTGAGTCGCTACAGTAATGAAAAGGATATTCTGGTTGGAACGGCCATTGCTGGCAGGCAACATCCTGATATTGAACCTTTAATCGGCTTTTTTGTGAACTCATTGGTGATCAGAACAGATTTATCCGGTCAGCCGACGTTCAGTGAATTATTAAAACAAAACAGCCGTACCATTTTAGATGCCTATGAACATCAGGATCTGCCATTTGAAATGTTAGTGGAAAGCATCCGCCCGGAGCGGAATCTGAATCATAATCCCATCTTCCAAATTCTGTTTGTTGTACAAAACAACCAGCAGGAAACAACGTTGGAACAGGGCAATGTTATTACATTTGAAAAAAATGCGTTTATGGCAACGCGGTTTGATTTGGAAGTTCATGTTTGTGAAGAAGAAAATGAGTTATCCATATTATGGACTGCTGATACCAGCCTGTTCAACAGCGCGACTATCGAGAGATTAATTGCTAACTACACAACATTGCTGACCAGCATTGTTGAAGCTATGAACACGCATTCCGTAAATAAAGAAATG
This sequence comes from Xenorhabdus innexi, assembly GCF_002632485.1. Classification (GTDB taxonomy): domain Bacteria; phylum Pseudomonadota; class Gammaproteobacteria; order Enterobacterales; family Enterobacteriaceae; genus Xenorhabdus; species Xenorhabdus innexi. Next base: position 10,612 of record NZ_NIBU01000058.1, on the reverse strand, counting down.
TCTGTTCATAAGCTCCCATTAGTAGCTCCCGATGAAGAGTATACCTTACTGTATGGATTCAATGATCTTCAGCAGAATGCACCCCAGGAAAATTATCTACAGGCGTGTTGTTTCCATGAATTATTTGAAGAACAGGCGGCAAAAAATCCTGAAAAAACCGCGCTGGTTTTTGGTGATGAGGCTTTAAGTTATCAATCCGTTAACGCACAGGCCAATCAGTTGGCGCACTATTTGATTGAGCAGGGTATTCAACCAGATGTTCTGGTTGCCATCTGTCTTCCCCGATCATTACAGGCGGTAATTACTCTGCTGGGAATTCTCAAAGCGGGTGGCGCTTATGTGCCACTTGATGCCAGTTATCCGCAAGCCCGTCTGCAATATATGCTGGAACACAGTGGAGCCGAATTTATTCTGACTGAAACATCATTGGTGGGTAAATTACCCATTAGCCAGCAATGTGTTATCTGTCTGGATACCGAGACGGTACAATCCTGTATACAAAGTTTGCCCATTGATAATATTGTTCATCGTCCGATACCGCTGACCGAAAATCATCTGGCTTATGTGATTTATACTTCCGGCTCTACCGGTCGACCGAAAGGGGCGATGCTGGAGCATAAAGGCTGGGTTAATCTGGCAAAGGCTCAGGCCTCGTTATTTGGTGCCGATGCTGATATTCGTGGATTACAGTTTGCTTCATGGAGTTTCGATGCCGCCGTGTTGGAAATGGCAATGACTCTGGCTTATGGCGCGACACTGTATCTGATTTCAGAAAAACATCGTCGTTTGCCTGAATGGTTGGATGAACTGGTTGAAAAAAATAATATTACCCATGCTGTACTCCCTCCGGCATTGTTACCTCATCTGGATTTCAACAAATGGCGTACCGTTTCAACCTTGCTATTAGCAGGGGAAGCGGTGGCGCCGCATATTGTGGAACAGTGGTCGCAAGGCAGAAAACTGTTTAACGTTTATGGCCCGACTGAGTGTACTTCGATTGTCACCAGTGCCTTGTTGACGGTGGATAAGCGAGTAACGATTGGAAAACCATTGCCAAATACTGTGATGCGTATCCTGAATTCTGAGGGCGATCTGGTGCCGCTTGGTGCTGTCGGGGAATTGCATATCGGTGGTATTCAATTGGCGCGGGGTTACCGGAATGCACCGGAGCTGACCGAAAAACAATTTATCCGCGATCCATTTAGTACCGATCCGACAGACCGCCTTTACCGGACGGGTGACTTAGTCCGCTGGACGCCGGAAGGCGAGTTGGAATTTATTGGCCGATTGGATTCACAGATTAAAATTCGCAGCCACCGCATTGAATTAGCAGAAATTGAAGCGGTTTTGGCGGGGCAGGAGATTTTAAGTAATGCTGTTGTCATTGTTGATAGGCAAGATAGTGAGGACAAAAAACTCATTGCTTATGTTTGCCCGGGCAGTGACTGGCTGGCAGAGAAAGCGGCTGCTTTTAATGTAGATTACCTTGAAAGCTGGACAGAAATTTTTGATAACCAATATCGTCAGGAACTAACGGAAAATATTACGGCAGATGTCATTGACAAGAGTGAAGATGACAGTGATTTTAGTGGCTGGATGAACAGTTACACTGAACAGCCGATTGCCTTGGAGCAAATGGAAGAGTGGCGAGCGGGAACCATGCAGCGTATTAACTCTCTGCAACCCCGGCGCTTACTGGAAATTGGCTGTGGATCTGGCTTATTACTGTATCGCTATGCTGAACAGTGTGAATCAGTATTAGCTACTGACATTTCAGCAGAAATATTGGCACGTCACCGGAGAATTTTGCAACAGCGTGGCTGGTCACATGTAGAACTAAGAAGGGGGGATGCTCTGAATCTGGGCACAATCATGCCTGATCAGTTCGATACTGTTGTAATTAACTCTGTTGTGCAATATTTCCCTAATATCCAATATCTGGAAAAGGTCATTACACAGTTATTACCTATGGTTGAAGCCGGAGGGAAAATCCTTCTGGGTGATATACGTAACTTAGACTTGTTAACTGCACATGTCACTGCGGTTGAAAAAAATCGTCTGAATGGACAGCATATTTCTGCCGGTACGTTGGCAAATCGTATTCAACGGCGTTTACAGCAAGAAAAAGAGTTTTTACTCAGCCCAACCTATTTTGTTCAGTTGCCGACACGTTACCCTGAAATTAGCCGGGTGGATATTTTGGTTAAACGAGGTATTGGCGACAATGAAATGCTGCGATACCGCTATGAAGTTATCTTGTACAAATGCGGGAAAAACACAGAATTGTGTTGCGATTCATCGATAAATTGGTGTGATTTTAATTCCCTGAAAGCGCTTCGTAATATGTTAGAAACTGGTGAATTCGAGACATTTGGTGTCTCAGGTGTTCCTAATGCCCGAATCAAAGATGATTTTGATTTAGCTGAAGGATTACGTCATTGGTCTTCTAATCAAATTGTTTTCCCATCAGAAAATGCCGGTGGTTTCTCTCCGGAAGCCGCAGAGCAGGTTGCTGCTCTCGAATCTTTACTTCAGTATGCAGAGCAGTGTGGCTACCAATGTGAGCTTACATGGTCACAGCAACAACCTGATTTACTCGATGTTATTTTCAGCAAGGGGGAATTACCTCAAATACAGTCGCGTTCAGATTATAATCAGACTCATTTGGCTAATTATCCACAACTTCCCGCCATTGGCGGAGAACTGGCAGAGTTACTGGGTGCCGCACTGGAAAAACAATTACCTGATTATATGATACCCAGTCTTTATATCCCATTGGAGCGCATTCCGCTGAATTTAAATAATAAAGTGGATAAAAAGGCGTTACCTGTTCCAGACGAAAGTGACTTACATCGCCAGATGTATATCGCACCGAGAGATGCAATTGAAGAAAAACTCTGTGAGCTATGGCAAAAACATCTAAAAATCAAACAAATTAGTGTTTATGACCATTTCTTTTCACTTGGTGGTCACTCACTTCTGGCGGTAAAAATAGCTGCGTCAATAAGAAATACGTTAGCCAATAATTTCAGTATGCATCAATTGTTTGCAAATCCGACGATTGCACAGATTGCAAGTGTGATTCGTAATAGCCAGAAACAAGAAATAGCTGAACCGGAAATAACACCTAATATTTTTGAAAAGAAAATACCCATTTCTCATAGTCAAAAAACATATTGGTATCTTGTTCAGGAAGGATTATTGGAGGACTGTTTTCATATACCGCTTACCTTGCTTATGGAAGGAGAACTGGATAAAAGTGCGTTAGAAAGAAGTTTAAATACTATTTTGGAGCGACAGGACAGTTTGCGGTTTAATTTTTTCAAAGAAAATGATCTGGTTTTCATGCGGCCTGATAACAATATGAAAATCAATCTGCAAATTATCGAATCGTTACCAATAGGATTAGAAATAGGAACAGATCGAGAGCAAATAATTACCTTAATTAACAGGCTCTGGGATGAGAAGTTAAGAACACCCTTTGATGTTTACAATGGCCCGCTAATCAGAACATTCTTATTATCTGTTTCGGAGAAAATCACATTATTGTTTATTGATATGCATCATATTGTTTCCGACGGATGGTCTGTGAATATCCTTATGAAGGAGTTTAAAGCGTTATATACGGCTTATTCTCAAGGGCAGGAAAACCCATTGCCGCCAGTTGCTATGAAATATTCTGGTTATGTTTATGATTTACAAAAAATTCATACCGATGAATTGGTTAAGAAACAGATTCAATTCTGGAAGGAGCAATTTTCTGAAGTCAGTACAGAGCGGGAATTCCCCGTCCCTTTCAGAAAACATTTGAAGACAAAATATCGTTCTCAAGCTCGTAGCATCAAAGTACCTGATTTACTAAACAAAGTAGCTTTACATTATTGTGAAACACATAAAATCACACCTTATATGTTATTTATGGCGTTATTCCATACCTGTCTTTTTATGCATTCCGGCGAATCACAACATATTGTTGCTTCACTAAAAGCTGACCGTGGCCGCATAGAAAACCATCAAACTATAGGGTTGTTTTTAAACGACTTGGTAGTCAAATCAACCATAAATAAAGAGATGACTCTTCAGGAAATCATTAAGCAGGTTAGTCAGTTTATTCATCAAGTCATAGAGTATTCAAATATCCAGATGTCAGTTGTAATTGATGCTGTGGGAGAAAAAGCAAGAGATAATGTATTTAATGTTCTCTTTAACTATTCAGATGCAAAAAATATGTATGACTTCGTTGACATATCTAAAGATGAAAAATTATTATCCCTGCAAAATATTGATATGGAATTTATCGACCCGGTAATAATTCCTTTCGAATCACTTGGAATGAATTTTTTATATACTCCGCAATACATCAGGTGCGATCTAAACTATAACCCGGAGCTGTATACAGAAGGAACTATTGAGAATTTAGCTATCTATTATGAACGACTACTAAATGTCATTGTAACTGGTCAGGAGAAAGAGTGTATCAGTCAGTTTTATAGATAAAATTCTGTGCGAGTGATTGAGAACGAGTTGGCTTCAGGGATGAAGCCAATTTTGCTATGTGTTCGAAAATTAGTACAATTATCGCTTTCGTGCGGCACAGAGAAGATTAGATAAGATCATGAGTAGATTGGATTATAAGTTTGAGCAAAATAAAATACCGGCATTTGCCCTGTTTTTACTGGCTTTAATGACTGCTAATTAGAGTGAGAGAGGTTTCAATACCATATTAATGAAATTATCCCGCAGGCAATCCTTAATCTCTGGACTCCAGGCAATTCCTACCTGCCATCGAGTATATACCCCTTCCAGAGTCACGAGCTTAACACCAGAGGGTAAAATATGACTGACTCCGGCTGGCAGCAGAGCAACACCACTTCCGGCAGCAATCAGAGCCAGTAAAGTCTGAATATCATCGGCTACAGATAACGTTCTGGCGCTAAGCTTATTTTCTCTGAGAAAACCGGTTACCTGTGTTGATAGCCCTTGCCCCCGAAGGGGAGAAATCTGGAGAAGTTGATACCTATCTAGTACATCCTGAATATTTATTGGTTCCACATGCAGTGAATCATTTACAGCAAGAACCAGTCTTTCTTCCATCAAGGGTTCAGCCTTCAGTTTCTCTGGTACTGGTAACCGCACAAATCCGGCCTGAAGTTGCCCTTCAAGTAACATTCGGTATTGCACATCGGAAGGCATATCGTTCAGGGAGACTTCAACATCAGCATACATCTTGTGGAAAGTCGTTACTTTGGAGGGAGCAAGCTGAAATGCTGACACACCAAAACCCAGCACCAGTTTACCTGTGTTTCCTTTCCGTACACGGCTCACAAACTCTCGAAAATCATCATGTTGCTTTAGTAATTCAGAGGCTCTGGAGAAGAGTAACTGTCCGGCGGTTGTTAGTCTGGCACCCTGACGACCACGTTTAAATAACGTAAATCCGACAAGATGTTCCAGTGTCTGAATTTGCTTTGTCAGAGCTGGTTGTGTCAGGCAAAGGACTTCCGCCGCAGAGCGATATTGTTCTTGTCTGGCCAGAATGACGAACGCACGTAAAAGTTTTATATCCATTCCAGTTAGTTATCAAATTCGGAAAAATTGTGATTATACAGTGTCCTGTCTGTCTGATGAAATACCCATCAATTTCTATCTGAGGAGAAGTTGAGGAGAAATGTTATGAAACAAAGTATTCAGGTTGCCACAGTTCAGTTTTGCCATCGTGCGAGTGACAAGCAGTATAATTTATCAATTATGGAGGCGTTTATTCATCAGGCTGGGGAGCAGGGCGTTAAAATACTGGTTTTCCCTGAAATGTGTATTACCGGTTACTGGCATATCCCTGATCTTACGGGTAAAGATGTCGTAGCGCTGGCTGAACAGATTGACGAAAGCCCATCACTGGCTCGTATCATTTTACTGGCAAAAAAGTATGGAATGGCGATAGGAGCAGGATTGATTGAACAGGGAAAAGATAAAAAAATTTATAATGCGTATGCGGTATGTATGCCCGATGGTCAGATCCATGTTCATCGCAAACTTCACGCATTTGAGCATCCTGACATTGCTAATGGAGATAGCTTTACTGTATTTGATACTCCGTGGGGAGTCAGGGTGGGGATTCTTATCTGTTGGGATAACAACTTAGTTGAAAACGTACGCGCAACGGCGCTGCTTGGTGCTGACATTCTGATGGCTCCACATCAGACGGGAGGCACTAACTCCCGCAGCCCTTACGGAATGAAACCGATCCCTGTCAGACTTTGGGAAAACAGATACAGCAATCCAGATGCTCTGGAGGCTGCATTTCGTGGTGATAACGGGCGTGGCTGGCTAATGCGCTGGTTACCTGCACGGGCGCATGATAATGGTTTGTTTATCTTGTTCAGCAATGGTGTTGGATTGGATAACGGAGAAATCCGCACAGGTAATGCTATGGTTATTGATCCTTATGGCCGTGTTATTGAAGAAACTGTTTCTTTTGAGAACATAATGATAAGTGCCAGTCTTGATCTGAGTCTGCTGACCATGTCGACAGGAAGACGATGGATACATGGACGCAGGCCTGAGCTGTATCGTATTTTGTCTGAGCCTCAGGGTTATGAACGTGATGCACGGAGTGCAAGGTTCTCGATGAATATTCCTTCATTTGAAAAAAATAAAATGTAATAGAATCTTATTTTCAATATGCATATTGACCTAATTTTCAGCGGAAAAAGAAGCCATACGTTTGAATGGCTTTTTCAAGTTCCATACCCATATACTTTGAATAAAAAAGAGTTGGGGATAACGTGAAACAGCTAAACTGGCTGCCCAAACTTAAGTAAATTTCCACTTGGATCAATTAGGTGGAACTCCAACATTCCCCATTGCGTTTCCGCAAGCGGAGAGACTTTAGTCTGTGCTTGTAGTTCTTGAAACACACTTTGGATATCTTTTACGAAAATATAGCAAGAAGTGTTCTCTGCAATGTATTCATCGTTACATGCCCAAAAATGGAGTTCAGTTTCCCCTCTGCTAATTATCGCATATTCATTAGGAACAAAATTGTCGCAATGGAACCCAAGTTTATTTGTGTAAAAGTCAATTAATTCATCTAAATCTAATGCAGCCAATACAGGGACAGCCTCCCAATCGCTCATACATTTTCCCTTTTATATAATTTTTAAACGTTCATACAGGATTGTCTGATAAATCACTGTACGTTACTCTCATTTTTATATGACAAAACTCACAATCTAGAATTTTTCCTCTGTTTTTTTGCACTAAACTTTAAATTCCTTTTCAAAATGATAGGAGTATTCCTTACTCAGGATACCGAACAGGGTAAGTAAGTGAAAATGAGACTCCAGAGGTTTTAGTTAAAACTCAGTAACCCGCCAACAATAACGAAGCAAAAATAAGCGTTGGTTATGATTTTCATGACCAATTCTTTATGATCGCAACATTGAATAATTAGCCGAGTAGCAAACGCAAGTAATAGTTTTATATTTATTTCAGTTAGTTATAAAACTTGGAAGAATTGTGAGTCCTAAATAGTTTGTCATAATGGTGAGACTCTGATATTTCTCATTTCTTTCCAAGTTGTTAACGAAGCCCTTTTCAAAAAAATTTTCACATTACGAATAAGTTGCCACATAAATTGGCAACAATGATTGCGTGTCACCGTTTCATGAAGTGATTGCCATAATTTCTGAGTAAAAACACAAAAAAGGCCAGACTCCAACGAGAATCGATATAGCCAAACTGCTGAGGAGCGTGCTCTAAAAAATAATAGAAGAGAGGCAGATAACGGGCTAAATGCCACCGAATATGACGCCCCGCGGGTAAGCATTGCAAGCCTGCCCATCCTTGTTCTCTAAACTTTTTCAGCCAGCGCCAGACAGAAGATTCAGCGCAACAAAGTATCCCAGCGACTTGAGGAACAGAATGTGTTTTGCACAGTAGAAGTATCCCCATGATCCGGCGTGCATAATTTTTATCAGGTGTTTTTTGAACGATTTTTTTTCATCTGCCGCCGTTCATTTCGGGAGGTGGGTGGTATGATAAGCATGACTCGATCCTTTTTCTGTGATTTTGCGTTTTGGGAACAAAAATTTCGCAAATTTAGGATCGAGTTTCTTTGATACTCTTACCATTTTGACAAGCTATTTAGCACATCGTTCTAAATTTGTAGTCATTTTATAAACCTCACTTATTAAAAAATTAGGAAGGTAATTGTTTTACAGCTCTAATCAATTGGAAATTTCTAATCCACTTCAAAACATTACAACCATCCACTAAGGTCGGTTTGTTGATGACAAAATGAAAAATATCCAATTCAGCATAAATATGTTTTTCCACTATCAATTCAAAACCAATATAACTAGAAAATATTTATTTAAATATTATGCTATTTAAAGTTATTCATTAATGCTTCTTCTAAACGAGTTGCTATGTTTGTTGATGAATAACCAGAAGGTGAACTAAATATAACTTTATCGTTTTTTATATGAATGAAATTTTCATCATTAGCATCTTCAGCTCTTAAGGTATGCATCTTAAATCCTTCCGTTTTTTCTTCATTTAAAAACGGATCTGCTATTGATTTGGTTATAGCCGCTGCCGCTGCAACTAAACCTGCTGCAGTTTTTGATACCGGATCTGGACCTACAACTGCGAATAGTGATGCAAAAGCAGTTATACCATCTAATATTTTAGGTCCATTAACACTCAGTACATCAATAATATCTCTATAATTATTAGGGCAAGTTATGTAAACAGTACCATCTGCTGTTACCCATGTTACCATCCACCAATCAACCCCTGTAGTACCAAAACCTGTATTATATTTTACATCCATAGGCGCGGTACACATACCAGTTTGATATTCACCTTCAACGCTGTAATTAGTTTTATATTCTTTAATATCACTATATTTATGAACAACATCAATGCTTAATATTTCGTTATCGGAATCATTGCAAATATTAATTTTTGCTTCTTGTGGAGTTATCATTATATTTTATCCTTATATAATATTTTTTGGTGTTTTTTATGTTTATATATCACCAAAGGGTGATCTAACATAAAAAATTAAAATTTATATTTTAAGGCCACAATGTAAAATGTGGCCTTATGTTTAAAAACAAATTATTTATTATCTACAGGGTTTAATATTAAGTGATTGTTGAATTTAGAGTAACCTATTACCTCTCCTTTACTATCATATATAGTAAAGAATCCATAATAATTTTCTTCACCTACTTTTTTATCAAGAACCATTACTCTACTAGACCAAAAGTTTTCTTTTATTTCTTTAGTCTCAATGTTATCTGTATTACTATCAGATAATATATACGGTAACTTTATAGTTCTAACAGTCAATTTAGGATCAGACATAACTTGTGGGTTTTTCTTTTCACGCTCATATTTATATAGCAAGGCTGAATAGCTATCTTGATAATTAGGCAAATTAATAATACTCCAATTAATTACATCTCCTCTTTTTACATCATCGAGCATTAATGTTATGCCTTTCTTGTCCAAGAGTTCATTTTTCCCCTGATCAATCAATAAAATATGAATAAAATCTTCGCTAATCATGGCCGGAGATTTTTTAGTTCCGGAATATTCATTTTTTGATATGATGCCTTCAATATCGAGTACAATAAATAAGTTAAAGTCGCTCATTATGACACCCTTTTAATTTATTAGTAAGTTGATGAATGTTGATATATTTTACAACTAAAAACTTATTAATATAATATATAAAAAAACCAAAATTAAAACATCAAAAAAAACATCCTCATTATTAAAAAATTAATCAATATTTAATTATCAGTAATGGATTATTTATTTTGATGAGAAATCGATAATATATGCTCGTCGTAATTGAAGATGCTTTATTTATTACTCCCACTAAATAGTTTGTCATAGTGGTGAGACTCTTATCTTTCTCATTTCTCTCCAAGTTGTTAACGAAGCTCTTTTCAGAAAAATTTTCACATTACGAATAAGCTGCCACATAAATTGACAACAATGATTGCGTGTTACCGTTTCATGGAGTGATTGCCATAACCGTTTTATTTTGTTTAACCAAGGCGAATAGACTGGAAGAAAGAGCAGCGTCACGGTGGGATTATTCAACAGCCATGCTCTGACTTTCTTACTTTTATGGATGCCGTAGTTATCTAAAATCACGCTCAGCGTTTCTGCATAACGATATGCGCGTTTTAATGCTTCTAACATATTGATAAATAAATCTGAGTTTTTTCTTGTGTAACCTGTAGGCACGATTTTGCCTGTTTGGGCATCAAGACAACCGGCAAAGTAATATTTTTGATTTTGACCCGGTGTCACAATCCGTTTCTGCTGACCTTTAAAGTACCATTCAGCGCCAATTTTAGGGTTAAAATCAATATCGACTTCATCTTCATAAACAACGGGGTGTTTCTCTGAAGCCCGTGAAAGCGCCTCAGCAATACGCGCCATTTTTTCGTCATATTCGGGATCCGGTTGTTTTAATGTGGGCGCTGCCCGCCGCCAGACAATGCCTTGTTTGCAGAAGTAACGGTAAAGTGTGCTGATGGAAAGGGTAATATGCAGATATTTTCTGAGTAAAAACACAAAAAACGAA
>NZ_NIBU01000057.1 GCF_002632485.1 Xenorhabdus innexi | reverse complement strand
AGACTTTAATCTTTTTTGCCTTTCGGCATGTCGATAGGGTCTTGCGAGTGCCCACACAGATTGTCTGATAAATTGTTAAAGAGCGATGGCAACCGGAAGGCTTCTTCCGTGTTGCGAGGCTGCGTATCTTACGCTTTTCGCCTCGGGAGTCAAGCGTTTATTTTCGCTTTTTTTCCCGCTGTCCTCGGCGGCGTGTCTCAGCTCAGCGTCGGTCAGTGGTGGCGCATTATAGGGAGTTTTCCGGCGCTGACAATAGTTTTTTTGCATTTTTTTTCCGTTCGTGCTTTTTTTCCTCAAAATGATGCAACAACCAACAAAAAGGCCGTTTTTAAAGCTATTTTTGACACTCTAATTGTAAGAATGTCTCGGAAAAACGATCCACTTGCGCCCAATCGGTGTATTCAATCTCTTTTGTTGTATCTGTTTCCCCTCCGGTCATACGCATAATAAGTTGAATCATTATGCGATCAAACCAACGATAGCGGGGATAAAGCAATGCTCCGGCAAAAACTTCACATGAATCTGGCTGCCAGGGACTTTTTGTCAAAAACTTACGAATATAAGCATTCGTCTCAGGTGTTCTTTTTTCTGGTTTCCTTGCTGTTAAATTGACACCGAAGAAAGCTGTTGGTAGTTGATTCAACTGATTCTCATGACGCAGAACAAATTTATGTAATGCAGAATTAAAGTTTCCGTAGCGTATTGAAGCCCCTATCATCACCTTATGATAAGGAAGCAAATTCATATGATTGACTGTAGCAAGATCTCTCAAATCACAGCTGATACCCGCCCGGCGAATATTCTCTGCGATACGCATGATTATTTTCTTAGTTTGTCCATCCTGTGTGGAATAGAGCAGTAGGTAATTCATAAATACGCCCTTTTAATAAAGAATCATTTTTATATACCCAATGGACTTCAAGTTGCACTGCGGTAGAAAAGGCGGACAAGCCCGTCATCCGTCAAAAGCTAATTTATCCAACCAGAAGCTTGCTCCGGTGAGAGGCAAAAGCCTCTCATTGATTCCGCAGAACAAGTAACCGTAGAGTTATCAAAACGGCACCAGATGAATGCAGCCAACCAAAAGGCAACTTGAAAGACGAAAGGTATAATTAATCGCGCCAAAAAGTTGGTGTGAATAAAACTAATAAAGTGAAAACTTCCAAACGCCCGAACAACATCGTCACTACTAATACCCACTTCGCTGTCGGATTCATTGTAGTAAAGTTATCAGCTACCGTACCCAACCCAGGCCCCAGATTATTCAGTGTTGCCGCAATAGCAGAGAACGCAGAAAATTCATCAATCCCTGTGGCGATCAGTAGCAGCATACTAATAATGAAAACCAGTGCGTAAGCGGAAAAAAAACCCCAGACTGCTTCAATAATTTTTTCCGGTAATGCCCTGCGCCCCAATTTAATCGTGTATACCGCATTAGGATGAACCAACCGTTTCAATTCACGGGAACCTTGCAGAAACAACAGCAAGATGCGGATGACTTTCAGACCACCACCGGTAGATCCCGCACATCCGCCAACAAATGCAGAACACAATAGCAGGAATGGCAGAAACAACGGCCACTTAGCAAAACTGTCTGTCGTAAACCCAGCTGTCGTTGCCATAGATACAACCTGAAAAAAAGCATGATTCAGGGCATTCAATTTTGATTCATAAACAGAGTGCTGCCATAAAACCAGCATACAGATGACAACCAATGCCAACTGAATACTGATAAACATGCGAAATTCAGGATCACGCCAATAGACTTTTAGGCTTCTTCCCGAAAGCACAGCAAAGTGCAAGCCAAAGTTACAACCAGAGATCAGCAAAAAAATGGCAATAATAGTATTAATCGTCGGGCTATTATAAAAGCCGACGCTGGCATCATGGGTTGAGAATCCTCCTATCGCAATAGTAGAAAAACTATGCGAAATAGCATCAAAAATTGACATCCCGGCCGCCCACAAGGCTATCGCACAGGCTATCGTTAATAAGACATAAATCAGCCATAGCGTCTTTGCAGTTTCTGCAATACGAGGGCGCATTTTATTGTCTTTCAGTGGCCCCGGCATCTCAGCCCGATAAAGCTGCATTCCCCCCACCCCTAACAAAGGCAGGATTGCAACCGCCAGTACGATAATGCCCATTCCTCCCAACCATTGCAGCATCTGCCGATAAAAAAGAATGGCTTTAGGAAGAGAATCAAGACCAACGAGTGTCGTCGCTCCTGTCGTCGTCAGCCCTGAGAAAGACTCGAAAAAGGCATCCGTAATTGAGAGATTAGGTTTTTCTGCAAAAATAAAAGGTAAAGCACCGACACTACCTAGTACAGTCCAGAACAGCACAACGATCAAGAAACCTTCTTTAGGTTTCAATTCATGTTTTTGTTCCCGATTGGGTACCCAAAGTACCAAGCCAATCAAAAGTGCAAAAATGAATGTCTGACTGAAAGCGCTGCCTGCACCATCTCGGTAAATCAATGCCACCAAACCCGGAATAATCATTGTGACAGAGAAAATAATGACAAGTAGCCCGACAATACGGGTTATGGTGCGAAAATGCATTCAGCAGGTTCCTTCGAAATCCGGTATGACAAAATAATTATTTTTTCGATGTTAAAAACAGTGTACCGCGACTTAAGTCACGTAATTTATTACCTATTTCATCCGCAAGAGTAGCAGGTAATGAGACTTGCAATGTAACATTTTCAGTATATTCACTGGTGAGAACTTGCCCTGAAAACTGCTGTAGTAACTGTTCTACCATAGAGATTTGTGCATATTCACACTTTATCTGATACTGTTTTTGTGGAACTTTATATTCTGTTTCCAATAGCTTAAGCGCCTGCTGAACGCCATTACCATAGGCTTTCACTAATCCTCCCGTTCCCAGTTTGATACCACCAAAATAACGGACGGATATTGCTGTGATCTCCCCTAAACCACTTCCTATTAATTGTGCAATCATCGGCTTCCCCGCAGTTCCGGTAGGTTCTCCATCATCTGAAAACCCTAACTGCTGAGAATCATCGGGAGCACCAGCAACAAAAGCCCAGCAGTGATGCCGGGCATCAGGGTATTGCTGTTTGATATGCTGAATAAACGATTTTGCTTCATCAACCCCGCTGGTATGCTCCAGCAGGGTAATAAAACGGCTTTTCTTTATTTCTTCAGTAAAGCTGACTGAAGCAGCCGGGATTAAATAAGGCTTCATTACGGTAACTGTAGTTCTTTGGTCATAAGTTCTCTGGTCATATTTTCAACTTTTCCCTCATGGATAACGATATTATCCTCAATACGAATACCACCATACGGCTTGAACGCATCGATTTTTTTCCAATCAAAGTGTTTGCTGTATTCACTGACACGCCACGGTGCTAATAGGGTTTCAATAAAATAAATGCCCGGTTCAATGGTCAAAACCATTCTTGGTTCCAGAATACGTGTACAACGTAAATAAGAGTGCATTTCCGGCGCTGGCAGATGAGTTCCGGTATCATCCTGCATAAATCCGGCAGAATCATGTACCTGTAGGCCAAGCTGGTGACCAAGCCCATGTGGGAAAAACGGCGCTGTCAGCCCTTTTTCAACCATAGCTTCTTCACTGATGCCATTAATGATACCGTGCTTTTTCAACAAGCTGGCTATGCGATGGTGCATATCGATATGATAATCGGTGTACCTGACACCCGCTTTGATCGTACCTATAATTGCCTGCTGTTGATCATTCAATCCTTTGATCAGGGAGGCGAATTCACTATTCGATTTTGCGGCATAAGTTCTGGTGATATCCGCTGCATAACCATTATATTCCGCGCCAGCATCAATCAAAAAACTACGGATTTCAGCAGGTACAGTTTGTTGCAACTTTGTATAGTGCAAAACAGCAGCATTTTCATTCAGAGCGATAATATTGTCATAAGGAACATCAGTATCACGGTGGCCTGTCGCCATCAGATAAAACATATTGATTTCGAATTCGCTGACACCAGATAAAAACGCATCATGTGCCGCCATATGGCCATTTACTGCTGTTTTCTGCGCTTCACGCATACAGGCCAGCTCATAATCAGTCTTATATGAACGATGGTAACTTAAATAATCTAAAACGGCTTTTGGGTTAATATTATGTTCGGAAATGCCCAGAAATTTCGCTCGTTCAACCTGTTCACCGATATATGCCGTATGTTGTTTTGAGAAGCCATTCAGTGCAGCTTTAATCTCATCGGCACTGGCCAGAGGGAACATTTCCACCTCTTCTGTCCAGTATCCGTGAGGAAGTGGCTCCACACTGTGCCAATAGTCCACCGGAGAATAAAACCATAATTTGGGTTTATTGATACCATCGATCCACAACCAGCAATTCGGTACTTTGGTTACAGGAACCCATGCCTTGAAATGTGCATTTGCTTTGAAGGGATAGTGGCTATCATCGAGAAATACTCGTAATAACTCACCAGAGTGAATAAGCAGGGCGTCAAGCTGACTGCGTGCCAATATTTCTTTAGCACGTTTTTGCAATATTTTAATATGTTCTTGATAGAGAGATGCCAACTTTTCCATTTTATAAACCTTTGGGTTATCTGGCTGGAATTTGAATTTTACCACAATTCATCATTTTTAGTGTCATGACTGAAAATCCACTTAATAAGAATTAACTGATAATATCTATATTTTTCAATGCGATAATAAAAAATACCACTTCCCATCATAAATCTTACCTGTGATCGGCCCTACAAAAAATTAATCATTGATTTGCATTCACTTAACACACTAATCACAATCAAGCACATCTGGTCATACCAGATGGTATGCACTCATTGAGGAGAATGACATGCTCTACCTAAGTGAAACTATTCAAGTAAACTGGCTGAAAGATGGCATTGCAGAACTGATCTTCAATGCACCAGCTGCAATTAATAAACTAGATACCAAAACTGTTGCATCACTGAATAAGGCAATTACTGTTCTTGAGCAACAATCTGAATTAAAAGGGCTGTTGATCCGTTCTGAAAAACAAGCCTTTATTGTCGGTGCTGATATCACAGAATTTTTATCCTTATTCAGCGCTCCGGCAGAAGAACTCCATGAATTACTGAATCTCGCTAATAGCATTTTCAACCGAATTGAAGATCTCTCTGTTCCTACAGTCTCCGCAATCAATGGGTATGCGCTTGGTGGCGGCTGCGAGTTAGTACTTGCCACAGATTTCCGCGTTGCATCACCCGATCTTCGAATCGGTTTACCAGAAACCAAACTGGGCATCATGCCGGGATTTGGCGGCTCAGTCCGTATGCCACGGCTGATCGGGACTGATAATGCCCTTGAAATTATTACAGCAGGCAAAGATATCGGGGCAGAAGAAGCTCTGAAAAATGGTTTGGTTGATGCGGTTGTACCTGCTGAAAAACTGGTTAATTCTGCTGTTTCTATTCTGGAACAAGCTATTAAGGGTGATTTAGACTGGAAAGCGGCCCGCCAGCCGAAACTATTACCACTCAGCCTCAATAACATTGAGCGTACCATGAGCTTCACAGTGGCAAAAGGCATGGTAATGAAAGTGGCAGGGCCTCATTACCCCGCCCCGATTACTGCGGTGAAAACTATTGAAAAAGCAGCGACACTGAATCGTGATGAAGCACTAAAACTGGAAAGTGATAGCTTCGTTATGCTGGCCCATACCTCCGTTGCCCGCGCCTTAGTCAGTATTTTTCTGAATGACCAGCATGTCAAAGGGCTGGCCAAAAAACATCTGAAAGAAGTTTCAACACCTCAACATGCTGCTGTTTTGGGAGCTGGTATTATGGGTGGTGGTATCGCTTACCAATCAGCGAGTAAAGGCGTTCCAGTTCTGATGAAAGACATTAATCAGAAAGCACTGGATTTAGGCATGAACGAAGCAGCCAAGTTGCTGAACAAACAGTTTGAGCGCGGACGCTTGGATGCAATGAAGATGGCTAAAACTCTGTCATCAATCCAGCCAACGCTGAATTATGCCGGTATTGAGCAATCTCAGATTGTTGTCGAAGCTGTTGTTGAAAATCCGAAAATTAAAGCGGCTGTTCTGGCAGAAACAGAATCTCATATTAATGATGATTGCATTCTGGCATCCAACACTTCCACTATTCCTATTACTGAGTTAGCCAAATCGCTGAAGCGGCCAGAAAACTTCTGTGGTATGCACTTCTTTAACCCGGTTCACCGTATGCCGCTGGTTGAAGTCATTCGTGGCGAAAAAACATCAGAAAAAACCATTTCTGCTGTTGTTGCTTATGCCAGCAAAATGGGCAAAACCCCAATTGTTGTCAATGACTGTCCGGGATTTTTCGTAAATCGCGTTCTATTCCCGTATCTGGCAGGTTTCGGCATGTTATTGCGGGATGGTGGTGATTTCCGCCAAATCGACAAAATCATGGAAAAAGAGTTTGGCTGGCCGATGGGCCCTGCTTACCTGATTGATGTGGTCGGTATTGATACCGCTCACCACGCGCAGGCGGTCATGGCACAAGGTTTTCCTGAGCGTATGAGGCGTGATTACCGCGATGCCATTGATGTATTGTATGAAAACCAGCGTTACGGCCAGAAAAATGGTGTTGGTTTCTATAAATACACTATAGATAGAAAAGGCAAGCCGAAAAAAGAGCAGGACGAAACCACCGATCAGTTACTGGCAGGAGTGAGTCAGCCTAAACAGACTTTCTCTGGCGAAGAGATCATCGCCCGTACCATGATCCCAATGATTAACGAAGTTGTTCGCTGTCTGGAAGAAGGTGTGATTGCCAGCCCTGCGGAAGCAGATATGGCTCTGGTTTATGGTTTAGGTTTCCCTCCATTCCACGGTGGCGTTTTCCGCTATCTGGATACCATGGGAACAGCAGCCTATGTGAAACTGGCTGAAAGCTATGCCCATTTAGGCGCACTTTATCAGGTTCCAGTCGGCCTGAAAACGAAAGCTGAGAGCAATGAAAGTTACTATCCTGCCGCAGCAAAACTTGCTGTTAATTCAGGTGAAAAAGCGTGAGGTCTGAAAACATGGAAAATGTAGTCATTATTGATGGTATCCGTACCCCGATGGGACGCTCAAAAGGTGGAGTATTCCGTCAGATCCGTGCCGAAGATCTCTCAGCACATTTGATGAAATCACTCCTTAAACGTAACCCATCAGTACAGCCTGAGCATATTGATGATATCTCTTGGGGATGTGTACAACAAACACTGGAACAAGGATTTAATATTGCCCGTAATGCCGCATTACTGGCCGGGCTTCCTCATTCAGTACCAGCGGTTACTGTTAACCGTCTGTGTGGTTCTTCAATGCAGTCATTGCATGATGCTACACGCATGATCATGACAGGGGATGCCAACATTGCAATGATTGGTGGCGTTGAGCATATGGGCCATGTTCCGATGACTCATGGAGTCGACTTCCACCCTAAATTGAGCCGTAATGTAGCGAAAGCGGCGGGCGTAATGGGGTTGACCGCTGAAATGCTGGCAAAAATGCATGGTATCAGCCGCGAAATGCAGGATGAATTCGCTATGCGTTCACACCAGCGTGCTGCACAGGCGACAGAATCAAAAGCCTTCGCCAACGAAATAGTCCCCATTCACGGGCATGATGCTGATGGAAATATACAGCTTATTGGTTTTGATGAAGTTATCCGACCAGATACTAATCTGAAAGATTTGGCTGGCCTGCGCCCGGTCTTTGACCCAGTCACCGGTAGTGTAACCGCTGGTAACTCTTCAGCGCTTTCAGACGGTGCTTCAGCAATGTTGGTCATGGGTGAAAGTAAAGCTCGTGAATTGGGTTTAAAACCTCGTGCCCGTATCCGCTCAATGGCAGTTGTTGGCTGCGATCCTTCCATCATGGGCTATGGCCCTGTACCTGCAACACAGATGGCATTGAAAAAAGCCGGTCTGGCTCTTTCAGATATTGGCCTGTTTGAATTAAACGAAGCCTTTGCTGCTCAATCTCTGGCCTGTATGAAGGGATTGAATCTGCTGGATAGTATGGATGACAAAATTAACCTGAATGGTGGTGCTATTGCACTTGGTCACCCACTGGGCTGCTCTGGTGCCAGGATCACAACAACCTTGCTGAATCTGATGGAACGTAAAGATGTCCAGTTCGGATTAGCAACCATGTGTATCGGGCTGGGTCAGGGCATTGCTACGATTATTGAAAGAGTTTAGTTATCGGAGTATCTGACGATTATTTGTGAGTATTTTCCCTTGTCTGTCTTATCTATTGCATCATTCTAATAAGTTGTTGCCGTAGTTTCCCGCCTGTCAGGGGCGGGTTTTTTTATTGAAACAAAAGGTATACCCAATAGATTTCGAGTTGCATGGCTGCGGCAAAGGAATAACAAATTCGTCGAGACCAGCCAAAGGCTGGCCTCCGGTGAGAGGCAAATGCTTCGGAGTCAATCCCCAGCAGCATAGATAACTCTATGTTTATAATGACAGTGACCGGGGTGAACGAGCGCAGCCAACAAAGAGGAGATTTGAAAGACAACGCGGTTATATCAGATAAACTCGAACGCATCACCATACATACGATCAAGAGAAGCATCACGTTCACTGCAAAACCGTTCACGAGCAATTTTAGCCATTTCAAAACGACCGGCGATATAAATATCATACGGAGCCAGATTGCCAAAATCCTCCAAAACAGCACTTAATACAGTTCCCGTTCTGCCCCGCCAATTATCATCCACCTGTTCAACTACCGGAACGATGGTTAAATTAGGATAACGTTCACTCAGAGACTGCAACTCACTCAAATCATAGAGATGCTGTAGCTCACGTCCTCCCCAGTAAATTGCAATTTCGCGTTCAGGATCTTTTTCTAAAGCCGCCAGTAAAATAGAACGGGTATATGAAAAGCCTGTGCCCCCCGCAATTAATAACATCGGGTTTTTACTATCTTCACGAAACCACGCTTGCCCATGTGGAATATCAATATCAATAACTTTCTGATCCAGTATCCTGTCCATCACCGCCATTGCATACAGATTTAATTCAGAAGCCCCTATATGCAATTCAATCGTCTGTTTTTCTGATGGTGATGATGCCATAGAGAAGGGACGCTTATCCCTCTCATCCATCACTACCATAAGGTATTGTCCTGCACGAAAAGAAAAAGGCGAATCAGGTAATAAACGAACCCGATAAACTGTATCTGTAATGGAGTCAACCGATGTTACTTTACAGCTTAGTGTTGTCATGCGTTCCCTCTTATCGCTTCAAAATATCTAATTGATCCCAAATTTCATCGACACGGGCCCGGATCTCATCGCTCATGACAATCGGACGCCCCCATTCCCTCTGTGTCTCTCCCGGCCATTTATTTGTTGCATCCAATCCCATTTTTGAGCCAAGCCCGGAAACAGGTGATGCAAAATCGAGATAGTCGATTGGGGTATTCTCCATCAAGACAGTATCCCGTTGCGGGTCCATCCGCGTTGTTATTGCCCAGATGACATCATTCCAGTCGCGAGCATTGATATCATCATCACAGACAATTACAAATTTTGTATACATAAATTGCCGCAGATATGACCAGACTCCCATCATGACCCGTTTGGCATGCCCTGCATATTGTTTTTTCATCGTAACGACGGCAAGCCGATAAGAACAGCCCTCTGGCGGCAAATAAAAATCGACGATCTCAGGAAATTGTTTTTGCAGAATCGGCACCAGCACTTCATTCAACGCAACGCCCAATACAGCCGGTTCATCCGGCGGACGCCCCGTATAGGTAGAGTGGTAGATAGCATCGCGACGCTGGGTAATGTGTGTGACAGTGAACACCGGAAACATATCTATTTCATTATAATAACCGGTATGGTCACCATATGGCCCTTCCGGTGCCATTTCTCCCGGTTCAATATAACCTTCAAGGATAATTTCAGCACTGGCAGGCACTTCCAATTCATTGGATAAACATTTCACCACTTCTGTTTTGTGCCCGCGCAACAATCCGGCGAAAGCATATTCAGACAGGGTATCAGGTACTGGCGTAACAGCGCCTAAAATTGTGGCAGGGTCTGCTCCCAGAGCGACAGCAACAGGAAAGCGCTCCCCCGGATGAGCCTGACACCATTCCTGAAAATCTAGTGCACCACCACGATGTGATAGCCAGCGCATAATAAGTTTATTTTTTCCCAAAACCTGCTGACGATAGATTCCCAGATTCTGGCGTTCTTTATTTGGCCCTCTGGTTACCGTCAGCCCCCACGTAATCAGCGGAGCCGCATCTTCAGGCCAGCAGTGCATTACTGGAATTTTGGTCAAATCAACCTCATCCCCCTCCCAAACCTGCTCCTGACAAGGCGCAGAACTCAAGCGTTTGGTTGGCATATTTAAAACCTGCTTGAACTTTGGCAGCTTATCAACCAAATCACGAAAACCTTTCGGTGGTTCCGGTTCTTTGAGAAAAGCCAATAATTTGCCAACATCGTGCAGTGCCTTCACATCCTTCTGCCCCATACCCATTGCAACTCGCTTAGGTGTACCAAACAAATTGCACAAAACCGGCATCGAGTATCCTTTTGGGTTTTCGAACAACAAGGCGGGGCCACCGGCACGAAGAGTACGATCCGCGATTTCTGTCATTTCCAGATAGGGGTCAACTTCCATACGAATTCGTTTTAATTCACCAGATTGTTCCAGCAAGGAAAGAAAGTCTCTTAGATCGCGGTATTTCATATTATTCAATTATGCCGATTTTCAAGGGGGAGAAACATTATAAGCTCTCCGATACAGGTTACAAGGCAAACCCATAACATACTAAAAATAAATGAAATTATTGTAATCTTGTGGGGCGGGATTGTGGAAAGATAGAAAATATTGCTCAATCTTCTCCTTATTTATCAATTGTTCAAGTAACACCTGATTCTACTGAAAAACTTTAACTCTATGAGTGGGAGGAAGTGAATGCAGCCATCTGAAAGGCGGGGAATATAAAACAGTGCTACCCTCTTTATAGGGAGTTCTTAAAATAGAAGCCATCCAGTCAAAACAAAAAATTCGTAATGATAAGAAAAAAATTTCCGATTTAATGATATAAAACATGGGGTTTGGCCTATACAAAGCTTTACTGTCTATAAAACCATATTTTTCTTTAGTCCATTTTCACTTTATAGATGATCTTATTAGATTGATGTTGCTACGCTTCATTTTATAGGTGATTCTGGCATATCGGTTTTGTTATGCTTAGTACATTGTGTAATGGAGTCGGAATATTATGGGAAATTGGTATCTACTTTACTGTAAACGCGGGCAAATCTCTCGAGCGATAGAAAACCTTGAGAGACAGGATGTGATTTGCCTGACACCCAGGGCCAAAATTGAAAAAATCATACGGGGCAAAAGGACAACTGTCATCGAGCCTCTTTTTCCGAACTACCTTTTTGTGAACTTTGATCCAGAGGTTATTCATACCACTACTGTTAATTCAACTCGGGGGGTTAATCACTTTATCCGTTTTAGCACTTACCCGGCTGTCGTCCCGCAACAGTTAATCGATGAATTAATGAGTGCGACTGAACAGGAATTTACTGATCCAGAAACCCCTATTTCCGGTGATACCGTTCTAATTACTGAAGGTATTTTCGAAGGTATTCAGGCAATTTATAACGAACCTGATGGAGAAACCCGTTCTATTCTTCTGCTGAATATTCTCAATAAAGAAGTTTCCAAGGTAATAGATAACAAACAATTCACAAAAATTTGATTCAATTGAATAATGCTTAAACCGTCATTAACACCTTTATTTTTGAATAGGAAATATTAAATGACGTTTTTTTTCTTTAAGCATTATTGCCTTCTGAATTTTTATAAAAAGATAATAGAGCGTTACTAAAACGCTCTGTTGAGTATATAAAAATTTTTCTGGAATAAAAACATGACTCACTACATTAATATTTTTCTCCGACGATATAGTCAGGATCACCTGATCTTTTTGGTGTACCAACTCGGTCTAATTCAGCTAAAATAGCCGAAATTTGGCTCTCCCAATCTTTTGGTTTTGACTTTTCATGTGAAAAAATAATTGACGAATGACGTTTAAGATCCACTGAACTGACGGATTCTTTTCCTTGCATAAAATATTTTGCAACAAAAGCCAACAAATACTTTTTACTTATTATATCGTCTATTAAGTTAGGAATACGGGGTTCAAAATCATAAATCCTCAGTTTATTTTTTTTGTTAAATCCATAAACTCTGAAGGTCAAAACACCATATCGATTAAAAACATCGAGTTGAGAATAACGCGCAACATACATTTTCCCCCAGAGCCATGTATAAAATAGCTTTCTCTCCCGATCAATGACGAGAGGGGATAATTGACGTAGTGAATAAAATGCCCACAAATGAATAAAAATCATTGTAATAGAGAATAGAAAAAAGCCACCGTCTAATAACAAATCTTTTCGAGTACTTGATTTACTGTAGAAACCACTATCTGTATAACGAATATGGAAATACTGACTCCAAGATATGCTATTTGCATCAGATATATATTTATACTTTTTAACATAATCAGGAGCCTTAGGATTTAAATAAAATTCCTCGCCATAGTCTCTTTTAGCATAAGTCACTGCCCTTAAATAAAATTTCTCATTAGCATTCCATGATGTTATATAATCATCAATAAAAAAATAAAAACCCAGTATAAAACCAGCTAAAGAAGCAAGTAAAATCTTCTCACGATAATTATTCCTACCATACCTTATTTCACATTTTTTATCATCGATAAAATCAATAAAACCGTGTGATTTTATTTTTCCTTTATCCAGCCTTCCAATATCTTCATGCAGTAAAGGATCACAAACTGTTGATAATTTGCTAATTCTGATTCTACTATTTACCTTATCCTCATATTTTCTAGTTAACCATTTTTTTATTGAGTTTATCATTTAAAGAACCTTATCATTAGAATATCCATTATATTTAACGAAGAATAAATGATGTCTTGCGTGGAAATATACAGCCAATAAACACCTATAATCAGGCTAGTTAATTTCAGCAGAGCATCAATAAACACTCTGCTGGAAAGTCACTAACTTTGTTCATTTAAAACTTCAAACACTATCCGTGGCTGTTTCTTCATCTGATGATATCTCTGGTGGCATTACTTTATCTAACTTAACAAAATTATCTTCGATTTGAGATTCCCAATCAGTGGGTTTTGGCTCCTGCCGTAAATTCAGCAGCCATGAAATTAACATTCTTTGACGCTGAAAATTCACAGAACTGACAGCGTCTTTTCCTTGAACTAAGTATTTTGCTATAAAAGTCAATAAATAGGCTTTTCCTATATATAAACTATGGACTTTAGGAATTCGGGGTCTGAAGTTATGCAGAAACAGAGTGTCACTTTCATCAACTCTATAAGTCCTTAAAAGCAAAGTATCCTTATAGTGAACAACATCTAATTGTGTATATCGTGCAATGTACACATTTCCTTTTTCCCATGTATAAAAAACTTTCTTTTCTCTGTCAATAACAAGTGGAGCCATTTTATAAGAGAAAAACAGTAAATAGGAAAAGATAGAAATCATAGTGAGAAAAAAAAGAAAAAAACCACCATCAAGATATAAATTCCCTCTTACAGTAGATTTTTTATAGAATCCATTATCCATATAACGAATATGGAAATATTGTAATAAAGAGATTTTTTCCGCATCAGCAATATATTCATATGGTTTTAATCTATCTGGTAATTTAGGATTTAAATAAAACTCTTTACCATATATTTCTTTAGCATACTCAACTCGACTCAAGTATGATTTTTCATTACCTTCCCATGTTTTAATAAAATCATTAAGAAATAACCCAAGACTTACTAAAAATCCAATAAGAACAGGAATAAAAAGAAAATCTCTTCGAATATCATTAATTTCATTAATTATCACACAATTATTATCATTAATAGATTCAATAGCCCTCTCATATGCTAATCTCTCTTTATCTGATTTTCCGATATCTTCCTGCAAAAGAGAGTCGCACACTGTTGATAAACGACCTGTCTTAATGTTATTCATTTTTATAGCCCATATCTTTTATATATTCTTTTCCCATGTGATATCATATAACACAATTCATCTTTCCTAGATTATAACAGAGCGTTACTAAAACGCTCTGGTGAGTATATGAAAATTTTTCTGGAATAAAAACATGACTCACTACATTAATATTTTTCTCCGACGATATAGTCAGGATCACCAGATCTTTTTGGTGTACCAACTCGGTCTAATTCAGCTAAAATAGCCGAAATTTGGCTCTCCCAATCTTTTGGCTTTGGCTTTTCATGTGAAAAAATGATTGACGGCTGACGTTTAAAATCCACTGAACTGACAGATTCTTTTCCTTGCATAAAATATTTTGCAACAAAAGCCAACAAATACTTTTTGCTAATTATATCGTCTATTAAGTTAGGAATACGAGGCTCAAAATCATAAATCCTCAGTTTATTTTTTTTGTTAAACCCATAAACTCTGAAGGTCAAAACACCATATCGATTAAAAACATCGAGTTGAGAATAACGCGCAACATACATTTTCCCCCAGTGCCATGTATAAAACAGCTTTTTCTCCCGATCAATGACGAGAGGAGATAATTTACGCAATACAGAAAATGCCCATAAATGAATTAAAATCATAGAAATGAAAAATATAAAAAAACCACCGTCTAAAAATAAATTTTTTCGCACCCTAGATTTTTCATAAAAACCACTATCTGTATAACGAATATGGAAATATTGAGGAAAAGAAATACTTTCCACATCAGAAATATACTCGTAAGGTTTATTATAATCAGGCAATTTAGGATTGAGGTGAAAATCATTCCCATATTTATTTTTAATAATACTGACGGTTTCTAAATAGGATTTTTCATTAACTTTCCATGACGAAATAAAATCATCCATAAAAAAACAAAAGCCTAATATAAAACTAACTAAAGAAGCAAGTAGAATTGGCTCACGATAGTTACTTTCTCCATATCGTATTTCACATTTTTCAGCATCAATAAAATCAATAAAACCCTCTGCTTTTACTTTTCCTTTATCCAATAGACCAATATCTTCATTCAGTAAAGGATCACATACTGTTGATAACCGGCTAATCCTGATCCGGCTATTTTCCTTATCCTCAGTTTTTCTAGTTAACCATTTTTTTATTGAGTTTATCATTTAAAGAACCTTATCATCAAAATATCCATAAATCGCACTTTCAATTGTTGGTTTTTCTCCCCAACGATAACGTAGAGGCGAAAACTCATCTTCTTTTGGCATGTAATACCAAAAAACACTTAAATATCTGGCATATTCTTCTTCAATTTCCAGTGTTACAGTAAGAATACCGTTTTCATCAATAGGACTTCCATCTTTTTTAATTATTTCAGAAAGCGTTTCCTTCATTAATTCATCAAATCTTTTCTTAGCCTTAGCATAATAGGATTCCTTGACTGCTATTGTATGATTACTTCCGGAAGTCACAAAAGATGATGGTAACGCATGATAAAATAACTCAGACTTCCCCCATTGAAAATTTGGTAGCATAAATTGATAAACCATTTTACCTTTTTTATTTTTTTCTTTTTTCAACATTGGCCTCGTAAAAAAATTCAAAAATTCTTGATACTCTACCTTAAATGAATTAATTATTTCACTATCCATCTTGAGGACTTTTTCAAATTGATGTGTTATTTCTTGATGTCTGTCAAAACCCATGTCCAAAAATGAATATTTATCACCACTTCCCCAAAAACAATTCATTAATAAATATTCAAATTGACTTTTGCCGAAAAAAAAATAAATAAAAAGAACCTGCTAGTATGGCTAGAACTCCTAACCATACCATCCTCGTTCCAATACCTAAAAATGTTGGCCCTAAAAACCCAACAGTCATCATTAATGAGCCAGTGCCTATAGAAACATGCGCATAGGCTTCTTTGTGGCTACCTAAAGCGCTAGCATAATAAGCATCATAGTAAGAAAGCCCTCCACTTAAAACCCCGGTAAGCCCAATAGTCCCTTTTGCCAACAATTTTATCCGCTCACTACTAAGTAACATAAGCCTGCTAGATCCAGCACTTAAACTATCACCTAATAGAGCTTCTATTGCAGGATAATTAATTCTTTTCACCAGTGCGTCTACTTTCTCAAGCCCTTTTCCCACAAACTCAGAAGAACTTCGTGCAGCAACTGCCATACCTAGTACCGTATTCAAATAGGAAACAGCTAAATACAGAATTTTTCGATTCGCTTTCAATGGATCTAGTCTATCAAAACCAGATTGTGATAATAAACTATAAAATATATAACTTTTCATAGCCAAATCAAATCCAGTTAAACTACAATCCAGTACAACACTAGTAGGCTTGTCAAAATTTTGCATGAATTTAATATCAAGTTTTGAGCTATTAACTTTAATACTCGGTACTTTCAAGTTTAAATCACTCGTATAATCTATAATCCTATTTGACCAATTAAATACCGTCATTCCTCCTTTCTTTTGGAAGTTAATTTTAGCTTTTTCTCCCAAAATCTTCGCTTGACCGATAATCCCTTGCTGTTTATATTTCTCAAGATCATTGATTAATTTTGTCACTTGTTTTTCTGTCAATAAAACCGATCCCTTATATTCTTCGACTCCTAATGCGGAAAAAACTTTACTGGTAAAAGTTTCAGTTACCTTTTCAATACTTTTTGCATATAAACTCACAGAGCCTTGCACCATTTTCTCCTTACCCCAAGCAAGAAACATTCCTATAACTTCGCCTGTTGCACTGAGTATTTTATCTATTCCTTTTGTTAAAAAACCGGCCATCAACTCTTTGCTAGCACCATCATGCCCTAGCGTATTAACAATTCCATTATTAATAATATCCCATGAACTACTCCCATCTAATGCGAGCTCTCCTCCCATAATCTGTTCTAAGATTGCCGTTCCTTCTGCTGTTTTCTGTAATGGCTGCATTAACTCTGTTGCAAGATCGCAATACGTTTCAAATTCCTGACCATCTTCTTCTGTCAGATCACTTTTCTTATCACACAATGAAAAAAAATACTTTAAATAATGTGACAATCCACCCAATTTTCCTGAAATATTTGAGTGCTCAAAAAAATCCCTATATACTTCAAGAACCTTACCTTTTCTTTTTTTCACATCGATAATGGGATTAGTCAGTTTAGGCCACCATACTTTCCAGTTTTCCTGATGAATACACTCCTCAAAATGTTTTTTTATTTCTTCATTTTCTGATGCGGAGATTCTCTCAACAAAATTACCTATACTAAGTGGATAAATATTTGTCGCAGAGTAACTTAACTCCCAAAGATTCAGTAACTCATACGCCATCAATATTTCACGCTGATATCCCACGGGGTCATGTAATACCACAATCTTCGCTTTATCTTTGTAATGAGGGCAGATAAGGCTGTCTATATAACGCATCTCCATATCTGCATCCATGTAAAAGCTACCTTCATTGGTGAGCTCTCCCAAATCAGCAGATTGTAAAATCGGATCTGATAATTGATCTTTATATGCCTTGAATTGTCTTTCAGGATCTTTGAAATCTTCCACTAACCCGTCGAAATGTTCTTGTTTAGCATCAATGGCATAATCTGATGTTTGACTATCTAAATCCACAAATTGCATCGCAGCCTTACGGAAAGCTTCATTATTATCCATCTTTTTCAGGACTGATTTAGCCAGCTTAACTTCGCTGTAAACAATACTGATTTTGGTCACATCTTTATCAATCGCCAGAAAAGGATAACCCAATCCCGCAGTACCACTGGCAGGATGAATTTCTTCCCATGCCGAACTTCCGTCTTTTTGCTCGTATTTGGTGTATTTTGTAACCATCCCCTTCTTGCCCTCTAATGTGACAATTTCGGGGCTGAATTTAAAAATTAATAATTTACCATCCCGTTGAGAACCTCTGGTTTTAATCGGCCCCTCTTCTTTGACATAAATCCAACCCGGTCTTGGCATTCGAATGCTATAACCACCCAAAACACTTGCATTTAATGTGTCATCATAAGGATCAATAAAAGTTCTTATAGGCGGTGGTAATTGAGGGTTTACCCACCTATCACCAAAAAAATTCATATAGGCATATCTGACAGGATAAACCGGCCGAATATTGAGATCGCAAGGCCTGACAACGGTATCCATATCCAATTGATGAGGCGCAAATACCCGAGCCTCATCAACCACTTTTTCAAAAGCTTGTTCTATTTTTTCAGAATCTGTATCAATTGCTTTACCTAATGTATTAGCAGTTTCATCTGTTTTAGTGAAGGTAGAATCAACAGTATCCATTTACTTTTCCCTTATGTTATTTTGCAATCCGATTTTTAAAAACATGCTTAAAACAATACTCATAACAACTCAGCGCTCTTACCTCTTGCGCCTGTGATTCTGCACACGCATATTCCCAGGCCCGTTGCCACAACGCTTCATCATCTCGGGCCAGGCTTCTGCCAGCCACCAAGTAAAGCACCGAGCGCTGGTGAGCAAATCCGGCCAGACAAACCAAATTGCTTTGCTGTAATACAAAAGCTGGAAGTTGCGCCTTCTGCTGTGGTGAAAGTTCTGGTTGTGTTTCTTCGATAAACTTCACCATTTGGGCAAGCGCACGTTGTTGGGTTTGTTCCGCAAGGCTATTGATTAAAAATGGGTTGATGGTAACGAGTGCGGTTTTATCTTTCTCCAATGCATTTTCAGCCAGAGACAGTGAGTAATATTGCGTAGTCTGAGGGTCGAAATAGCCGATTTTTTGCATCGGCTGCATAAAATGCATCAGTTGCGCATCGGGCAGACTTTTCAGCAGGGGAATTAATCCCTGAGGCACGTAGAAGCGGTAAAACATCCACGTTTGTAACTGTTCATTTTTCAGGTAGGTGAATTTACGCAAGTGGTTACGTAATTCACTAAAAGACTGATCACTTTCGATAAAAACCCCCAATGCCGATGCCGCCGGTTGGGTAATTGTCTGCTGGAAGCGGGAATACACATCATCACTCTCCGTTAATTCCACCAGATAAGGGGCGCTATCTTCCAAAGTGACTTGTGTTTCCCCCTGAAACAGACTTTCCCAACGCAGGTTAGAAACCATCAGGTCGGAAATAAGAAAACTGCCCATCACCTGACGATAAACCGTGGCATCAAGTACTGCATAACGATAATTTGCGTGGGCTTTTTTCGGCATGCTATCAGCAACGGCAAACTGCAATACTCCCCGTTCAGCCGGAAGTGGTGAACTGATATTACGCTCATTTAGTGATATCACCCGTTCTCCCCGTTCCAGTCCCTGACGGAAGTGTCGTAACAGCGGCAACTCCTGCCGTGAAGTAGTGGTGAGGTAATCCAGCAAAGGCTGGATAGTGTGATATTGTCCCGGTTCGTGTCCCGCACGAAGCAAATATTCCACCAGCTCAGAAAGTGCCTGATGCTCACTCTTTGCCTGAATAATTGCCTGTGCTGAGAACTGTTCATCTTCTTTTTTGGTCAATGACTTTTTTGTGAATGAATAGTCCACCACCCAATACTCAGAGCAATCTGGTAACCATGACATTATTCAGATGACTCCTTGAGCTTCTTGGCTTTTTCCCGACAATCCTCCGCCATCACCAAGCCTTCATTAGCCGAACCGCTTAAAGAAGGAACCGTGCCCGGGCTGCCGCCAGTCACAGAAACAATACCTTGTAAGTTGATTTTGCCTGTGATGGTCACGCCCTGCCCATCCAGCAGAATAGAACCCGCTTTACCCTTGATTAATACGGATTCACTGGCTTGCAACGAGTGCACTTTTGTCAGGGTCTGGATGTTATTGACCACGTTCAGCGTATAGTTGTTATTCACTTTCGCGGTTTTGTCCCTGCCAATTTCCTGTAAGTGATCGGCAAGGATTTTTTCCTCCCAGCTATTATTAATGCGGGTTTTGCGATCTTTGGTGATGGTTTCAAACTGGTTCAGATCAATCTGGATATGTTGTTCATGCATGATCCGAATAAACTCATCGTTGCCGATTTCATGTTTACGGTTATTCAGGACATGGTGGCTTTCATCGTGACCGACACGTTGGGTTTTATCGTGATTAATCTGAATAAGCTGGTCTTTCTGGGCATGGATATAAATTTCTTCACTGCCTTTAGCATCTTCAAAACGCAGTTCGTTAAACCCTTCGCCTTTATGGGTATGAGTTTTAAATGTTGTCCGTGTTTTTTCAGCAGGAAGATCCAGCGGTGGGCGATTACGTCCGTTATAAGTACAACCTGTGACTATCGGGCGATCAATATCACCATTAAGATAGGAAATAATCACTTCCTGACCGATGCGGGGAATCGCCATAAAACCATAACCATCACCGTTCCATCCCTGCGCAACACGCACCCAACAGGAAGCCCGGTCATCGGCTTCATCGTAACGATTCCAATGGAAATGCACTTTAATCGCGCCATGTTTATCAACGTAGATTTCTTCACCTTCCGGCCCTACAACGGTTGCTACTTCATCCCCGTCTGCCAGCGGTTTGTAACGGGATGGCGGGCGCCAATCCTGCCTGCCCGGAATAAACGTCACATGGTTGGTTAAGGTTGTTCCCTCCCCTGCATCGCCGGAAGCCTGTGGCTGATGCCCGTGATGAATAACAGTAACCACCTGCCAGCGATCGTTCATTGACGCAATCGGATGAGATTGCAGAACGAAGATCCGTCCGGGTCTTAATTTGATGCAGTTGGTACTCGCTTTACCGACTTTGCTCTGATTCTGTAACTGTTCCAAACGCAATTGGGTGAAAGGACGACCTTCTGCGTCCATTTGAAAACGGCCATAACTTTCAAAAACGGAGTGTCCCATTCCATTTTCCAGCGCAGCAATATGTTGCAGAGGATAGGAAGGACGAAGGAAGTTATTATCTTTGTGGATCGTTTCATCTGGGCACAGATATTCACCGTAATTCCACTGCCATGCGGTGGAATCACTGTTATCAGTATTTGCCTGTACGTTGTAGGTCAGAATCAGCGCAGCCAACATGCCAAGGTGGGAATTACTGTAAAACAGTTTATCCTCTTCGAACCAGAACATGATGCCTTCTTCCGCAGCCAGTCGACACCAGAATTCATAGGCTGACTCCCGTTTCTGGGTGGTATATTCCCGTATCGAGTGCTGCTGGTGATCTTTGTAAAATTTGCTGTCTGCTTTGATGTGATGCTCTTTCAGCAACTGCTCGAGGATATCTGGTACTGATTGATGGTGGAAAATCCGGCTATCCTGATTGAGCGTCATCAGCCACATTTCCGGGCGAATAATAAACGTGTAATAAGTTTTCCGCCCGTCGGTATTTCCCTGTTCTGCCCCAGCTACAACACCATTAATGGTTCGCTCAGGAATACCATCCCTGATAATCGTCAGAGATGCACTGGAACCCAATTGTTCATTCAGTGCCACGTTATTAAAAGAGCTGACAACAGTCATCGACAGGTGAAACAGTTGTGATAACCCTTCCTGTAAGCTGAAATCCACGACCTGAAACGTTGTCGGTGGCAGACTGCCTATCTGACATGTAAAAACTAATCCATCCATTGTAGAAATTCCTTACATAATTGAGCGATAACCTTGAATCATTGAAGGCGAAAGATACCATTCTGTTTCTGAAGATAAGCTGAGTACGCGCATCCTTAGCCATGTCCCCTGAGCAAGACAGAATGGGAAAAATTGGTAGAGTGAATTGGCGAATCTATACATTTCACCGGCATCGGTATAAGAGGTTTCATCCAATATCAAAGTCACCAGCAGGCAACGAACAGTCCTGTCCCGGATTAGTCTGTCACCCCATTTAGCTTCTATATTGGTAATCCCTCCGATCATTCGCCGGATATTCCGGCTGGATGAGCGATCGGTATCTGCGTACAAATCAAAATCCAGTAATAACTGTTTGACTGATGTAGCTGTCTCCAATAAATAGCTGCCGACAGCATAATGTGATAACAAATCCCAATGACGATGGCTATCAACAACCGGAGGGTAAGTTTGTGAAGTGGGGGTGATATTTTTTAACTGAAAAACTTCGGGAATATTTTCACCAGCCTGACAGATTTCGCCTATCTCAAGCTGTTTCTGGTTTTGTTCAAAGCCATTTTGCTCAAAACCATAAAAATGGCAGATAAATTCACGTTCAGGCGGATTACGCATTAGTTCCGCTTTGCTGTCATAGAAAATCAGCTCGTACTGCATTCTACCCAATGCATCTTTACTGACTTCAAGCGCATAAAACCAGGCTTTATCGTACTCTGGGTGATAACGTTCCATGCCAGTCAGCAGGCTGACCGGATAAAACAGATACTCATCACCGCGCCTTTCTTCCTCGGCATTCGGTTCATTTTTCAGCTCAATGCCAGCAATATGCAGAACTCCCTGACCCGACATGAGAGGTAAGCGATAACGGGCTGTTTCAGGAGAGAAAGGAAGAGTCACCTGACTGTTACGTGCCATATTGACGGTAATTGTCAACATAGTTGGCACCATTAATGAATTTAAGCGGCCTGTTGTTCTCGTTCAGGATTCAGCGTCACTGTTTCTACCCATTGCCAGTTTCTGGTGCTGCGCGACCAGCGTTCTGGAGAGGTGAGTTTAGCCTGGCGATAAACGCCATCCCGCTGTGTTAAAATGACTTTGTCTTCGCCTCTGTGCCGTTGGCCCGGTGTCACATAATTTATCCCACTATG
>NZ_NIBU01000056.1 GCF_002632485.1 Xenorhabdus innexi | reverse complement strand
ATTCATTGCCGAAGCCTGTGGTCTTAATGAGGGACTGGGAGTGAAAGGCCAGTGGGGAACGCTTCAATCCATGGAGACACGCATGCAGTTTCTATCAGACCCGACACATCGGATCCGATTCGTTTATACCCCCAAACACGCTTCCTGGTTAAATCAAATTGAATGTTGGTTCAGTCTGGTCTCCCGACATTTGCTCAGGCGGCTTTCCGTCAGCAGCAAAGCGATATTACGGACATGCATTTTAAAATATATCGAATATTACAACCGGGTATTAGCTAAACCTTTTAAGTGGCTTTACCGTGGGAATACAAAGTGATGTCATTAATTGCAGAATACACCACTAGTTATTCTTATGACGCCTGAACGGCGCCTGACGCAACTAACTGCACCGGATGGAAAAAGTATTACACAATATGCCTATGACGTTAATGGCAATCGGAATGAGATAAAAATTGCAACCGATAACCCAGAATTTCCCTTCCTTATCACAACGACACAATATAATGTGGCCAATAAGCCACTTTCCGTGACAGAGCCGGATGGTAAAACTACCACCATACAGTATGACCTCTTAAACCGTATTGATACCGTAACCTCATCATCGGGACGGCGCACCCGCACAACCTATGACCCTGCCTCACGCCCGGTTGAAATTATTGATGAGCTTGCAAACGAGCATGATGCCTCAATTACGAGAAATCTCGGGGCCGTTGTACGGGAAACTCGTAATTATAGTATAGATGGCTTCCTCGAAAAGCTCACTGATGCCAATAAAAACACAACCACCTATAAACTAGACGCATTTGGACGCCAATCCCAAACCATCTACCCTGATGGTTCTGACGATTTACACGCACTCAATGCGATGGGGAGAGAAGTGGGTTTCCAACGCCGTGATAAAAGTCAAATTTGGTATGAATATGATAATCTTGACCGGCTTATAAGCAAAAAGACAAAAAATCAACCTACTATCCGTTATGACTATGATTATAGTGGGCATATTCTCTCTCTTACCCCCAGTGTCAATCCAGAGTTTGCTGTTTCCTATACTTACGATACGGCAGGACGGATCACATCTGAAACAACAGCATTATTCGGCACAACACAATTCGTGCTGGATAACAATGGCAACCGAGTTTCTATGACCTTGCCTCCTCGTGTCGGTGGGATTAATGTCACGAATATTTATGATACGTTAAACCGCATAACCGGGGTTTATCAAGACTCATCCACCACTGCATTACCGATCGTTAACTATACCTATGACCCTACTGGCAGGCGTACCCGCGCTGTTTATGGCGATTTACAAAATCCCCTTGCTGAAACAACGCTGAACTATAATCAAGCCAGTCTGCCAACAACCATAAATCATAAATGGAATGGCTCACAGCTAAATATAGGTTATCAGTACAACGCAGATCGCCAAAAAACACGTGTAACCCTTTCGGATAAGAGCTTTGCCCCACCGGCATTACCTGATTCAAATCAGACCTACAAGAGCAACCATCTTAATCAGTACACAACCATCAATAACTCGACTCCTGAATATGATAAGCGCGGTAATCTGATCAAAAATGGTGAATGGTCTTACCGATATGATACGGAAAACAAGCTTATCAGTGCTGACAAAGCCAATATAAAGCTTGAGTTTGGTTATGATGCATTAAACCGGCGAATTACCAAAAAAGTAACCAAAGATAATGCAGTAACCACCTATTCCTATCTCAGTGTCGGTGATCAGGAAATGGCAATGCTCAGTGACACTGGCCCTGCTAAGATTAACAACGTTTATATCTACGGTGCTGGTCTTGATGAAGTGGTCGCTGATATTACTCCGCGTGGTCAGAATTTCTATTTTCAGGATGCCTTAGGTTCGACCATTGCCCTCACTAATGCGAAAGGTGAGGTAATAGAAAAACATGGCTATACTTCTTATGGGTTAGAGAGTAGCTCAGGTAATAATAATGCAGCATTCCGCTTTGCGGGACGGCGGATTGATCCTGAAACCGGTCTTTCCTATAACCGTACCCGTTATTATTCCCCTACACTGGGTCGCTTTTTACAAACTGATCCTGCTGGAATGCTCGGTGGCTTAAACCTCTATGCTTATACCGGCAACGACCCCGTTAACTTTGTTGATCCGACAGGGCAATGGGGAGAGGTGACTAATCTTGTACCCGGCAATCAAAACATGGGTACGGCACTAGAGAGCTTTAATGCTGGGCATTATTGGGATGCGGGGCTTTATGCAGGTTCAGCAATAGGTGAAGCCCTCCTGACAGTAGCAACAGGAGGGTTGAGTAGAGCTGAAGGCTTGGTAACACAAGGTGGTAAGGCGATAGCAGAATTACCTATCATTCAGCGTGGAATGCAAGGTATCTACGAGTTTGTTGCAAAGTCTGGCAAAACCTATGTCGGTCAGTCATCAGATATTCTAAAACGCCTTGAACAACATTTCCGTTCTGGAAAGCTGCTACCGGGTACCCCGATCAAAACCACACCTGTTCCAGGAGGAAAACTGCAAAGGGAGATAGCAGAGCAGAAAAGAATAGATGATCTTGGTGGTGTCTGGAGAGGGAATCTGGAAAATAGGGTCAACCCAATTGGTCCAAAGAGAAGGCATCTGATGGAGAAAGCTGATAAATGATTAAATCACTCGTTACTTATGAAAAAGGGCGTTATGGCACTCTGGCCGTGGTGCGCTCGGAATGGAATAAAAAAATAGAACAGGATATTTTAAGAAAAGGCTGTACCGAAATTGAGTTCAATTACGCAAAAGGCTGGAAACGTGGGGAGGGTAAATTCCCCTCGCTTGAGGCATTTCCTTATCTTCTCGGCCTGTCTATTACAGATTGGAATATTGAAGATATTAATTCAATTCATGTTTTGAAGAAATTACGATCTCTGGGTATTAGCACCTATTGCAAAACCCCGATACGGTTTGAAAATTTTCCTGATCTTGAAGAATGTGGGCTCGAGTGGCGTAAAAAATCAGATTCCCTGTTTGAATGTACCAATCTGAAAAACCTCTTTATCAATAAGTATCCGTATGATGATTTAACGCCGATGCGATTATTAACCCGCCTTGAAATATTGCGGATTTATAATTCCAGACTGAAATCTCTGGAGGGAATAGAACACCATAAAAATATTAGGCGGTTAGAGTTAGCCAATTTAAGGGGGTTGACGTCTCTTGAAGGTATTGAGCATTTATCCAAACTGGAAAACCTAGAAATTCATACTTGCAGAAAGATTACCCACATCAATCAACTCACGAAACTGGAGAACCTGAGAGAGGTTTTTATCAACAATTGTAACGATATTGAATCCCTCAACCCTTTAAGAAACCTAAAAAAGCTTGAAAAGGTTCTCTTTTATGAGTCCACCAATATTGTTGATGGTGACCTCTCACCAGTGCTGGAGCGCGAACCACCTTTGGATATAGCATTTATGAAGCGTAAGCATTATTCCCACCAACGGAAAAGTCCTGAATCTAACATTTTTATACGCAATAAATAAATGATGAATGCGATGAGGAATAAAATCTGGCTCACTGTATGTGAGCCAGATTTTATTATGGCATTAGACATAAATATAAAGCCGCCCAATCAACAATCGAACGTCTTATTTGAGACTATTCAATCAATCAGATAATCACTGCAAACCCCGGTGTGCAAAATCCTTTAACCGAAATCCCATCAAAGCTAATGCAGCAAAATAGCTACCAGCACCGGCAATCACAACGCCCATCAATCTCAGCAGACGCATTGCCATATTGCCCTGCTCCCATGCAGGCATAATCCACAATACTGTCAGCAATACTCCCACCATGACTGCAATTGCCACAAATAATTTCAGCAAAAATAGGCCCCAGCCAGCCAGTGGTTTGAATATTTCACGCTTACGCAACTGCCAGTAAAGCATTGAGGCATTGAAGCAAGCCGCTAAACCAATAGAAAGTGCCAATCCCGCATGTTTCAAAGGGCCGATAAAAGCAAGGTTCATTAACTGCGTTAAGATAAGAGTTGCAATCGCAATTTTGACCGGAGTTTTAATATCCTGACGGGAATAGAAACCGGGAGCCAAAACTTTGACAACAATCAACCCCATCAAGCCAAAGCAGTAAGCGATCAATGCCCGTTGTGTCATGGCTGCATCAAAAGCAGAAAAATGACCGTACTGGAAAAGTGACACGGTTAATGGTTCGGCCAAAATACCTAATGCCACAGCACAGGGTAATGCCAGCAGGAAGCAAAGACGCAATCCCCAATCCATCAGTTTCCGATATTCTTCATGATTCCCGCTGGAAAAACTTTTCGCCAGAGAAGGCAGTAAAATCGTTCCTAATGCGACGCCCAATACGCCAGAAGGTAACTCCATTAAACGGTCAGCATAATACATCCATGAAACAGAGCCGGAAACCAGAAATGAGGCGAAAATAGTATTGATAATCAAAGAAATCTGGCTGACTGAAACACCCAGTATCGCTGGTCCCATCTGGCGGATCACTCGCCACACTCCACTATCACGAAAAGAAACTCGTGGCAGCACTAACATACCAATCTTCTTCAGATGAGGAAGCTGATAAGCCAATTGCAGAATGCCACCAGCAACCACTGCCCATCCAAGCGCCAATACAGGAGGATTACAGTAAGGCGCCACAACCAGCGCAAAGAAAATCATGCTGACATTAAGTAAGGTCGGAGCAAATGCAGGAACAGAAAAACGGTTCCACGTATTCAGGATCGCGCCCGCCAAAGATGCCAAAGAGATCAGGAAAATATAAGGAAATGTGATTCTGAGTAAATCACGGGTCAGCGTGAACTTATCCGGTGTATCAGCAAAACCCGGAGCGGTCACATAAATCACCCATGGCGCAGCAATGACTCCAATTACGGTGACAATCGCCAGAATCAATGTCAGCATACCTGAGACATAGGCGATAAAAGTTCGTGTTGCTTCGTCTCCCTGCTGATTTTTGTATTCGGCAAGAATAGGAACAAAAGCCTGTGAAAAAGCCCCCTCAGCAAAAATGCGGCGTAACAGGTTAGGTAATTTGAACGCAACAAAGAAGGCGTCTGTTGCTACTCCTGCACCAAATATACGGGCAATAATAGCATCACGGATGAAACCCAGAACGCGGGAAAACATCGTCATTGAACTGACGGCAGCCAGTGATTTTAGTAAGTTCATGATATTGTTTAATAAGTATATTTCTATGAAATGAGCGTGAAATCATAACGCAACTTCATCAGATATGCTTAAAGTGGGCAGAATATGATCCGATGAGATAGCATTGGTAGGCAAAGTTTAACAGACAAAAACTCTGCCTACATTGGCTATCTTTTTTTTATTAATTATTTTTTAACGTTATATACACTTTTCCTTTTCACCAATCGTCGTTGGTTAATGCTGTCAGAACATGATCCTGCCAGACACCATCTATCATTAAGTATTTTTTGGCATACCCTTCCTGCTCAAAATTCAGTTTCTTGAGCAAGTTTCCACTTCTTTGATTATGCGGCATATAGTTAGCCATAATCCGGTGCATTTTCTGGTGATTCTGCATATAGCGGATAGCAGACTGCAATGCTTCATACATAACTCCCTGCCCTTGCAGTTTTTCCGCCAGAGAATAACCAAGATAACAGGAATGGAATGCACCACGGACAACATTGGTAAAATTCGCCACGCCCAGAATTTCATTCTCATTGGGATCTAACAGCACAAAATTGAATGTTGCATTTTGCCGTTGTAGTTCTGCAATATAACTCAGTTTGTTCGTCCAGCCCGAAGGTTGGTAAAAACTCCGGTCTCTTGTCGGCTCCCACGGTTTAAGAAATTCTTTATTTTCTGAATAATATTCAGCCAAACGATAAGCATCACGCTCATATACCAGACGGACGATCATCCTGTCCGTAATAAAACGAACTTTAGGCGATGTAGACCGATAACCAAACATGCCCTCTCCCGATATTTATTTTAGATTCTGAATAATTTATAGCTAATAGAAATCAATATCATTGTCTTACGATAAAAAAATATCATATATAAATCGCTATCTTAAAAATAGGATTGCGTACAGAATGATAGAAACTTCACTTTTATTCTCTCATATATTGATGGTGCGAAATGTCATTGGTTTCACAGGCACGCAGTTTAGGTAAATATTTTTTACTGCTTGATAACCTATTGGTCGTTCTGGGATTTTTCGTTGTTTTTCCATTAATTTCTATCCGTTTTGTTGAGCAAATGGGCTGGGCTGCCGTTATTGTCGGTTTCGCTCTGGGAACTCGCCAGTTTGTTCAGCAGGGATTGGGGATCTTTGGTGGTGCCATTGCTGATAAATTTGGTGCCAAACCGATGATTGTCTGTGGGATGTTACTGCGCGCATTTGGTTTTGCCCTGATGGCAATAGCTTCTGAACCGTGGATATTAATATTTTCCTGCGTTTTATCTGGCCTGGGCGGAACACTTTTCGATCCACCAAGAGCGGCACTGGTCATTAAACTAACCCGCCCTCATGAACGCGGACGTTTCTATTCACTGTTATTGATGCAGGACAGTGCAGGCGCTGTGATTGGTGCTCTGATAGGAAGCTGGTTATTACAATACAATTTCAACATGGTATGCTGGATCGGTGCCAGTATTTTTGTTCTGGCCGCAATTGCAAATGCCTGGCTATTACCTGCATACCGTATTTCAACAATCCGCACACCAATCAAAGAAGGTATGACGCGGGTCATTAAAGATCGCCGATTCTTCTATTATGTACTGACACTAACAGGGTATTTTATTTTATCAGTGCAAGTCATGCTGATGTTCCCGATTATTATCCATGAAATGTCCGGCAGCCATACAGCCGTTAAGTGGATGTATGCTATCGAAGCGGTTATTTCTCTGACATTGCTTTATCCTATCGCGCGTTGGAGTGAAAAACATTTCCGTTTAGAGCAACGCCTGATGATAGGCCTGTCCTTAATGAGCATTTGTATGTTTCCTATCGGCTGGATTAACCAATTGCATCTGCTTTTTGCCCTTATCGGCCTGTTTTATTTGGGTATCGTCACAGCAGAGCCTGCAAGGGAAACCCTCAGCGCCGGGCTGGCAGATCCAAGAGCTCGTGGCAGTTATATGGGATTCAGTCGATTAGGGCTGGCTCTTGGTGGTGTGCTAGGCTATACCGGTGGGGGCTGGCTTTATGATACCGGCCATGAATTGAATATGCCTCAATTACCCTGGATTTTATTGGGATTGATCGGCTTATTCACCATTTATGCTCTTCACCGCCAATTTAATCAGAAAAAAATCGAGCCAGTCACCATTAGTAGACATTAGCGATATAAATAGTGGTGTAGAATCTGCCCAGCAAAAATAAACGAGGGAGCAAGTATGAAAAAATTGTTATTAGGGGCAGCATTAGTGCTGATTGGTTTACTCAGTGGATGCGGTCAGTTTAAAGATATCAGCATCAATGAAGGTTTGCTCAATGAGTATTTATTAAAAAAAGTACATTATCAGAAAGAAATCGGTATTTCTGGCATAGCAAACTTTGATATTACTCTGGGGAATTTAAGCAGTCAGATAGGCCGTCAGGACCCAGAAAAAATCGTTCTGACCAGTCAGGCAAAAGTTAAGATTGCAACAATATTCGGATCAACACAGGCAGATATGGCGCTGACTATCAGGGCTAAACCTGTATTTGATGCAGAGCAAAGCGCTATTTTTGTTAAGGGGCTGGAAATTGTCGATTATCAAACCACTCCTGAAAAAGCAGCAATACCAGTCAAGGCACTGATACCTTATCTAAATACTTCGTTAACTGAGTTTTTTGATACTCATCCGGTTTATGTTCTCAATCCTGAGAAAAGTAAATCTGAAGCAGCGGCGGTGAAATTCGCCAAAGGATTGGAAATTAAGCCTGGAAAACTAGTGATTGGATTGACTGATAAATAATTTTTATTGTCATTGAGATAATAAGGGTAGCTTATTAATAAATAAACTACCCTTATTTAATCGAAAAACAATCAAACCACTCTCAATTAAGTGACATCGTCACTCCGATTCCAACTCCTCACGTAGTGCCTGCAATGCTTCACGGGTAATAATAGCCAGAGTCCGATAAAAACCACTGACAGCATGAGCTTCGACTTTTCCCAGAAATTGCCCACACCACGGCAATAAATACTCATCAAATAATGTGATTTGAGCCTGAACTTCATCTTCTGCCGCCTGATCTTCCAACCATGACGCAGCCAGTAATAAAGAACCAAATTGATCGGCTGACACATCAGATAGCGGCATTCCCCGCTCTATCAGGAATTCTCGTACTTCACTTTCTGTACCCTGGGTATAATCAGAACGGCAAATAGCAACCTTAGCAGTTTCTCCGGCAAACAAACCCTGATAATCGGATTCTATTACAGATAAATCACTGTTTTGTTGTAAACGAACCAATAGTTCATCCTGTTCCAGAGGCCATGCCTGCTTCAATTTACCTTCAGTAATCATGTTCATCAGAGGCTGCAACATCGGATCTTGTGGTGCGCGGTTAAATAGTGTTCCCAATATGCGGCAAACAATCGAAAATTCATTCATGACTTTAATTCAATCCCAACGATTTAAAATAACAGCTATAAAATAACGTTATTGTCCTAATCATCCGCCATGCTGTAAAGCTGCTTGTTAATAGCCAAGCGATATATCTACAAGGCCAGTGGGTGTTTCTCCCTGCTCCATTTTCCAGATATTCTCGCAAATGGCATCCAGAGCCTGTTCCGGAATAGTATTTGCAGCAATATGCGGCGTAATATTGATACGTGGGTGAGTCCAGAACGGATGCATATTTGACAGAGGCTCTTCAGCGAAGACATCAAGAGTTGCCCCGGCAACATACCCTTTATCAATAGCCGTCAGTAAATCCTGTTCAACAAGATGAGAACCTCTTGCTATGTTAATGATATACGCACTTTCTTTTAATTGACTGAATGCTGAAAGGTTTAAGACACTGCGGGTTTCAGGTGTGCCGGGAAGGAGGTTAATTAATACTTTACAATCAGAAAGAAATTCTCCCATTTGTGCTTTGCCGTAAAAATTTTCAACGCCGGTAAGCTGTTTTGGTGTCCTGCTCCAACAACGTACAGTGAAATCAAACTCGGTCAGTTTCTCAATCACACTGCGCCCTAAGACCCCGGCACCCAATACGCCAATAACAAACTCTTTTCGGTTATGGGGGGTTAACGGACGCCAGATACGCTGCTCCTGATTGCGTTTATACTCATCCATCCGCCGGAAATAGTGTAACACCGCACTGACTGCATACTCCTGCATCTGAGATCCCATTCCGGTATCTTCGAGGCGGATTAACGGAACATTAGCAGGCAGCGTTCCCGGCTCTTCCAGCTCTTGCTGAAGAATAGAATCAACACCAGCCCCCAGAGAAAATATTGCCTTAAGATCTGTACGGCCAGTCAACATCTCATAGGGAGGATGCCAGACAAGAGCATAGTCTGCGGGAGCGTTATCTCCTTTAACCCATTTTCTCACTTTAGCATCAGGTAAGCGTGCTGTTATTCCTTGAATCCACTTATCGGCATCAGATGCAGGACTAAAAAAAATGATGTTCATATAATCTTATCCCTTTTATTTT
The DNA here is from genome assembly GCF_002632485.1 of Xenorhabdus innexi. Lineage (GTDB taxonomy): Bacteria > Pseudomonadota > Gammaproteobacteria > Enterobacterales > Enterobacteriaceae > Xenorhabdus > Xenorhabdus innexi. The sequence goes on along the minus strand of NZ_NIBU01000056.1, from coordinate 13,546 downwards.
TTAATAGGCTTAACCTATTTCCGGAATGTTAAATGTCAAGGAAAACATACCTTAGCTTCGTGCAAATATTCACCAACACCTATTATTCAATTGAATTTAATTACTTTATATTTTTACTGGCTTTCGTGTCAGTAAGTGACGCACTTCCCGCCACACAGATAGCTCCCAAAAGAAGCATTGTGACGAACACAGACAGCAATGTGTCAAAGTGAGATATTTCTATTGCGATCAATGGGCCGATGCTGGCACCGATAAATAGAACGAACCCATTAAGCGCCATTCCACTTCCCCGGTTAGGGGCTGATATGGAACCAAACTGAGTAATCATCGCAGGAATAGCAAGGGCGATGCCTGTAACAAAAATCAGGCTCCCAATAGCAATACCAATCAAAGATTGCGACAACATAGCTTCTAGTGACAAACCTGCTGCGGCGGTAATGTAACCAATGATAGCAATCATCGGCATACTAATTCTGGTTGCCAGCAACCCAACCAACAATGCCGCAAACATGCCCGGCAACCCAATTAAGCGTAGTAATATTACTTTATCCGGTGTGAGGCCTAACTGCCATAAATGAGGACCCAGAGCCATATACATAGCGACGAATGACAACAACAGCGTGATATGCGCGCATGACAGAAGCAAAGCAGCCGGACGAACAATAATTCTTCCCAATGCTATGAAGCGATGCCCTAGATGCCCATCAGCAACAAAACGTTTAGGCTCTCTGACTATAGCAATGAACAGAGGAATCGTAGCCAGCAGAAACAACCCTGTGACCAGAAAGACCCCGCTCCAGTTCCATCGCAGAGCCATCCAAGCCGCTAAAACCTGCCCGAAAATGCCTGCAACAAGAAACGATGTGGACATGGTTCCGATCGCAGTCGCACGGTAACGTACCGGAACTGTTTCAGCCAGATAAGCCAGTGCTATGGGAGCAAAACTGGATGCAGCTAATCCCTGAACTATCCGTAATCCTGCAAGCCATGGCAATGACGGAGCAAAGGAACAGGCAAGTGTGGCAATCGATATTGCCATCAATCCCAGTAACATCACAATACGACGACCATACTGATCCGATATTGGCCCCCAAATCAGGAATCCAATTGCATAAGCCAGACTAAAACTTGTGGCAAGAGCAAATGTAGCTGAGCCCGAATCTGCTAGGTTAAAACTCTGGCTGACGGGCTCTAGCAGAGAAATCGCCAAATAAAGCTGAGTTAAAACGAACAATGCTATTATCGCCAGCAACATAACAACACGAGCACTTGTTGCATAAGTTTGTTCGGATGAAACAGACAGGCTGCCTGTATTGCCAACAGCCACTTTTATCTGATCTATCTGATTATTCACAATCTACATTCTCCGATCCTGATACTGCGTGCTGCAAATGATGGGATATCACCCTGCCAATGCAGAGGATAGTGTGGAATATCTGAATCATGCTTTAATTAGTGACGAGTATGTCGATATTCAATATCCAACTAAAACGTTGGATATTATTATAGTATTATTTTTGTAATAGCAACAACTGATTAACAGGAATACAACATTATGGCTTGGGATACAGAAGGAACAAAGCGCAGGATCTTAGACGCAGCAGTAAAACAATTTGCCCATTTTGGGCCTGATGGTACTACTCTTGAAAAGATTGCTAAGTTAGCCGGAGTAAATAAAGAACGCATTTACAATTATTTTGGTGATAAACGAGCATTATTTTCAGCAGTATTGCGTAGTGAATTAGCCAAAGTAGCTCAGGAAGTTCCGGTTAAGCCTTTCACAGTTGAGGAACTCGCGGAATATGCAGGGAAAGCCTATGATTATCACCGCGAACACCCTGAACTGAGCCGCCTTATGCGCTGGGAAGGGTTAATTTTTGATGGTGAAGTTCCCGATGAAGAGCAACGGCGCGAATACTATAGTTCCAAGGTTCAGGCAGTAGCTGATGGGCAGCAGCAAGGGTCAATTACACAAACTTTGGCCCCCGATCATCTGGCATTCTTGGTATTGTCTCTGGCCGGATGGTGGTCAGCAGTACCGCAGGTAGCGCGCATGTTGACAGGCTCGGATAATCAGCAAGAGCATGCCAGACGCAGGGCTTCTGTTGTTGAAGCAGCCAGACGCTTAGCATCAGCACCCTAAATTACAGGAAAAACTATATGGACTCAGATTAAAAACAATTTAAAAAGTGCTATCTGCTACTATAAATGCTTATCAAGCATGCAAATTGTTTTTTATTTGTCTAATCAATCAAAAAGCGCGAAAAAATCGTGATAAGCCTGTTGACGCCTGCCCTGCTTTTCCCTATAGTAGCGCCCCGTTGCAGCGACGAATACAGATTGAGTTGCTGAAATGACAAAATGTGGTGAGGTGTCCGAGTGGCTGAAGGAGCACGCCTGGAAAGTGTGTATACGCGAAAGTGTATCGAGGGTTCGAATCCCTCCCTCACCGCCATATTTTGTCATAAACTGAAAATCAAAACACGGTGAGGTGTCCGAGTGGTTGAAGGAGCACGCCTGGAAAGTGTGTATACGTGAAAACGTATCGAGGGTTCGAATCCCTCCCTCACCGCCACTAATAAAGTAATATCCCCCCAATTAATTAAATTTTTCCCTTTTGCCATTACAATACAACTAATATTTGATTAAAGTATTTTTCTGCTCCTGTTCTTTCCTTTCATTGTGTTTGGTGTTTGATTAACAAAATTTATTCTTTATAATACTTTGTTGTTACTAGTGATAACAAATAAAGTAACAAATTCGCTCAATTTACACACAATAAAGAATACATTTAAGTAAGTAAAGCATAGGATACTTATGAGCAAAAAATATTTAACCTACTACATCGTCAGCAATATATTTGCATTAGCTTTAATAATATTAAATAGTTTTTATATCTGCTTTAATTTATATTATTTTAATTTCACATCATACGAAATAATAATAGCATCAATATTAATCTATAGCTTGATTTTAAAAAAAGCATTGACTGTCGCTCTCGCTTTTTATGTTATAATCTTAAATGAAATAGCAAGAAGAAAAAAGAAATACATTTCTTTCTTTGATTTTATGAAAGGAAAAAAAGATATAGTAGTGGAAAAAATAGATTTATTTATTATATTTTCATTCTCTCTGTCATTTATTTACTTCTCCTTTCTTTCTTTGTCAGCCATCTATTTTATCCTAAATAATTACATCCCATTTATTACAGAGAGCATTACCTACGATCAGACATATATAATATCTTGCATTATTAATTTACTCATCATTATCGTATCCATTATCCCTCTATTCAGAGCAAGAAAAATATATAAGAATCAGAAGAATAAAAAAGAACATATCATCATTTAATGTGAACATTTATTTTTTGCTGACATGACCTGTCAGCAAAAAATTTGTCATCTTATTACAAATAAACCATTAAGTGATTTTTTGTCGTTCTTTATAATAAGAAACATAAAGATTCAGTGTTCCACCCCAAAAAACGCCATCTAACAAACCGCTGGCAAAGCCAAATAGTAAATTAAAGCTCAAGGAATGTGTTAGAACCGGATGTATTGCAACCGTTGCAGAAAGAATGAATTTAACGCAAAAAATGATAAGGATAGTTATCAGAGTTAAAGGTGTACCTGCTCGGATAACTAAATTACTGTCAGGCTTTTGTCTTAAACGGGGCTGAGTGCTCCATAGTTTCCAGCCTATTCCAATACCCAGCAATATCCCCACAGCAAGTGCTAATAATGCAGAAGCCTGAAAAACAGTTTCATGCAACACAACGTAAACGGCCCAGATAAAAAATACGATTGGCAATAAGAATAAACGATTGACAGTCATTTCTCTGTCATCTAATGCCTTAATTCCCCGGAGAACCAAAACGACAAATAAGATCCAAACCCATACCGGAGTTTCTTTGATAATCATCAGGATTGACATATCTTCCTCCATTTCAGTTCCCTGATTTTTAAAAGAGCCTACTAATAATACTATGGCATAATGTCTGTGATTTCCAATAGCAAGGCAGAATTGAGATAGGTTACAATCTGGATTTCCGAAAAGGGTACTGCCACACTGAGACAAACATTCATTGGCTTTCGAACAAACCAGCTCCGACTTTAAGGTCGCTAGAATCCCCTCCATAAAACATCAACAGCCCCCTAATACTTTATAATAAAATTTAATTCGTTGATGATGGATTGATATTCATGCCAGAAAAGAACGCTATATTAAATTCATGTTCATATTAACGAGATATCAGCATGGATCCGAGACCTGTTAGTGCAACTGTATATATTGAGTACTTAAAAGGCACTCACGCTTCTATGTACATTGGAGATATTAATTCTTTTGATGTTGGACATCTTGTTGATACACATTATATTGATGATGATGGCAATCAAAAAATACAAAAAACACGAACAACACTTTCAACTCTGTCTAAAGATGATTATGGTAATTTTACAAACAGAGGGGTTGATTTTAGACCAGGAGGCCATATTAAAAGCTTTATAAAAAAACCAATAATAGCCGATACGAATTGGCGTCAACTTGATCATGACATTGAACTTAAATGTGATGTTTTATATGATTTATATGATCTTGATGTCAATAAAATGCTAGGTGAACACAAAAGCGCACAGGATAACTATTATTACAAATTACTTACAAATAATTGCTCAACAGTTGTTGCCAATATATTAATAGCTGGCGGTGTACGTGAGCATTTAAATGAAAATGAATTTAATTTTGACGGATGGGGTATATGGACTCCACGAAAAGTAGCTGAATTATGTAATAAGCTAGCGGAAAAAAATTTTGCAACAAAAGTTAAACATAAGCATTGCCCAAACAGATGGACGAACCCATTAGAAGTATTATTGGGACGTAGATAAGCAAGTGTTAAACTTACTCATCATCATTTTAATCAGTATAATCGGCTCTATCACCAAGCAGCCATTATTCTGGCTATACAACGGGGCGACCAAATCTGAAGAGCCTAATTCATATAGGCTCTTATTATAATTATTCCTGAGTGGGTTTTCTTCGCCTTATGCTGATGCAGACAGTTCATCAGTCACAATGATGCCCTTCTTTTAATCCAAAGGACAAACCCGAATAATATGACCATCAGGATCTTCAATAAGAAACGTTCGGCCAAATACGTCAGTGTAAGGCTCCTGTAATATTTTAATTTTTGGTTCCTGTTTCCATTTTTCAAATAATTTATCAACATCCCCGCTATTTGGTAACATGATGCCAATCTCAGAAAATCGTGGAGTTCTCAAATCTGGTTCTGTTCCTCCTGACCAAATAGCAAACAGAGCTTCTCCCCCAGCAGAAAATGCGACATAACGCGGGCTGATAAATACCGGTTCAGAATTGAAAACCATCGTATAAAATGAAGTTGAACGTGTTATATCAGAAACATAAATAAGTTGAAGATTAGGTTTAGCCACTATTGTTTCCATATTACCCTCACATTGGTTTAAGACGTTTCATCAGAATTAATTAACATACTGATATATTGTAATTTTCCTTATTTTTATATTTATTCCACAACCGCTTTTAGCCTCAATACTGTTTCAACTAAATCATGTGTAACTTGCTTGAAGAAATTCTGCGCCTGAATAGCAGGCACATTCACATCAGGGTTAAGTGATACCGTCACTTTAATCTGATGCTCCACATTGCTTTCATCCGGAATAATTTGATGAGAAAAAGTTAAAGTTCCTATCTGTGGAAGACTAACCTGATCAGTAAATTCTTTATTGATTTCAATATGTGAAAGATAGAAACGAATTTCTGGCATGCCATTCAATACCATTCTGCCGTATTGTCCGGTTTTTACTTCACCTTCAAATTGAAAGGACTCAAGATCAACTTCCCATTTTTTCCTTAATTCAAAATCGACATAATGAGCCCAAATGTGGGATGGATCAGCGTTTACAGGGGTAGAAAAAGACAGAACCAGCATAAAATACCTCCAACTATTACATGTGCTACTTAGAATAGTTGTAAGGTATCAATACCAAGTGACAGTTTTTGTCAGCAGAGTTATCTGATCAGTGAGGAATATTATGAAATTCTCGCCACTCTTTAAGTAAAGATTGCCTTGAGCGGGGATAACTCTGCTTTTCAACATGAAGACTCATAATTCTGTCAGATCGGAAATGGCGGAATGCTTCCCGTAGTTCACACCAGCCAATCACAATACTGACATTTTCAAAATAGCCTAATGCAAACGGCCAGATGGTTCTTGCTGAATCACGTTCTTTCAGATCCCGGTAAGTAAAAGTGATTTTACATCTGGTACGAATGGCTCGCCTTATTGATGGAATATCGATCACTGGCTGGAACACGGTTTCCGCAGGCCCGACTAATAAAGAGCTGCTCTCCAGAAGCTGCTTCAACTCTGCCGGGATAACGGCTGCAATTTTATTGATGGCATGCTTTGCCGAGCCGCTCAGTTGTGGATCGGCTCGTTTAGCGACCCAGTTAGCCCCTAATGCCAGTGCTTCGATTTCATTCTGGGTAAACATCAGCGGTGGCAAAACAAAACCCGGCCTTAAGACATACCCTACCCCCGGCTCCCCTTCAATAATGGCTCCCTGCTCCTGCAAAGTAGCAATATCCCGATAAAGGGTTCTTAAGCTAATATTCATCTTCTGGGCTAATACCTTTCCCTGAACCGGAAAATGATAGTTGCGTAACATTTCCATCAGGGATAATAGACGCTGTGCTCTGGACAATTATCCACCTTCATCCAATTTATTAAATTATGCTAGCTTATAAAAATTTAGGGTTATGTTTTATCTCTTAAAGAGGCCTGTTCTTTAAGTAAAAATGGGACTCCGGCAAGGGGAGCGGAATAATCAGCAGAAGCTGAGGCTTCTCTGCCCATATCATAGAGTTTATGAACCACCGCATTAAGTTCAGGGTTAAGACGTTCGATACACGTAACAGCTACTTCTACCAGCTCTTCAGGAGTGGCTTCCCCCTGCTTCACTAATTTCGCCAAATCAAGTGCATCCGATTCAATATAAGTATTTATCAGACTTTCAGTTACAGCCATGCAACACCTCCATCTCAGATAAAAACACGTTTTAGTTATGCCAGTCTAGGGCTATAAAGCGTGTTGTCAATAAAGGCGATTAATAATTACAATCGGTTCTTTCAATGCCAAATATTTCGCAATACATAAAAACAAATAATAGCACTTGATATAAATACTTGCTTTTCATCCGGTTCTATAAAAATAGACCTTTAATACAATTAATTACTTTTAATAGAAATGAATCAATTAGGAAAGGCAAATTAATATATTCTCTCTATCGGCAAGCCCCACCCTACTGATAGTTAAGAATAAATTGATGGAAATTCACACTCTAACAGGAGTATCTTGTTATCAAAATTACGTTTATCCATAATCAATTTAATATAATTTTTAATTTTCAATATAAATTCACAGATAAATCAAGGAGAAGAAAAATGCCATTTCAAACACCTTTCACACGAGCATTAAAAGTTGGGGATCTAATTTATGGATTACATGCACAAAGGGTACATTACATTAAACAATACCCACCCTTTAAAAGTATTAAATATTCTCAGGAATTACATTCATACACACGAGCTGTAACCATAGATCAATTTATAATTCCAGCAGAAAAAACTTTTCCAGAGTGGCCAGACCGATATAAGTATATGCATAAAACAAAACAGTACCCTTATCATAAGAGCTTTACTTCACATATTAGTAATCACCCCAAATATCACACTTCATATAAAACCACACCGGAAAGCAAAGGCAAAATATTTTCGAGAAAATGTAAGGCAGGATTATCGTGGATAACCATGAGCAATGGTGATCTGGATCTAGTAAAGAATAATAACGTACATTTTATTCTTGATGGTATCGATATGAGATATGTGGTGAAAAAAATAAAATACGCTGAAGGTAAGACTGATATAACTGCTCATGAGTTGAGATGGATATACCGAAACAGAAATAATATTAACGTGCAGAATAAAATTCAATTTTGGCTTAATGGTCAACCTACATCTCCGCCTTGGGAGAATGATGAAGGAAAAATGATATGGCGGCTATATACACCAAAATCTGAAATTGAGGAGGTTTTAAATTCTAGCTTATCTATATATTTTTAGGCATCCTGTAAGATCTCCATTTCAAAGAATATTCAGTTAATTATTCTAATTATATTAAGGTTCAACGGATTAATTATGGCTCATCTTCAATAATACTTCTGCATTACATTTATTAGCGGATAGAGGCTATGATAGTGATGTCATCGCTGAACAAGCGAAAAACCAAGGCATGGAGGTGCAAATTCCGAGCCGCAAAAATCGCAAAGCTAAACGAAAATATGATCGAGAATTCTATCGACTCAGGTCAGGCGTTTGGTTGAAAATGTTTTTCTCCATGTGAATCGCTGGCGTGGTATGGTGCCCCGTTATGCCAAAAATAGTGCATCGTTTCTTGCAGCAGTCCAAATTCTCTGCCTCGCTCTTTGGTTAAATACTTCATAACGACATTATCTAAAGAGATAATTTAAAATACAAAGAACATAGTATGCTTTTCTTCTCATAATTATGAGGTATCACATGCTACATTAATGTTGTTAACATTTTTACCTCTAACGGATCTAGGAAATAATGACTATATATGATCTAAAGCCCCGTTTTCAGAGCCTGCTTCGCCCTATTGTCATACACTTTCACCGGTTGGGATATACTGCCAATCAGACCACATTAGCCGCACTGTTCTTATCACTTTTTATCGGTTTATTATTAAGTTTATTTCCCTCGCCTTTTTTGTATTGGATACTGCCCATTTTTCTGTTTATTCGTATGGCACTGAATGCAATCGATGGAATGCTGGCGCGAGAATATAATCAAAAATCACACTTAGGCGCTATTTATAATGAATTAGGGGATGTTATTTCTGATGTTGCCCTCTACCTGCCTTTCTGTTTTTTACCTGATGTCAGCAGCGTCAGCTTATTGATTATTTTATTTCTAACCATTCTGACTGAATTCATTGGCGTATTAACGCAAACAATCGGCGCATCACGACGTTATGATGGCCCGATGGGAAAAAGTGATCGGGCTGTTACTTTTGGCACTTATGGGTTGATTATTGCTATTTTTCCTTCGGCCTTAAGTTGGAGTAGTTACCTGTTTCCTTTTATCGCCATCTTACTCTTAATGACTTGCTATCAGCGGGTTGCCAAAGCTCTCCATGAAATCAAGCAAACTAAACAATCACAACCCCGATAAGGCCTCCGCAATGACTCAAACATTCACGCAGCGTATTGCTGAAGAACACTATTTCACTACATCTGATAACGTATCTCTGTTTTATCGCCACTGGGCACAACAACAAATTAAAGCAGAAAAAGCGCTTATTATTTTTCACCGTGGTCATGAACATTCCGGACGCATCCAGCATATTGTTGATGAACTCAATCTGCCTGACTTTGCTGTCTTTGCGTGGGATGCCCGTGGTCACGGTCTGACAAAAGGAGCACGTGGCTACAGTCCGTCAGTCGGTACATCAATTCGTGATGTAGATGAATTCGTTCGGTTTATTGCCGCTAACTATAACATTGCGATGGAGAATATTGTGGTGATTGGTCAGAGTGTCGGCGCGGTGCTTGTGTCCGCTTGGGTACATGATTATGCACCGAAAATCCGGGCAATGATCCTTGCTGCTCCGGCATTTGATATTAAATTATATATTCCTTTTGCTACCAAGGGATTACAATTGATGCAGAAAATACGGGGTGTTTTCTTCGTTAACTCTTATATAAAAGCGAAGTTTTTAACCCACGATGAAGCCCGTATTGCGTCTTATAATAACGACCCACTAATCACCCGTGAAATTGCGGTCAATATTCTGCTGGAACTTTACCAAACCTCAGAGCGTGTCGTTAAAAATGCAGCAGCGATCACACTTCCTACTCAATTGTTTCTTTCAGGCAGTGATTATGTTGTGAACGCTAAACCACAGCACCAGTTCTATCAACAGTTAAGCAGCCCGATAAAAGAAAAACATGTCATGACAGGTTTTTATCACGATACGCTGGGTGAAAAAGATCGCCATCTTATTTTTGATAAGATCCGGCTTTTTCTGGAACGCGTTTTTGCTCAGCCACGTTATCAGCATAACTACGCTCAGGTAGATCGCTGGAGCTGTTCAGCCGATGAATTTCGTGCCCTCAATACTCCACTTCCCCGTTTCAGTCCGAAAAATATCGCTTACCAATTAATGCGTAAAGCAATGGAAACTTCTTTGGGTAAAGCTTCAGAAGGGATACAACTGGGTCTTACAACCGGATTTGATTCCGGCTCTACACTGGATTACGTTTACCGTAACCAACCTCAGGGTCAGGGCGTTTGGGGAAGATTGCTGGATAAATATTATCTGAACAATATTGGCTGGCGTGGAATACGACAACGTAAAATTCATATTGAAATGCTGATCCAACACGCTATCCGTTGTTTGCATGAACAAAAAATGCCCGTACACATTGTCGATATTGCCGCCGGACATGGGCGATATGTACTTGATGCTATTAATGAGTTCGGTAAAGTTGATTCGGTTTTACTCAGGGATTATAGCGATATTAATGTGCATCAGGGGCGGGCTGATATTGCAGAACGGTATTTATCAGACAAAATCCGGTTTGTTATCGGCAATGCTTTTGATGCCGACAGTATAGCCTCAATAACACCAGCACCAACACTGGGCATTGTTTCGGGTCTCTATGAACTATTTTCTGATAATAATTTGGTCAGAAACTCTTTACACGGCCTTGCCGAAGCAATTACAGAAAATGGCTATCTGATATATACCTGTCAACCGTGGCATCCACAGCTTGAAATTATTGCCCGTGTTCTTTCGAGTCACCGGGAAAATCAGCCGTGGGTTATGCGACTTCGTACACAGGGAGAAATGGATGCTTTAGTAGAAGCAGCCGGTTTTGAAAAGTTATATCAGTTAACGGATAACTGGGGAATTTTTTCCGTTTCTATCGCTAAACGTATTTATCACTGAAAAAAACAATATAAGCCAGTTAAGGCTGGCTTATATTGAAACAGTATCCGATTGATTTTTATTTATTCAACGCTAATCTATCAAGTAACTTTTTGACGTATAACACCTTTATTGGACGATAAAAGCGATATTCTTAGCTTTGTGACTCCAACCCACCTTGTAGTTGATTTACTTTTTTAGGTTTTAATTTAAATGAATACTCTTAAAATCAATGGAATACGTCTATTTAGCGCATTTATTGACTCCTGTTGGAAAGAATCTTACTCTTTTCCACGTTTTGTCAAAGATATCATTGCCGGGATTACTGTGGGTATTATCGCCATTCCGCTGGCAATGGCTCTGGCTATAGGGAGTGGCGTTGCACCACAGTATGGCCTTTATACTGCTGCTATCGCAGGTATAGTTATCGCCATTACCGGCGGTTCACGTTATAGCGTATCCGGGCCGACTGCTGCTTTTGTCGTCATCCTCTACCCTGTCTCACAACAGTTTGGCCTGAGTGGTTTGTTGATAGCGACACTCATGTCCGGCGTGCTCCTGATTATTATGGGACTGGCACGTCTTGGCCGTCTTATCGAATATATTCCGCTTTCTGTAACACTTGGGTTCACGTCCGGTATTGCTATCACCATCGCCACCATGCAAATACAAAACTTTTTTGGCCTGCAACCCGGTTATGTTCCCGAAGATTATATTGATAAAGTTATTACTCTCTTTCGGGCAATCCCCTCATTTCATATCAGCGACACAATCATTGGCCTGACCACGCTTCTGATATTAATCTTCTGGCCCAAACTGGGATTAAAGTTACCGGGGCATTTACCCGCTTTAGCTGCCGGTACTGCGGTTATGGGAATAATGCACCTATTGGGGCATGATGTCGCCACTATAGGCTCTTCATTCAGTTATACACTGGAGGATGGCACTCAGGGTCAGGGCATTCCGCCAATTCTGCCCCAGTTTGTATTACCGTGGAATTTACCTGATGCCCCTGCTTTTGATATCAGTTGGCATACAATTTCTGCATTAATGCCCGCCGCTTTTTCAATGGCTATGCTGGGTGCGATTGAGTCTTTGCTGTGCGCTGTCATTCTTGATGGTATGACAGGGAAAAAACATCATTCCAACAGTGAGCTGATTGGACAAGGCTTAGGTAATATTGCAGCCCCCTTCTTTGGTGGGATCACAGCAACCGCAGCTATTGCCCGCTCTGCGGCTAATGTGCGGGCCGGAGCAACTTCTCCGGTTGCTACAGTTATTCACTCCTTGCTGGTCTTATTAACATTACTGTTCCTTGCACCAATGCTTTCATACTTACCGCTAGCTGCAATGTCCGCAATTCTGCTGATTGTGGCCTGGAACATGAGCGAAGCCCATAAAGTTGTGGACTTAATACGCCATGCTCCCAGAGATGACATTATTGTGATGCTGCTGTGTATGTCATTAACCGTCCTGTTTGATATGGTGATCGCAATCACTGTCGGCATCGTTCTGGCATCACTGCTGTTTATGCGTAAAATCGCTAATATGACCCGTATCAGCACATCTTCAATAACAGATGCTAAAAAAGGGTTATTGGTGATCCGAATTAACGGGCCACTTTTCTTTGCCGCCGCAGAGCGTATCTTTACTGAATTAAAAGAAAAAAGTGTTGAATATCAGAACATCATTATGCAGTGGGATGCTGTTCCTGTTCTGGATGCAGGCGGGTTACACGCTTTTCAGAATTTCGTTCGCGAAATGGCTAAAGAATCGAAGCACGTTGTTGTTTGCGATATCCCCTTTCAGCCGCTAAAAACACTGGCAAGAGCTAAAATCATACCGATTCAGGGGCAATTGAGTTTTTGTTCTACTTTGTCTAAAGCGGTGGAAGAACACAACATATTGAAAGAAATTAACTAATATAAATATCACTGAGAGTATTTGTCACCTGTCATCTACCAATGTTTGTAGCAGTAGATAGGATTTCTGGATTAAAAACACACAATAACGTCGAGGGTTCTCATGCTTTTTGCACTCAATAAAAATATTAGAGTAACCGCATTTATCGCTTGTTCTTCTCTTGCTTCATTGTTTGTCACAAATGCCATAGCTTCTGAAAAAATCATGCATATGCATGTTCAGTTGGATAAATATTCTCAACCAGTGGCATCTATTGAAATTAATGGAAAAAAGCAAAATTTTTTGCTTGATACTGGTTCATCCGATGCACTGCATTTATGTGACTTCTCACCACCCTATCGGGCGATGCTTCTTATTTCGTTAGCCGTTGCTCGATAGTATCGAGACTTACGCAGCTTCCATAAGCAGAAACGACCGTCCAGCCGCCTTTAATTCCAGAATGCCTTTATCACGGATATTGAGAGCCGCGTTTAAGTCGCGGTCTATATCCATAGTGCCACAAGATGGACAATCCCACTGACGAACCGACAAAGGCATATCTTCCGTTTTATGACCGCAACAATGACAAGT